>NZ_BTTW01000009.1:0-300000 GCF_036245865.1 Corallococcus caeni | reverse complement strand
CGGCGCGGGCGTGATGGAGGCCACGCGCAACATGTTCCGCCTGTGGCGCGGCGAGCACCCCATGCCGCGCATGCACGACTTCTTCGTGGAGCGCCTGCGGATGGACTTCGACCGCGACGTGCCCTTCCAGATGGGCGGCGACGTGCTGGGCATGCGCCGCTCGCTGGAGTTCGACCTGGCGGAGGAGAACGTCCAACTGGTCGACTGGCGACGGCTGGGCCGGCTCGTCGCGGTCTGACGCAGGGAGGGCCCCTCACGGCGCGGCGGCGCGCGCGGCCCGGACGAACACGTCGCGCAGCCAGCGGTGCGCGGGTTCGGCGTCCTCGCGCGGGTGCCACAGCAGCGTGAGGGTGTAGGGCTCCAGGGGCAGGGGCGGCGGCAGCAGCTTGAGCTTCAGCCGGGGCGCCACCGCCTTCGCCACCCGTTCGGAGATGGTGAGGACGTAGTCGGACCCCTCCACCAGTTGCAGCCCCGCCAGGAAGTACGGCACCGCGCGCGCGACGCGCCGGCGCTGGTTGCGCACCGCCAGCACCGTGTCCACGTAGCCGCCGGGCCTGCCGCGCGGGGCCACCTGCAGGTGCTCCAGCGCGAGGTACTGCTCCAGCGTCAGCGTGCGCCTCACCGTGGGGTGGTCCCTTCGCACCACGCACACGAAGCGGTCGGTGAACAGCTTGCGCGTGCGCAGCTCCGGCGGCAGGTCCACGTAGACGCCCACCGCCAGGTCGATGCTTCCCTCGCGCAACATCGCGCCGTCGTCCGGCGAGTTGGGCAGGAACTGGAGCGTCACCGCGGGAGCCTCGCGCCGCACCAGCCGGTCCAGCGCCGTGCCCAGCACCGTCAGCACGTGGTCCGTGGCGTGGATGCGGAAGGTGCGCTCCAGCCGCGCGGGCTCGAACGTGCGCGCGGGCGACAGCACCGTGCCCACCTCCGACAGCAGCGCCTGCAACCGGGGCCGCAGCGCCACCGCGCGCGGCGTCAGCACCATGCCCCGGCCCGCGCGCACCAGCAGCGGGTCGTCCAGCTGCGTGCGCAGCCGCGCCAGGGCGTGGCTCATGGCCGGGGTGCTCAGCCCCATGCTGAGCCCCGCCTTCGTCACGCTGCCCTCGCGCAGGAGCGCCTCCAGGGCCACCAGCAGGTTCAGGTCCACCGACGCCAGTTTCATGCGGCGAAACATAACCTTGCAGGGGATTCACTGGCATGAAACCCGTCCCCCACCGCATCTTGCCCTCCACGAACGGCCCGGGGCGTGACGCTCCCGGCCCAGGCGACAGGAGCGGACGATGCAAGAGCAGGGTTCCCAGGCGAAGGTGTCCTCCCAGAAGCGGGTGTTGATGGTCGTGGCCAACCCCGCTGTCTCCACCACGCTGGGAGGGCCGGTGGGCTTCTGGGCGTCGGAGTTGGTGCACCCGTACATGGAGATGACGGAGGTCGGCTACGCGGTGGAGCTGGCCAGTCCCCAGGGCGGCCGGGTGACGCCCGACGCGCTGAGCGACCCGCGCGACCCCAGCGGCTACTCCGCGCACGACCTCCTCAGCCTGGGCTTTCTTCACAGCCCCCGGCACGCGGCCCTGCTGGAGACGACGCGCAAGCTGTCCGACGCGCGGGTGGAGGACTACGACGCCATCCTCGTCTGCGGAGGGCAGTCCCCCATGTTCACCTTCCGCGAGGACCGCGCGCTGCAGGGGCTGCTGCGCGGCTTCCTGGAGGCCGGCAAGGTCACCGCCGCGCTCTGCCACGGCACGGCGGCGCTGCTGGACGTGAGGCTGTCGGATGGACGGCCGCTGCTGGAGGGCCGGACGATGACGGGCTTCGCCAACGTGGAGGAGGATGCGGCCGACCAGATGGTGGGGCGCAAGGTGATGCCCTTCCGCATCGAGGACGTCGCTCGCGAGCGGGGCGCCAACTTCGTGCGCGCGGGGGCCTGGAAGCCGTTCGCCGTGCGCGACGGCCAGCTCATCACCGGGCAGCAGCAGAATTCGGGGCGGGAGACGGCGCGGCTCGTCATCCAGGCCCTGGGACACTGACGGACGGACACGCGGAGGCAGGTCATGGCGGACGTGAAGATTGCAATCATTGGCGTGGGCAACGTGGGCGGGAACCTGGGCGTGCGGCTGGCGCGGAGCGGGTTCCCGGTGCGCTTCGGGGTCCGGCCCGGCGCGGACGTGAAGGCCCTGCTGGAGCGGTGCGGTGGCCAGGCCCAGGCGGGCAGCGTGCGGGACGTGGCGGCCTGGGCGGACGTGGTGTTCTTCGCGGTGCCCTCCACGGCCGCCGTCGCCGCCGCGCGGGACGCGGGGGACCTGACGGGCAAGGTGGCCGTGGACTGCAACAACCCGGTGCTCTTCGACGCGAGCGGCCCCACCGTGGTCCCGGTCCCCGAGGGCTCCCTCACCGCGGCGCTGGCGAAGGCGGTCCCGGGCGCGCGCTGGGTGAAGGCGTTCAACACCTTTGGCGCGGAGTTCCACGGCGACCCGGCGCTGTCGGGCATGGCGGTGGACGTGCAGCTGGCCGGTGACGACGCGGCGGCGAAGGACACCGTGGCCGCCATCGCGAAGCAGGCGGGCTTCCAGCCCGTGGACTGCGGCCCGCTGCGCAACGCGAGCCTGCTGGAGCACCTGGCCGTGCTGTGGATCCACCTGGCGGTGAAGGGCGGCCAGGGGCGGCAGGTGGCCTTCAAGCTGCTGCCGCGCTCGGCGTCCTGAACACACCCCTTGCCGGCACCGTGTCCTCTGGACACGATGCCGGCCGGAGGGTTTCCCCATGAGCCACACCTATGAGTACCCGCGCCCGGCGGTGACGGTGGACTGCGTCGTCTTCGGGTTGGACGAGGAGGACCTCAAGGTGCTGCTCATCCAGCGCGGCGTGGAGCCGTACCAGGGCCGGTGGGCGCTGCCCGGCGGCTTCGTGCGCATGGAGGAGTCCCTGGAGGACGCCGCGCGCCGCGAGCTGGAGGAGGAGGCGGGCCTGCGCACCAGCCACCTGGAGCAGCTCTACACGTTCGGCGCGCCGGACCGCGACCCCCGGGGGCGCGTCATCACCGTGGCGTACTTCGCGCTGGTGAAGCTGTCCGCGCACCACCTCCAGGCGTCCACCGACGCGCGCGAGGCGGCGTGGTTCTCCGTCTGGGACACGCCGAAGCTCGCGTTCGACCACGCGGACGTGCTGGCCACCGCGCTGCAACGGCTCAAGGGCAAGGTGCGCTACCAGCCCATCGGCTTCGAGCTGCTGCCGCCCAAGTTCACGCTGTCCCAGCTCCAGCGGCTGTACGAGACGGTGCTGGAGCGCGAGCTCGACAAGCGCAACTTCCGCAAGAAGATCCTCGCCATGGACCTCTTGGAGGAGCTGGACGAGGTGGAGCAGGACGTCTCCCACCGCGCCGCGCGCCTCTACCGGTTCGACCACAAGAAGTACAAACAGCTCGAGAAGGCCGGCTTCAACTTCGAGCTGTAGGCCCCACACCTCCCGCCACCTCCCAGGCCCTCCGCTGACAGGTTGTCCCACGTCGCCTTGACTTCGTGTCATTCAGACACTATGTTTGTGTCGTAGATACACGAAGTCGGGGCGGCGCGGGGCCGTCCACTCGCCAGCAGGTTCCTGTGTCGTGCGTGCCCTTCGAGGGCCACGGGAGAGCCATGTCCACGCTGCCCTTCGACGTCGCGGTGGGTTCGGTGCAGGGCCGGGAGCACGCGCGCTCGGGACGCAACAACCAGGACGCCGCCTGCGTCCGGGAGAGCGCGCACGGGTTGGTGGTGGTGGTGGCGGACGGGTGTGGCAGCCAGCCGTGCAGCGAATTGGGGGCGCAGCTGGGCGTGCGGCGGCTGGCGCAGGCGGCGCAGGCGCGGCTGGCGCGGGGCGAGCCGGTGGACGGGCCGGACTTCCTTCCGGAGCTGCGCGGGGACGTGCTGGAGCTGATGGAGGGGCTGGCGTCCGCGCTGGGGCGGGACGTGCTGGGGGACCTGCTCTTCACGCTGGTGGGGGCGGTGATGACGCCGGCGCATACGCTCGTCTTCTCGTCGGGGGACGGGGTGTGGATGCTCAACGGACAGGTGCACGCGCTGGGGCCGTTCCCGGGCAACGCGCCGCCGTATCTGGCGTACGCGCTGCTGCGCGGCGAGGACGTGCCGCTGGTGCCCCGGGCGCTGCTGCCCACGGACGACGTGCACGCGCTGCTGGTGGGCACGGACGGGGTGGGGGACCTGCTGGGCCTTTCGCAGGCTCGGCTGCCGGAGCGCGACGAGCCGGTGGGCCCGCTGTCGCGGTTCTGGACGGACGACCGCTACTTCACGAACCCGGACGCGGTGCGACGGCGGCTGGCGCAGCTCAACCGCGAGTCGGTGCGCGCGGACTTCACGGAGCGGCGGCTCTTGCGCGCGCCGGGGCTGCTGACGGACGACACCACGCTGGTGGTGCTGCGCCGCAGGATGGGGAGGGCGTGAGGCCATGGACGTCTGGCTGGAGGGGAAGAAGGTCCGGTTGGATCCGCAGCGCGCGCTGGGCAAGGGCGGCGAGGCGGATGTGTATGACCTGGGCGATGGCCGCGCCCTCAAGGTCTTCAAGCGGCCCGAGCACCCGGACTACCTGGGCCTCGTGCCCGAGCAGGCCGCCGCGAAGGCGCGGCTCGCGGAGCACCAGCGCAAGCTGCGCGCGTTCCCCACGGGCCTGCCGGCGCGCGTGGTGACGCCGCAGGCCCTGGCCACGGACAAGAAGGGCGTGGAGGTGCTGGGCTATGCGATGCGCAAGCTGGACGGCGTGGAGCCGCTGCGCCGGTGGAGCGAGCCGGCGTTCCGGCGCGCGGGAGGCAAGGCCGCGGACGCGGTGACGGTGCTGGCGGGGCTGCACCGCGTGCTGGGGGCGGTGCACGCGGGCGGCGTGGTGGTGGGGGACTTCAACGACCTGAACGTGCTGACGGTGGGCCCGGACGCGTACTTCATCGACGCGGACAGCTTCCAGTTCGGTCCGTACGTCTGCCCGGTGTTCACGGAGAAGTTCCTGGACCCGCTGCGGTTGGACGCGGGCGCTCAGGCGCTGACGCCCGCGCGGCCGGCGACGGTGGAGAGTGATTGGTATGCCTTCGCCGTCACCGTGATGCAGTCGCTGCTGTGCGTGGGGCCGCAGGGCGGCATCCACAAGCCGAAGGCGCAGGGGGCCCGGCTGAACGCGGTGGGGCGGCTGCTCCAGCGCGTCACCGTGTTCCACCCGGACGTGCAGTACCCGAAGCCCGCGCTGCCCCGGGCCTCGCTGCCGGATGAAGTGCTGCACCTGTTCCACCAGGTGTTCGTGGAGGACCGGCGCGGCGCGTTCCCGCTGCCGGTGCTGGAGGGGCTTCGCTTCTCGGTGTGCGGGTCGTGCGGCCTGGAGCATGCGCGGGCCTCGTGCCCCACGTGTCAGCCGAACGCGACTGTGGCGGCCACGCCCGTGTCGGCGGTGCGCGGGCAGGTGACGGCGAAGCGGAAGTTCACGACGCGCGGCGTGCTGGTGCACGCGAGCGCGGAGGACGGGACGGTGCGCTTCGTCTACCACGCGGACGGCGCGTACCGCCGCGAGGACGGCCGCACGGTGATGCAGGGCGCGCTGGATCCGTCGCTGCGCTGGGCGGTGCAGGGGGACGTGACGCTGCTGGGGCAGGGCGGGCGCGTGGCGGTGTTCACGCCGGGCCGGGGGCCGGAGTTCCTGGGCGTGGACGTCTGTGAAAACCGGCCGGTGTTCGCGGCCAATGCCAGCCACCGGTTCTGGGCGGTGGGCGGCGGGCTGTGGCGGGACGGGACGTACGGCCCCGAGCGGTGGGGCGACGTGCTGCAAGGACAGACGCGGCTGTTCGTGGGGCCCCGGTTCGGCCTGGGGTTCCACCGCGCGGCGGGGCTGAGGGGGGCCTTCCTGTTCAGCGTGGAGCGCAAGGGCTTGAGGGACGGGCTCGCGCTGCCGTGGCCGTCGGGGCAGCTGCTGGACGCGGAGGCCGTGTTCGACGGGGACTCGGTGTGGCTGCTGCTCGCGGAGGAGGCCGGCGGCCGCACGGTGCATCACGCGGTGCTGCTGGGGCCGGACGGGGCGGTGCGCGCGAGCGCCCGGGCCGACGCGGGGGACGGTTCGTGGCTGGGGACGCTGCGCGGGAAGTGCGCGGTGGGGGGCGCGCTCTTCTGCGCCACGGACGCGGGGCTGACGCGCGTGGAGCACCGGCAGGGGCGGCTGGAGGCGGTGCGCGAGTTCCCGGACGCGGAGCCGTTCGTGGACGCGGGCCGGGGGCTGCTGCTGTCGCGAGAGGGATTGACGGTGGTGGGGGCTCAGGACCTCACCGTGTTGCGGATGAGCTGAAACACAGACAGGGGGATGGACATGACGAAGGCGAATGCGAAGGAACTGCCGCTGCCCGGGTTCTACAATGCCAACCACGCGGCGGAGTACGGCTACGGCCCGAACGCAGGGAAGCTCCAGCGGGACGCCGGCGCCTGGAAGGCGGCGCAGGGCGTGACGGCGGCGGCCACGGACCGCTTCAACCTGCACCTGCTGCTCATCGACGTGCAGAAGGACTTCTGCTTCCCGGACGGCTCGCTGTACGTGGCGGGGCGCAGCGGGCGGGGGGCCATCGACGACAACCGCCGCATCGCGGAGTTCATCTACCGGAACCTGGGCACGCTGACGAACGTCACCGCGACCCTGGACACGCACTTCGCCTACCAGATCTTCTTCCCGTCGTTCTGGGTGGACCAGGACGACCAGCCGCTCCAGCCGTACCGCGAGGTGACTCGCGAGCAGCTTGAGCGCGGCCAGGCCCGGCCGAACCCGGCGATGGCGAAGTGGCTGTGCGGCGGCAACTACCCGTGGCTGCTCAAGCAGGTGAAGTTCTACTGCGAGGAGCTGGAGCGCGCGGGGAAGTACACGCTCTACCTGTGGCCGCCGCACTGCCTGCTGGGCAGCGACGGGCACGCGCTGTCGGGCGTGGTGCAGGAGGCGCGGCTGTTCCACTCGTACGCGCGCGGCATGCAGTCGTGGGTGGAGGTGAAGGGCGGCAACCCGCTGACGGAGAACTACTCGGTGATGCGGCCGGAGGTGCTGATGCGGCATGACGGCCAGCCGCTCGCGCAGCGCAACACGCAGTTCCTGAAGACGCTGCTCACGTCGGACGCGGTGGTGATTGGCGGGCAGGCCGCCAGCCACTGCGTGAAGAGCAGCATCGACGACCTGCTGGGGGAGATCGTCGCGCAGGACGCGGCGCTGGCTCGCAAGGTGTACCTGCTGACGGACTGCATGTCGTCGGTGACGGTGCCGGACGGCAAGGGCGGCTTCGCGGCGGACTTCACGCCGCAGGCGGACGCGGCGCTCAAGCGCTTCGCGGACGCGGGCATGCACCTGGTGAAGTCGACGGATCCGCTGGCGAGCTGGCCGGACCTGCACCTGGCGTGACGTCTGGCATTGGCACTGACACGAAGGGAGACACGGACATGAGCAAGGCGAACGGGACGGGTGTCACGAAGCTCTTCGAGGACGCGCACGCGGAGGGCATCCTCAGCCCCGCGGGGTTGCAGACGCTCACGGTGGTGGACCTGGGAGCGCAGATTCAAGCAGGCCTGGGCATCCACGTGGACGACGTGCAGGCCAGCGAGGTTGTGCTGGTGACGGTGATGCCGGATGACTCCGGGAGCATCTCGCACGCGGGGCACACGAAGACGGTGTGCGACGGGCACAACCTGGTGCTGGATGCGCTGCTGGCGAGCCAGCAGAAGGACGGCGTGTTGTTCCACACGCGCTACCTGAACGGGCACGTGCTCAATCCGTTCCGGCCGCTGGAGGACGTGGTGCGGATGCACTCGGGGAACTACTCGGCGGACATGGGGACGCCGCTGTACGACCAGGCGGTGGTGCTGCTGGGTACGGTGCTGGCGAAGGCGCAGGAGTTCAGCGGCAACGGGGTGCCGGTGCGCACGGTGACGCTGCTGATCACCGACGGCGCGGACGCGGGCTCGCAGAAGGCGCGGGCGAAGGACGTGGCGGCGCTGGTGAAGGACCTGCACCGGGTGGAGAACCACATCGTCGCGGCGATGGGCATTGACGACGGCGTGACGGACTTCCGGCGCGTGTTCCAGGAGATGGGCATCGCGGACCGGTGGATCCTCACGCCGGGACAGAGCGCCCAGGAGATCCGCGCCGCGTTCCAGGTGTTCAGCCAGTCCGCCGTGCGCGTCAGCCAGGGCGCGGCCAGCTTCAGCCGCACGGCGCTGGGAGGCTTCGGGGCCTGAAGCGTGTCTGGAGTCCAGGCGTCATGCCCGGAGGAAGTCGCCGAGCAGCTGGCGGACCTCCTCCGGTCGCTCCTCGGTCACCCAGTGGCCGGTGTCCCGGAGGATGTGGGGTTCGACCTGGGTCGCCACCGCGCGCGTCTGCGCGACGAGCGGTTCGCCCATGGACTTGTCACCGCCAATGACCATCACGGGCATGGGGAGCTTGTTCCGGGCCAGCTCCCGGAAGTCCTTCTTGTCCTGCTCCAGCGCCTGGAAGTAGCCCCACGTCGAATGGAGCCGGCCCGGGGCCGCGTAGGCCTCCGTGTACGCCTGCCGCTCCGCTTCGCCGACCGCCTGGGGATTGGCGGCGAAGTCGGTCCAGAAGTGGTCGAAGTAGATGCGCTCACGCCCCTGCACCAGCTTCTCCGCGGTGGGGCCGTTGAAGGTGAAGTGCCACACGGCCAGGCTGCTCATGACCTGGTCGGACCAGGGCTCGATTCCCGGCAGGAACGCGTCCAGGAGGGCCAGGCGTTCGACCTCGTCGGGGAATTGGGCGGCGTAGGCGTAGGCGACCATCAGGCCGATGTCGTGGCCCACGACGGAGACCTTGTCGAAGCCGAGCTTCTTCACCAGCGCGCGCATGTCGCGGGCCATCGTCTCCTTGTCGTAGCCCTGCGCGGGGGCAGCCGAGGCACCGGCGCCTCGCAGGTCCGGGATGATCACGGTGTGCTGCTTCGCGAGTTCCGGCGCCAGGCGCCACCACATGAGGTGTGTCTGCGTGTAGCCGTGCAGCAGCAGGACGGGGCTGCCCTTGCCTCCGATGACGAAGTGGATCCGCGTGCCGTTGACGTCCTCGTCGCCTTCGCGGAAGCCCTCGGGGAAGAAGGGACGGACGGCGCTTGGAGCCTTGGCTGGGGTCGTCGTGGGGTTCGGCTGCTGGCGTGTCATCGGCGCCTCCGCGCGAGAGCGATTTCACGCCTCAGGGTGTGCATGCCCCGCGCCCGTGAGGTGCCGGGTCGAGCGGAGGGCCCGGCGCTCGGGTTCCCGGGTCCTTCAGGCGTCCTGGGGTGGCAGCAGGCGGGGCTGGATGAACTCCAGGTACTTCGCGTCTTCGCTCTCGAAGATCTCCTCGCCGCCACCCATGTACGCGCGGGCCAGCTCGTCGGCGGCGCGGGCTTCGTCTCCCAGCTCCAGGGCGCTCTGGCCGAGCCGCAGGTGGATGAAGGGATTGCCGAGTCCGCCCGGTGAATGGACGGCTTCGCGGAAGTGCTCGTGGCAGTCCTCGAAGCGCTCGAGCTGGAAGTACATGTCGCCGATGGCGGCGCGCACCCAGGTGTTCTGCTGATGGTCGCGGGTGGGTTCCGGAATCAAGGCGAGGGCGGCCTTGAAGTGTTTCAAGGCCTGTTCGAAGTCGTCGTCGCCGGCGGCCGCGTCTCCCTGGGCGCAGAGGTCGGTGATGCGCTCGTGGGTCTCATCCGAAATCGACGTCATCCTGGCTCCGAGGACCGGGGAGACATTCGCGATCCTCGGGGCAGTCTAGCCGTGGGGCAGGAACCTCAGTAGCACTCCAGCACGTCTTCTTCGCGGGAGTAGGGCGCGCCCTGCCACTGGCCGGAGACCCAGGCACTGCCCTCGCCGCAGTAACACCTCCAACGGCCCACTTCATTGGTGAACCCGGGGTCGCTGTAGAACACGCGGCTGTACTGCTCGGTCCCGCTGCAGGGGGGGAGCCGGTCCTTGCGCGTGGCGAGGTCCGGCTGTTGCGCCTCCTCGGTGGGCTCCACACCGCCACAGCCCGCGAGCATCAGGCCCGCCGTCAGCACCACACCGCTCAGGATGGATTGGATGCGCATTGTCACTCCCTGCCTTGTTGGCATTTGAGGAATAGCAAGCCTAGCAGGGTGACGTTACGCCGTGGACTGGAGACGGGTTTGGATGCGAAACCGTGGAGTCGGACTGTTTGCTGGCCGCTGTTGCTGGTGTTCTGGGTGGGGTGCGCCAGCGGACCCACGGTGCGGCTGCGCACGGAGCGGGAGACGCGGACGTATGTCCCTGCGACGTGGGACCGGCGGGTGCCGGTCAGCGCTCGGGAGTTCGAGGAGGCGCTGACGCGGCTGGTGCTGGACGTGCCGCTGACAGTGCGGTCACCGAGGGTGGTGCGCGCGGTCGCCAGGAAGGGCGCGGAGCTGGACCGGGGGCTCGGGTTCATGCTGCGGGAGCGGTACGGGCGGTGGTGCCGGGCGCATGAGGCACCGGGGGATTGTCTGTCCCTGCTGGAGGACGGCGCGGGCTTCGGCGAACTGGACCGGCTGACGCTCGCGGTGGGCATGTCGTTGGACCCACTGCGCGCGAGCATTGGGGACGCGCTGGAGGACACGCTGAACCCGGCGTTCTTCGTGTCCGTGGTATCGGGAGCGATTGCCTCCTGGGTGGTGCTGGCGGCGGCGCCGGAGCCCGTGTTTACGAAGGCCGCCGCGGTGATTGCCGCCGTGTTCCTGGCGTACGTGGGGGTGCAGTCGTTCCTCGCGGTGGTGCGGGCGTGCGGTGCGCTGAAGGCGGCGACGGACCGGGCGCGGACGTTCCAGGAGCTGGAGGAGGCGGCGGAAGTCTTCGCGCAAGCGCTGGGGCCAGACGTGGCGCGTGTCTTCGTGCTCGCGGTGACGGTGCTGGTGAGTCACGGCGTGACGGTGGGACTGTCGTCGGCGCTGACGTTGATGCCGGGCTTCCCGGACGCGGTGCGGCTGGGCACGGCGCAGGCGGGCTTCAACGTGGCACTCGTGCGGGACGTGAGCTCCGTGGCGGTGGTGGGCGGAGTGGTGGAGGTGACGCTCGCGTCCACGGCGGTGGCCATGGTCACGGTGGGCCCACCGCCTCCGAGCAGTCCAGGAGGCCCGGGCAAATGGGTGCAGGTGAATGAGTCGATGTCCGACCGGGCCCGCGACTATCAAGCCCAGGTGACGGGAGCGCCGAAGGGCTCCGCGTATCGGGTCAAGCGGGGGGACCAGGATGTCGACTTCGACGGCTTCGACTCGGAGGAGAGCGTTCTGCTGGAGGCCAAGGGCCCTGGTTACGAGCAGTTCTTTGGTGCCGACCTGAAGGCAAAAAACTTCTTTCAGGGAGCTGATCCTCTGGTCGAGCAGGCTGAGCGCCAGCTCAGGGTCTCTGGAGGTGTACGCGTTCGCTGGGTGGTCGCGGAGGAGCGGTTCGCGGACGCCTTGCGTGCGCTGTTCAGGCTCCGAGGCGTTAATGTGGAAGTACGCTTCATCCCTCCCGCTCAATGACCACCACGGACCGCATGACGGACAGCTACTACCTGGGGACCTACTGGCCCGGGCGACATGAGGACGCTGAGTCTTGCGCCCGCCGAGCGGAAGCGCTGTTCGACAGTCTGGGCCGCATTGAACCTTCGTGGCGTCAGTGGCACGAAACCGGATGGACGTTCGAAGCAGCGCGCTCACGCACATTTCAGACAGACCGTGAATCCTTCCTGCAGTTGTTCGCTCGGAAGAAGAACCGGATTGGCGATGCCTTTCGCTATTGGCTCTGGACAGGCCCACACGAGGACGAAACAACCGGGGTCGGTGGCTACTGCGGCTCCGCGGATGCCCAGCCGACTGCAAACTGTGTGATCAGTCTTCCTGCTCAAGGCGAAGTGGCTGGACGCGTCATGGTTGCACCTGTCTTGGCCGAGTTGCTCCGTGCCTTGGTTCATAGTTGGGAGCCTGACTGGGGAGTCGTTGCATCCGAGCAGTACCGGGATCAGGCGTCTGCTTCGGGGGCACCAGGCACCTTCCTGGGCTGGATGACCTACTTCTCCCGCCAGAGAGGGACCCTCCCACCGCTCCCTGCTCCCGTGCGCGTGGAACCCGTGGGTGCGCTGGGAACCCTGGTCATCCTCACGGAGGAACGGTTCACGGTGACGAACCCGGAACACGTCCGGCTGGCCACGGAGGTGCACCAGCTGCTCGATGCAGCGGGTCTGCTGACTTCCCTGTGGTCCCTCAGCTGACCCCGTCCGCCAGGAACACCTCCGCCGCTCCTGCCTGACCCTGGGCCTGTGCTTCCATCCGGTGAAACGCCGTGAGCGTCCGTGCCAGGCCGTCCACTCCGCCGAACTGGAATGCCAGCTGCGTGCCGTAGCGGACGCAGCCCTCCACCTTCTTCGCCAGGTGCTCCGTGATGTCCACCGCCCATGGGCGCAGGCCCTGGGGCACGGCCGCGTCCGGATGGGCCCTGGGGTCGCGCACCGCGTAGGGCGTGTCCCGGTAGTAGAGGACGCGGTTCGCGGGGAGGCCCAGCTCCTTCACGGCTCGCACCACCTGCACGTGGTCCACGTGGCTTCCCAGGGCCTGGGGCACGAACACCCGATCCGGCTTCAGCTCCCGCAACACCGGCTTCAGACAGGCCGCCACCTTCGCTTCGATGACGTCATCGGGTCGCGGCGGCTGGAACAAGGCCTCCGGGCTCCCGTAGCCCCGGTGCGGCGCTTCCTCCAGGTCCCCCCAGCTCAGGTGGTCCACGCCCATGCAGGCCGCGAAGGCGCGGTCCTCCTTGCGCCTCAGGGCCATGTAGTCCACGTCCGGCCCCAGCCCCTTCGATGTCTGGCATTGCAGCGCGAAGCCCTTCGGCTCCGGCACCGACCGCGTGAAGACGGTGACGAGCCCCACCGTCCACCCCTTCGCCTTCAATGCCGCCAGCGTGCCACCACAGGAGAAGGCCACGTCGTCCAGGTGCGGCGACACGAACAGGGCCGTGCTCATAGCAGGTGCGGCGCCGCCCGGAACCGGCACGCCGGATCCGCGCGCTCCTGCGTCGTCGCCGGGTCATACAGGTGCGTCCACCGCGTGTCCGGCCGCGTGCCTGTCAGCTCCGTGTACACGCCTTGAATCCTCCGCCCCACCGCCCGCCAGGAGTACAGCTCCCGCACCTCGCGCAGCGCCGTGGCCGCCAGCCGCTTGCGCAACGGCGCGTCGTCCATCAGCCGGCCCATCGCCTCCGCCAATGCGGCGCTGTCCTTCGGCGGCACCAGCAGCCCGTCCCGCCCGTCCTCCAGGCAGTCCACCACGCCCACCGCCCGCGTCGACACGATGGGCAGCCCGGACGCCATCGCCTCCAGCAACGTGTTGGAGAACCCCTCCGAATACGTGGGCGACACGAACAGGTCCCCGCTCCGGTACAGGTCCGGCGCCTCCGCGTAGGTGGACACCCCCGTCAGCTCCACCACGCGCTGGAGCCCTTCCGCCTCCACCCTCGCGCGCACCGCCTCCACGTCCGGTCCAATCCCAGACACGCGCAGCCGGAACGTCCGCCCGTCCGCCACCAGCCGCCGCACGGCGTCCAGCAGCTCCATCACGCCTTTCCGAGCGTCCACCCGGCCGTGGTACAGCCACACCGGCACGTCCCGCGTCCCACCCAGCGCCGATTCATCCCTGGGATGGAAGCGCTGCGTGTCCGTGGCGCCGGGGACGATGGTGAACCGCTCCAGCGGCGTCCCGTGATGTCCGCTCACCTCCTCCGCGAAGCTCCTGCTGCCAATCAGCAGCGCCCCCGCGTGGCCCAGCACCGCGAGCATCGCCTGCTTGTGCGTGCCGCAGCACGTCCCCACCCAGTGCCCGTCCCCTCCCTGGATGGAGACGACGTTGGGCAGGCCCAGCCGCCTCGACGCCTCCAGCGCCGCCAGGCCACACGGATAGCCGTACTGCGCGTGGATGAGGTCGAACGGGCGGCGCCGGTGCTCGCGCACCACCGTGTCCACCATCACCTCCAGGTCGTGCTCGAAGCTCGCCGGCTGGCCCTGGTTGATGCGCTGCTCGCCCACCGACTCGCAGCCCAGCACGTGCGCGCCCGGAATCCCTGGCGGTGGCCCGCCCCCGTACACCGCCATGCCCGCCGGGTCGTTGCGGTACTGGCTCACCATCGTCACGGCGTGCCCGCACGCCACCAGCTCCCGCACCAGGTTCAGCGCATAGACGCTCATCCCGGAGATGGCCGGGAAGAAGCGCCGGGAGATGAAGCAGATCCGCAGCCCGTTCACGCTGTTCACGCCGCCACCTCCGCGCCCGTCGGCAGGCGCTCCCTCAGCCACTCCAATGCCTGTGGCACCAGCTCGTGCGCCCGGTGCGCGTCCCGGGACAGCTCCACGCACACCAGCCGGTCCCAGCCCGCTCGCGTCAGCTCGCGCAGGACCGACGGTACGTCCACGTCCCCCTCACCAAACGGCAGGTGCTCATGCACGCCGCGCTTCATGTCCTCCAGCGCCACCGTGCCCAGCACCTGCGCGAACTCGCGCACCGCCTGCGCGGGCGTCCGCTCCTGCGTCACCAGCAGGTGCCCCACGTCCAATGCCAACCGCACCCCGGGCACCCGCGCCTGCAACTGGCGCCAGCCGTCCACCGTCTCCACCAGCATCCCCGGCTCCGGCTCCACCGCCAGCACCACGTTGTGCGCCGCCGCGTACTCGGAGAGCCGCGCCACCCCGTCCACCAGCCAGGGCCACGCGGCCTGCTCCGTCACGCCCGGGCGGGGCACGCCCGCCCAGAAGGACACCGCTTCGCCCCGGCACGTCGCGCACACGTCCACCGCGCGCTTCAGGAACTCCAGCCGCCGCGCACGCCCTTGCGCGTCCGGGGTGATGAGCGTGGGCTCGTGCTTCTGGCGTGGGTCCAGGAGGAAGCGCGCCCCCGTCTCCACCACCAGCCCCAGGCCCAGCCGCTCCAGCCGCGTGGCCAGCTGCTCCGTGCGCCGCTCGAAGTCCGGCGCGAACGGGTCGAAGTGGTGGTGGTCCAGCGTCAGGGCCACGCCGTCGTAGCCGCTGTCCGCGATGAGGCCGAGCGCGTCCTCGAAGCGATGATTCGACACGCCGTTGGTGTTGTACGCGAAGCGCAGCGCCATGGCTCACTGCCCCCCGAAGCGACGGCTGGCGAGCACCTTCGGCACCGCGTGGCGGTCCGGCTCCCGGTAGAGCGCGTACAGCCGCCCCACGCGCGCCTCCGCCAGCCGCACGTTGAACCAGACCGGCCCGCCCAGCCGCTCCTCGGCCTCCGGCGTCAGCCGCACCGGCTGCGCTCCCGCCGGCGGCGCCCCGAGGCCCACCAGCGGGTCCCTGCGCTCCAGCAGCCGCGCCACGTTGCGCTCGCCCACGCGGTAGTACGTCATCGTCTCCACCTCCAGGCCCGGCACCAGCGCCTTCACCACGTGCACCTGGCGGCCCGGCGGCGACAGGTCCGCGAGCAGGATGTCGAAGCCCGCCGCGTGCAGCTGCCGCACCACGTGGTCGCACCGCAGCGACGGGTCCTCCACCACGGGCGAGCGGGGCAGGTCCTCGAAGCGCACCTTCTGGCGGACCATCAGCGTGCACGCCGTCAGTTCGCGCAGCGCCGCGGCCGGCATCCGCGCCCACTCCACCATCGCGTTCAGCGCGCGCGGCTCCTCCGCGTCCAGGTCCACCTGCGGCACGAAGCGCTCCATGTATTCCGGCGTCGCGACCCGGGCCACGTGGCTCAGCGGCCCGTGCATGAAGGCCTTGCGCGCGCGCGAGCAGGCGTACTCCAGCAGCGCCTTGCGCAGCGCGCGGTCCCGGTCGGGGTCGGCCGCCTCACCGCACGCCGTCACCATCAGGGGCTGGTCCCCCACGGACAGGTCGCGGCCCACCACGTACAGGTTCACCATGCCGAAGTCCGTGCTGGCCAGCTTCGCCATCACCTCCACGCCCGCGCGCCGGTAGCGCTCCATCAGCTCGCGCACGTCCGGCGCCAGGTCCGCGCCCTCCAGGTCCAGCACCACGCCCTGGTCCATGGCGCGGTACATGAGGCCGTTGCCGTCGCGCTGGAGCAGCTCCAGCAGGCCGTGCGCCAGCGCCTGGGGCCGCGTCAGCCCCGCGCCCTGGCCGTTGGTGATGGGCGTGATGAGCGGCGCGCGCCCCTGCAACTGCCCGGGGTGGATGGCGACGTACTCCTCCGGCACCAGCACCCGCTCCCCGGTGGCCAGCCGCTGCACCTCCACCCAGACCAGCGGCATGTCGGGCGTGTACGGGCTGCCCGCGGGCAGCCCCAGCGTGAGCGGATCCGCCACCGCCGTGGGTCCCCTCGCGCGCACCAGCGCCGTGTAGCTTCCGTGCACGCGCGGCATCACCTTCATCGCGTACTCACAGAAGGTCTCCTCCACCAGCTCGCCCAGCGCGCCCACGCGCGCCTCTTCGTCCGTGCGGCCGTAGCCGTTGCCGTGCAGCACCGCGCCGGGACCGTCACCCAGCCGCAGGCTGGCGGAGGCCACGGGAATTCCCAGCCGGTCGATGGGGTCGATGCGGAACATCTGCAGGGCGCCGGTGGACACGGCGCGGTGGTAGGCATCCAGGGCTCGGGCAATGGTCATGACAGTTCCTCCAAGGGCAGGGGACGGGTGTGCGGCATGCCCGCGAGCAGCCGGTCGAACAGCGCCAGCGCGTGCTCGCGGGTGACGCCGCGGGCGAACTCGAACGGGGTGAAGACGTTCTCGAACGGGAGCTGCTTGAGCACCGCGCGGTAGCGGCGCAGCTCGCCGTGGCTCAGCGGAATCGCGTAGTGGAAGCCCTTGTGGCACGACAGCGCCGTGGGCCTGCCCTGCGCGTCCAGGTCCACCTTCAGCACGTCGCCGCAGAACAGCGAGCGGGTGCGCGCGTCGTACAGCACCGTCTGGCCCTCGTAGTGGCCGCCCACGCAGTGCAGCGTCAGGTCCCTGGCCAGCTCCTGCTCGTCGTCCACCGGCCAGCGCACCCGGAAGGCCTTGCTGTACTGGACGGCGTCCCGGTGCAGCACGAGCAGCGGGTCGAAGCGCTCCTGCAGCTGCCACAGCGCCCCGAAGCCGTGCGGGTGCGACGCGGACAGCACCTGGATGCCGCCCAGGACTTCAATGAACTCCAGCGCGGGCCGCGAGTACCAGGGCGCGCCCTCGAAGGCGACGTTGCCCTCCGGCCTGCGCAGGAGCCACCCCGTGGAGCCCAGGCCGAAGGGCGGCGTGCAGGAGAAGCCCCAGATGCCGGGCAGCGTCTCCTCCCAGCGCGTGGCGAGCCGCTCCGACACCTGGCCCGTCGTGTGGAACTCCCAGCCGTCGCGCGGCAGCGCGTTGCGCACGTCCAGGCAGGTGGGGCAGCCCGTGGGCTGCGCGCGCGGGAAGCCCGGCTGCCACGTGCCGCAGTGGGTGCAGGCGTAGCGGGTCAGTGACATGACGGATACGCCTTCCCGTCCTGCGTCGCCTGCGTCAGCAGCCCCACGAGCCGCACGTCGCGCTCCGGCGCGTACGGCTGCGGACGGCCCTCCAGCACGCACGCGGAGAAGGTCTCCAGCTGGTTGAGGAAGGGGCTGCGGTCCTCCTCCGGCGACAGGTGGATCCACGTCTCCTCGCCCGTCCTCGCGTCGGTGAGGGACAGGGAGCCGCCGGGCGTCTGGCCCATGGTCTTGTACGCCAGCGCGCGCGCCTTCGTGCCGATGAGCTCCAGCGTGCGCCGGGGGTACGCGTCCGGGCAGTTGTAGGCCACCTGCAACAGGCCCAGCGTGCCGCTCCGGAACTGGCCCATCAGCACCGCGCCGTCGTCCACGGCGTACGCGTGCACGCGCCGCTGCGTCATGGCGGAGAGCGACTCCCACTCGTCGCCCAGCACCACCTCCAGCAGGTCCAGGCCGTGTGGCGCCAGGTCGATCATCGCGCCGCCGCCGGCCTGCTCCGGGTCGATGCGCCAGTTGTCCGGCGTCCAGTCCGCCGGCAGCCAGCAGGCGTAGTGGATGCGCGCCTGGGTGACGGTGCCCAGCACGCCCTCCTTCACCAGCGTGCGCAGCTTGCGGTGCGCCGCGTGGTGGCGCTGGTCGAACGCGGTGGCGTAGTGCACGCCCGCGCGCTGGCAGGCGGACACCATGCGCAGGCCGTCCCGGGGCGTGACGGCCATGGGCTTCTCACACAGCACGTGCTTGCCCGCCGCCGCGCACGCCTCCGTCATCGCCGCGTGCAGGTGGTTGGGCGTGGCGATGTAGACGGCCTCCACGGCCTTGTCCGCCAGCACCGACCCCAGCGCCGTGTACCGGGCGACGTCGTCCGCGGGGATGCGCAGCAGCGCCTCCGCGTTCGCGTCGCACAGCGCCGCCAGCCGCGCGTTGCTCGCGCCCTGGAGCGCCGGGATGACGTAGTCCCTCGCCACCCAGCCACAGCCCACCACCGCCCAGCCCAGCCTGTGGGCCTTCGGCTTCGCCTCGAACATGCGCACCGCCTCGTCTTCAGAAGGTTCAGGAAACCGCCGCCCGCTCAGGGCCACACCGCGGCGTCACGCAGCACGCCGTCGCCGAAGGCCTGGAGGGGACCGGGGTGGATGAGCTGCAGGTCCTCCATCGCCTGGCGCAGGGTGAAGCCCGCCGCGCGCGCGTGGGCCTCCAGCTCCAGCACCCGGTCCAGCGCGTCCGACGCGTTGAAGGCGCGCGCCTCCGCCGAGTCCACGTTGCCGGTGAGCGCCAGCGCCTGCCGCACGACGCCGGCCAGCCGCTCCGGCAGCGTGGCCAGGGCCTCCTGCGTGAGGCGCTTCATGACGGGCTCCAGCAGGTCGCCCAGCAGGGCCTCACCGCCGTAGCCCGCGTCCGGCAGCGCCGCGTTGAAGAGGTGATGCGACAGCCCCGCCACGAAGGGCAGGGCCGGGGACGCGCCGAAGCACGGGGCGACGAGCACCGCGCCCACCGCCACCGCGTAGCAGTGGTCCGCGTGGCTCTCTTGGGGTGAGACGACGATGCGCGGCCGGCCGGGGTACGTGGCCCCGGCGCGGGGTTGTTGCACCAGCCGCTCCACGAACAGGGGCGGCGGCGCGTGACACGCTTCCTCCGGCGTCTGCGCGAGCGCCACGGACAGCCGCTCCCGCAGCCGGGGGTCCAGCGGCCGGGAGACCGCCTCCAGCCCCCGGCCCAGCACCCGCAGCGCTTCCTGGGAGGACAGCCCCGCCCGCTGGAGGACGTCCATGTCCAGGCCGCCCAGCCGCACCGCCGCCACCGCGCGCGCCGTCTCCTGCAGCGCCACGATGCGCGGGTCCATGCCGGACGCCAGGGCCGCCCACGCGCGGCGGAAGCCGTGCGCCGCCAGGCCGTCCGGGTGGTCCGGGGTGCGGATGCGTTTGAGGTCCATCAGCTCCGAGAGGAGCGGGCGGAGCTCCGCCAGACGGCCCGGGGCCGCCGTGTCACGCGCGGGTGCGTTCATGGCTCAGCCCCTGATGCGTTCCGGGGTGCGCTCCGCCTGCTTCACGTGGCCCTTGGAGAGCCACGCCATCAGGCGGCGCTGCTGCTCCGGCATGGCGTGCTCCACGGGCTGGCCGTCCTGCGACATGGGGGCCTTGAAGAAACAGCCCAGCGCGTCGATGACGCCGCCTTCGCCCCGGCGCTTCGCCAGGTCCAGCGTGCGCGCCAGCTCCACGACGAGCGGCGCGGCGAGGATGGAGTCCTTGCAGAGGAAGTTGAGCTTCAGCTGCATGGGCTGCCCCAGGAAGCCCGTCACGTCGATGTTGTCCCAGGCCTCCTTGTTGTCCCCGCGCGGGCGGTAGTACTGGATGGAGACGACGTGGTCCTGGACCTTGTAGCCGAGGATGCTGTCCAGCGCGGCGCCCTTGGTGTCGAGCTTGTTCTGCTTCGACGCCGGGTCGTTGAGGGCCTCGCCGTCGCGGTTGCCCAGGATGTTGGTGGAGTACCAGCCGTCCACGTGCAGCGCGCGGTCGCGCAGCGCGGGCGCGAGCACCGTCTTGAGCAGCGTCTGCCCCGTCTTGCCGTCCTTGCCCGCGACAGGGGCGCCGGTGCGCTTCGCCAGCAGCAGCAGCGCGGGCACGTCCGCGGCGACGCTGGGCGTGAAGTTGGCGAACGGGATGCCGTCCACGATGGCCGCGTACGCGTAGAGCATCGCGGGGCCGATGTCCGGGTCGTTCGCGTCCAGGGCCTTCTCGAAGGCCTCCGGCGTGGCGAACTCCGGGCGGGTGAGGTCCACGGCCTTCTCCGTGGAGGCCAGGTTCACCACCACCACGCGGTCCAGCTTCTCGTGCTCCTTGAAGCGGGTGAGGTCCTCGCGGATGGCCTGCACCTGCTCACGCAGGGTGCGCGCCTTCTTCGCCGCGGTGCCCACGACGTTCTTGCAGAACTTCGCGTTGGAGGCCGCGGGCCAGGGGCGCATGCGTCCCAGCGTGGGCGCCACCGCCTCCAGCTGCGTTTCCGTCAGCACCGCGTGGTTTCGCGCCGCGTGCGCGAGGTCGTCCTCGAACAGGTCCCAGCCGCCGAACGTCAGCGCGCCGTACTCCACCAGCCCCATGCCCTTCGCGTCCGCCAGCGGCAGGCCCCGGGTGTCCACCCGCCCCCGGCGCAGCAGCTCCATGCCCGCCACCGCCGTCGTCGCCACCGCGCCGCCCAATCCCACCACCGCCACGCCCAGCCGCTCGTTGCCCGCCATGTGTGAAGCCCCTCCCCAACCGTGGATCCCCGTGCCCTCGCGGCGACACGTTGGAGGCCCCCCGGGGTGGCAGGAGCCTCGTGGCTGGGGGCCGCCTGGTGCGCCCACACGCCGCGAGAGTTTCGGGAAAGTCCGCACTCCCCAGGGGCTTTCAACTCAGCCCCCGGGCGGTATGGACTGTCGGCTGGTGGAGGGCGGTCTCAGACGTGTCGCAGCTTCCACCCGCCGCGCCGGAAGAGGGCGGCGCTGGCCAGGCCGAGCGCCCCGTAGGTGACGGCGATGGCGATGAACGCGCCCGCCGGGCCCAGGCCCAGCGGATGGGAGAGGACCCACGCGAGCGGCAGCTGGAGGCCCCAGGAGAACAGGGCGTTCACCACGGTGGGGGTGGTGGTGTCCCCGGCGCCGTTGAAGGCGTGGGGCAGCACGGTGACGAAGGCGTAGAGGGCCAGGCTGCAGCTGACGATGCGCAGACAGTTCGCGGCGTGCTGGGCCACCTCCGGCTCGGTGGTGAAGCGGTGGATGAGGGGCTCCGCGAAGAAGAGGAAGCCCACCGCCACCACGCCCAGGAACGCGAGCGTGTAGAAGCTGGCGCGCCACGCGGCCCGCTCCGCGCGGTCGGTGTCGCCCGCGCCCAGGCTCTGGCCCACCAGCGTGCCCGCGGCGTGGGAGAGGCCCCACGACGGCTGCTGCACGAAGAGCAGGATGCGCATGGCCAGCGTGTAGCCCGCGAGCGCGGTGCTGCCGAAGGTGGCGACGATGCGCATCAGCACCAGCCAGCTGGACATGCCCAGGAGCGACTGGAGCGTGGCGCCTCCCGACAGCTTCATCAGCGAGCGCAGCGTGTCCGGCTCCACGCGCAGGTGGCGGCGGCGCAGCTCCAGCCGTCCGCTGCCCTTGAGCAGGCGATACACCTGATACACCACGCCGGTGGAGCGGCCGAGGGTGGTGGCCAGCGCGGCGCCGGTGACGCCCATGGCGGGCACGGGGCCCAGGCCGAAGATGAACAGCGGCGCGAGCACGATGTTCACGGAGTTGGCCAGCCACAGCGCGCGCATGGACGTGGCCGCGTCCCCCGCGCCGCGCAGGATGGCGCTGATGAGGAACAGCAGCATGATGACGGGGAAGCCGCCCAGCATCAGCCGCGTGTACCCCACGCCGTGCTCCACCACGCCGGGCGCGGCGCCCAGGACCCCGAGGAGGGGACGCGCGAAGAGGGCGCCCGCGAGCGCCAGCGGCACGGACAGCGCGAGCCCCAGGCCCAGCGTCTGCACGGCGGCGCTCGCGGCGCGCTCCGGGTCCTTCTGCCCGATGCGCCGGGCGATGAGCGCGGTGGCGCCGATGGACAGCCCCAGCGGCACGGTCTGGAAGAGCGTGAGCACGGACTCCGTGAGGCCCACGGTGGCGATGGCGTCCGCTCCCAGGCGCGACACGAAGAGCACGTCCACCAGGGCGAAGATGGACTCCATCACCATCTCCAGCACCATGGGCACGGACAAGAGCAGGAAGGCGCGATCCACGGGCCCGGTGGCCAGGTCCTCGGTGGAGCCCTTCACCGCCAGCCACAGGGAGGCAAGGAGGCCCCTGGCACCCGTGGTGGAAGGGGAGGCGTCCGGGGAGAAGGATTCAGGTGAGGGTTGCGTCATGGATTGGCCGTTGCAACGGGACGCCTTCCGCCTTTCATCCCTCGCGGTTCCCCGCCTGCCGGTGCGCGCGGCCGGGTAGATTCAGGGCATGGTCTCCGGTCCCCGCGTCCTCCTCCTCGCCGAGCGCTTTCCCCCTGACATCGGAGGGCTCGCACGCAGCGGCGCGCGCACCGCGGGCTCGCTCGTGCGGCTGGGCGCACGCGTGGACGTGGTCGCGTGGACGCGCACGGCGCCGCCGGGGGCGCTGGAGACGGTGCAGGACGCGGGGGACGTGTCGCCGTTCGCGAGGGGCGTGACGCTGCACCGGCTGGGGTTGTTCGGCAGCGCGGACCTGTCCATGCAGCACACGCTCGATGTGCTCGGCCACCTGCACGCGCGGCGCAAGTATGACCTGGTGTGGGGGCACTACCTGTACCCGCCGGGCTTCCTCGCGGTGGTGTTCGCGCAGAGCGCGGGGCTCCCGTCCGTCATCAGCGCGCGGGGCAACGACGTGGATCAGCTGATGTTCCCGCCGGGGGACTTCGCCCGCCTGCTCTGGACGATCCAGCGAGCGGACGTGCTCACCGCCGCCTCCGCGGACCTGGGCCGGAAGATGGCGATGCTGCTGGGGCGCGACCCGGGCGTGGAGGTCATCCCCAACGCGGTGGACACGGCGCTGTTCTCACCGGGCCCGGCGGACGCGGCCCTGCGCGAGCGGTTGGGCATCCAGCCGGGCGAGGCGGTGCTCGGCTTCTCCGGGGAGCTGCGCCACAAGAAGGGGCTGCCGTTCCTCCTGTCCGCGCTCACCGAGGTGCGGCGCGTGCGGCCCGCGTGCCTGCTGGTGATTGGCGAGGTGCGCGCCCGGGACGCGGAGCACCTGGTGGCCTACCGCGCGGAGCACCCGGAGGACGCGGCGCGGATCCTCATCTCCGGCGCGCTGGAGTCCCCGGCGCTCATCGCGGAGCACCTGCGGCTGTGTGACGTGTATCTGCAGCCGTCGCTGTGGGAGGGCATGCCCAACGCGCTGCTGGAGGCGATGGCGTGCGCGCGGCCGGTCATCGCCAGCGACGCGGGCGGCATCCCGGAGGCGGTGGAGTCCGGGGTGAATGGCTTCATCGTGGAGAAGGCGCTGCTCAACCACCTGGGGCAGGCGTGCCTGGATGTCCTGGGGATGCCCGAGGCGAAGCGCGCGGCGCTGGGGACGGCGGCGCGCGCTCGCATCGAGGCGGGCTTTCAGGCGGACGCGGAGGCCGCGGTGTTGTCGCGGGTGCTGGCGCGCGCGACTCCCAGGTCGTCCGCGTAGGCGTTCACGAGCGCTTCCTGCGCGCGGCCCCACGGGAAGTCGCGCTCCACGCGGGCGCGGGCGTTGGCGCTCAGCGCGGCGCCGAGGGCGGGGTTCGCGAGGAGGTCCTTCACGGCCTCCGCGATGGCCTTGGGCGAGCCGGGGCGGATGCGGAAGGCCTCGGTGGCTTCCGCGAGCGCGCGCACCACGGGCAGGTCGCTGACGATGACGGGCGTGCCGGTGGCCATGGCTTCCAGGAGCTTCAGGGGACAGCAGCCCTGCACGCAGTTGCGGTCGTTCACGGGCAGCGGCACGAGCACGACGTCGCAGGCGTGGTGCAGCCGGGCCAGCTCTTCCTGGGGCAGGGGTTCGAGGATTTCGACCGCGCCCTGGAGCACGAGGTCGCCGCAGCGGTCCAGGAGGGCGCGGCGCGCGTGCTTGCGCAGGGGGCCCACGAGGGTGAGCGTCACCGGCAGGTCGCGGCGCAGGAGGCGGCAGGCCTCGATGGCGTGGTGCACGCCCTGCCACGCGGTCATGGTGCCGCTGTAGAGCATGCGCAGGGGGCGCCCGGCCTCCGGGGGGCGTGGAGGTGCGTAGCGGAACACGTCCAGGTCCACGCCGTTGGGGATGACGCGCAGGCGCTTCGGATCCGCGCCGCGTAACACCAGGTGTTCAGCGGTGACGGCGCTGGGGGTGACGAGGAGGTCCGCGGCGTGGAGGCAGGCCTCCTCCTGCGCGAGCAGCTTGCGCATCAGCTCCGCGTCATCGGCGACGTCGGGGTGGTGGTACTTGAGCTCGATGGAGGGCAGGCCGTTGACCTCGTAGACGAGGGCATCGGTGAGGGCCGCCTTGCGCCGGGCGATGGGGTAGCCCTCGAAGATGGAGCGGACGTGGACGACCTTCGCGCGCGGCCGGCCCCGCCACCACGCACCCAGGTGCGAGCGGAACGTCAGCGCCTGGGCGACCAGGTCTTTCCCGCGGGCACCCAGCGGGTGGTAGGCGACGTGGGGGCCCAGGGCAGGCGGGGGAGCGCCCGGCGCATCGCCAATGGCCACGAGGTCCACCGGGCCGAACGCGGCGCCCAGGGCCTCCACGAAGGCGCGGATGTGCACGGCGGCGCCCTTGGGCGCGGGGAAGCGGTCGAAGGACGCGTAGACGATTCCAGAGGTGCCCACGGCCCGGTGCTACCGCGACGGCGGCCCGGCGGCAAACCGGGTGGGCCGGAGTTGGGGCAGGATGGCCGCATGCTCCTGAGCCCCGTGGTGATGGTGGCGCTGCTCGCGGCCGCGCCCGCTCCCAAATCGCAGCCGCTCACGTGGAAGGTGACCGGCTCCGACGTGACGTTCGAGATGTCGTCCAAGGACCTGCGCGCGACGCGCGATGGCAAGGAGGTCTTCGGCCTCCAGTCGCGCAAGAAGGACTTCCTCGCCAGCGTCACGGAGGGCGTGGACGCCACGCAGGACACGTCCGACTGGGAGGCCGCGCAGTCCTTCACCGTGCTGTCCGTGGTGGGCCCGTGGGTGAGCTACGAGGACTCCAACGGGGGCTACACCGGCGGCGCGCACCCGTACGCGAGCCGCATCTACGTCACCCAGGACGTGACCCAGGGCAAGGACGCCTTCAACCTGCTGGACGTGTTCCCGGAGAAGGACGTCCTCAAGGCCCTCAAGGCGGACGGCTACGTGCGGAAGTACATCGGCGACGACCCCAAGGCCTTCGAGAACGCGAAGACCGTGGAGGCGCTGCTCGCGAGCCTGCAGGCCGGCGAGGACTGCGTGGGCTTCGAGTACGGCCTGGACAACGTGAAGCGCTCCGTCGCGTTCCACCATGTCGAAGGGGACAAGGTCGCCGTGCGCATCTCCTTCGGCTACGCGGCGGAGATGTGCCGCGGGAACATGTACGTGGTGGGCCTGCTGCTGCCCATCCCCGCGTCCCTGAAGCCGGCCCTGGAGCGCGCGAGCACGCGCCAGGAGGGCTTCCTCATGAAAGACGCCAAGGCCGTCAAGGCGCCCACGGTGAGCTTCACGTGGGCCGGCTCCAAACCGAAGAAGCCCTGAGCCAACTGGCTCAGCCGCGGACGCGCGGAGGCCGGAGGCCCTGCTCCTGGGACTCCTGGGGCGCGATGGGCTCCTGCGTCGGCCGCAGTCCCGTCCGCTCCGCCTCGTTGACCGACTCGAGCGCCTCGCTGATGGCGGCCAGCTCTTCACGCACGCGGCTCAAGCCCAGCTCGGTCTCGGCGGGCGCGGCCGTCGGTCCGCTCTGACCGTGGACCTGGACGAGCTGGGTGGCCACGCCCTCGATGCTCCAGCGCAGGCGGGTGAGCTCGGCATCCAGACGGTCCGCGTTGCGCGCCAGCCGCTCGCGTTGCGCCCGCTGTGCGTCGATGGCCTCCACGGCGCTCTGGAGCGAGGCGCGCACCTGCGGATCCGTTGAAGCCGTGATGCGCGCGGAGAGCGTCGTGCGCTCCGCGTCCAGCCGGCCCATCAACTCCGGGCTGACCTCGCGGCGCAGACCCTGCTCGCGCTCCCGCAGGTCGTGGCAGGAGCGGCGCAGCGCCTTCACGGACTCCTCGCCCCCGCTGAGGAAACCCCGCACGGCCGGCGATGCCTTGCGGAAGGCGACCTCCAGCCGGTCGCAGACCTCATCCAGCTCCCGCAGTCGCGCATCCTCCTGGACCACCGCGACCGCGTCCGGAGCCCGCTTCAAGGGCGCACCGGGGCCCTCGGTCGAGTCGATGTGCCCGCCGGCGCCCAGGTGACCGCCCGCGGACAGCCGCGCGTTCCGGCCGAGGGTGGCTCCCGCGCCGACGCTGGCGGCGCGCTCCACAATCGCGCCCTCCTGGATCGTGGCGCCCCAGCCGACCATGGCCCCCTGCTGCACCGTCGCGCCGCGCTGCACGGTGGCGCCCATGCGGATGACGGCACCGCTTTCGATGACCGCCTCCGCCTGCACCGTGGCGCCCATCTCGATGACGGCGCCGGGCTCGACGCGCGCCGAGCTGGCGATCTCCGCCCCCATGCCGATCCGCGCGGCACCGTCCCCCTGCGCCGGGGTGGCGCCCGCCGCGCCCAGGGCGCTGCGCACGATGAAGAGCACGCCGGAGCCGACGGCGAGCGCGCCCGCGCCGATGAAGAGCGAGGGCGTGTGGAAGGCACCCGCGAGGCCCAGGACCGAGCTCCCGAAGAGGAGACTTCCACTCACCCTCCCCAGGACCCGCTGCGCCACTGTCCGGCGCTCCTCGGTCCTGGCCAAGGCGTGTCCGGATTCCGCCAGCGCCTGCTTCTCCATGGTGCCTCCCATGTTCCCCACGGGAGGCGTTCTAGCGCGAATTGGCGCGCAGTGCGGAGGCGGTGCCGGTTCCGGAGGTGCGGGCCTGGTTTTCTCCCGAACCCCTCAACCCACCGGAGCACTGAGCAGGAGCGGGCGCCTCGGGCAGGCCCTGATCAGGCTGGCCGCTCGATGTGGCCGTCCGCGTGCCGCGCGAAGCGGCCTTCCTCCCGCGCGTGCACCGGGTCGTGGCTGGGCCAGGGCCAGCCGCCGAAGCCCGTGCGCTGGTAGTCCGCGAAGGCCTGCTGGATCTCCTGCCGCGAGTTCATCACGAAGGGGCCGTACTGCACGACCGGCTCGCCGATGGGCTTGCCCTGGAGCAGCAGCAGCTCCGCCGTCTCCGGGCCGTTCTCCAGCACCACGTCCACGTCCGCGCGCAGCTCGATGGCGTTGCGCACCGGCACGGTCTTGCCGCCCACGCTCAGGCGCGAGCCCAGGAAGAAGTAGAGCATCCGGTTCGTGCCGCGTGACGCCGCGGGCAGCGTCCAGCGCGCGCCCGGCTCCATCTTCAGCGTCCAGATGGCCACGTCCGCGTCCGGGTTCGCGGCCCAGGACTTGGGCGGCGGAGGCGGCGCCTTCACGTCGCGCAGGTTGCCCGCCACCACGGTGATGTTCGTGGTCCGGCCCGCGTCGTCCTTCGCCTCGTGGCGCGGGATGACGTGGTCCCACAGCATGGAGAAGTGCGCCTGCACCATCTTGTTGGCGCGCGGCAGGTTGAGCCAGATTTGAAACAGCTCGATGTGGTTGCCCTGGTCCTGCTTGAGCAGCGGGAACATCTCCGAGTGGTTGATGCCGCCGCCCGCGGTGAGCCACTGCACGTCGCCCCCGCCAAAGCGCGCCGCCGCGCCCAGCGAATCCGAGTGGTCCAAGAGCCCGTTGCGCACGATGGTCACCGTCTCGAAGCCCCGGTGCGGGTGCTGCGGGAAGCCCGGCACGACGGTGCCGTGGTACATGTTCCAGCCGTCCCGCCCCGCGAAGTCCTGGCCGATGTCGCGGCCCGCGAGCGACGCCTTCGGTCCCAGCTGCTCGTTGCCCTGGGGATAGCGGTCGTCGTGGTGCACGCAGAAGAGGAACGGATCCGGCGTCCGCCACGGGCTGGGGGACGGCCCGAGCGGATCCACGCGGACCACGGCTTCCGGTTGCTGCGCCTGCTGCTGACTCATCTTCGACTCCTCTGTCTTTCCCGAACCGCGTGAGCACCCCGCGGCAGCAGTAGTGATGCCCGCCGCCGCGATGAGTTTCAGCGCCGCTCTCCGGCTCACTTCGTCCACGGTCCACCTCGCGCCCGATGCCGTTGGGGCCGCTCCATCCTATCTAACTGCCGGGCCTTCCCGGCGCCCTGCCTGCCTGCATGGTCGGCGGTTCGCCTCTGGTAAGAAGGTCCGCATGCCCCTGCGCGAGTTCCATCAGGTCCCCGTGCCCCAGGTGCTGGACTTCCTGGACACGCTCCAGCGGGAGGCGCGCCGTGAAGCGCACCGGAAGCCGGGACAGTGGGTCACCCTCGTCGTCTCGGGGCTCATCTTGACGTGCGTCGTGCTGTGCCTCGTCTACCCGGAGCCGGTGCCGCAGATCGCCGGGTTCATGGCGTTCTGGATGGGCTGCGGGCTGGCCATCTTCCGGTACTCCCTGCGGTTCGGTGGGAGGGTGAACCCCTTCGTGGGCTTCGAGCAGCGCACCCGCCGCCCGGAGCTGGTGGCCGTGCTCTTGCGGCGGCTCCAGCGCGACCTTCCGGCGGACGGGACCGTGAGCCTGAAGCTGCGCCCGGAGCCCATCCCCACCGGGCCCGGATCCCTGCTGCCACCGGCGCACGTGCCCCACACCCCGGCCTGGACCAAGGTCGACGCGTGGCTCGAGTTGAAGACGCGGCTGGTGGACGGCGCGCACCTGCGCCTGGGCATCCTGGAGAAGCGCCGGTGCCAGATCCGCGCGAGGCCGGCGCCCACGAAGCCGAATCGCCTGAAGCTCAAGTACCGGGACGTGCTCTACGTGGAGCTGGGGCTGCGGGTGAAGGCCCGCCGGCACCCGAAGCTCGCGACCCTGACGGAGGCCGAGGCCCGCCGGTGCGTGCGTCTGCCCGACGGCGTGACCTTCCGCCGGCTGCGGGTTTCCGCGGACGCGCTCCGGCTCCAGGTCCAGGTGCGCGAGCCCTGGTGCGCGCGCCTCCCCAAGGGCGTGTCCTACCGTTCAGATGGGAAGCTCGCCCCCGACGAGGCGGTCTTCTGGCGCACGCGGCTGGGCTGGCTCGACGCCTCCCGCCTGCTCACGGGCCTGCTGCTGAGCCTCTACCAGATGCTCCACGTCGCCCGGTTTCCGCTGCCACCGTCGCCACCGCCCAAGGCCATCCCCGGGCCTCTCGCGAAGCCGGAGCGGGGGCGCAAGAAGCGGCGCGGACGCAAGGCGGTTTGACCGTCGTTCGCGCGGGCTCCTACGCTCGGCCGCCGTGTCGGTCAATATCCAGCGCTTCCACCAGGTCTTCCTCTACCAGTCTCGCGCACCGGTGCCGGTGCTGCTGGAGGACCTGAAGGTCCTGGGCGGACTGGACGCCCGCGCGGAGGCGCAGCGGAGCGCGCTGGCATGGGGCGGGTGGCTCACCGCGATTCCGGGCGGGGTGATGGCCCTGCTGACCTATGGCGTGTGGGCGGGCACCGTGGAGCGGGAGGAGATCACCGAGGCGGGCGCTCAGCTCCTGAAGGTCACGGGCTTGGTGGGCGTGACGCTGCTCGCCGTGGGCCTCTGCCTGTTCTTCTGGCGGTTCCTGCTCAAGCAGCGCGACCTGGACAACCGCCGCTATGGGCTGGCCCAGGTGCTGCTCCGGCGCCTCCAGGTGGACCTGGCCCCGGACGCGCCGGTGCGCCTCAAGCTGGACCTGCGCCCGACGGACGTGCGCGAGAAGCGCGTGAAGCAGGACCTGGTGGGCTGGTGGAACACGGACTTCTTCGTCGACCCGTGGTTCACGCTGGAGGGCCGGCTGGTGGACGGCACCTTCCTGCGGATCCACATGGTGGAGCGGCTCCAGAAACGCGAGCGCTCCAAGACGAGCGCCAGCGGCAAGTCGCGCACCAAGACCAAGCGCAAGGGCTTCGCGCGGCTGGAGGTGTCCGTGCGCGTGAAGCCGGAGCGCTACCCCGGACTGGAGCGGCTCAAGGCCCGCGCCACGAACGCGACGCGCCTGCCCCGGCGCGTGGAACTGGAGCGGGTGCGCGTCGCCGTGGACCGGCTGTCATTGCGAGCCCGGCTGTCCGATGAATGGGTGGCGCGGCCGGAGAAGGTCGCGGGCGATCCGGACGCGCCCGCCTTCTGGAGGCAGGCGCTGGAGAAGGACGACGCGTCCCGCACCGCGACGATGATGCTCCTGAGCCTCTACCAGGTGCTGGGCCATGCCCGGCGGCGCGCGAAGCAGCAGGCGGCGCGCGGACGGCGCGGGACGGTTTGACCTGCCCGGGGGCGACTCCTACGCTCCCGCGCGGCTTCTTCCGCTGACCGTTGACCAAGGCCCTCCACCGTGGCGCTCGACCCCTCCGCGTTCCAGAAGACATACGTCTACGAATCCCGCGCCCCGGTGGCGGAGGTGCTGGCGGACCTGAAGTCGCTGGAGGAACTGGACGCCAAGGCGGAGCAGAAGCGGCGCACGCTGTGGATCGCCGCCTGGAGCCTGCTGGCCTTCAGCATCCTCGGCTGCGCCCTCCTGTCCCTCGCGGTGGGGCAGCTCTCGTTCGAGCAGCAGGACGCGCTCGCGGGCATGCCGCTGCTCGTGGGCGCGGCGAGCTTCGTGGCCGGCATCGTGCTCTTCATCCTCCGGGCGCGCGCGGGCCGCACGGACCTGGACAACCGGCGCTACGGCCTGGTGGCCACGCTGCTCAAGCGCTTCCAGGTGGACCTGGACGTGAACGCGCCCGTGGACGTGAAGCTGGACCTGGCGCCGCGCGACGAAGAGCGCAAGTGCGTGGGCAAGACCAGGCGGGGCCGGTGGGACTGCGAGGACTTCACCGACGCGTGGCTGTCATTGCAGGGCCGCCTCGCGGACGGCACGCACCTGCACGTGTCCGTCGTGGATCACCTCCAGAAGCGCAAGCGCTACGGCCGCAGCAGCAGCGGCAAGACGAAGCTCAAGACCAAGCGCAAGGGCAAGACGCTGCTCCAGGTGGGGCTGCGCGTGAAGCCGGAGCGCTTCCCCGGACTGGCGGGCCTGCGCGCGAACGCGAAGCAGGCCGCGCGGCTTCCTCCGGGCGTCGCGCTGTCGCGGCTGGACGTGGCGGCGGACCGCCTGTCGATGCGCGTCGTGCTGGATCAGGAGTGGAGCGTCCTGACGACGAAGCCCGCCCCGCCCGCCGGAGCGACGCCCCAGGGGCGGGTTCCTCCCGCGCCCCAGGACGCGGCGCGCGCCGCGACGATGATGCTCCTGAGCCTCTACCAGGTGCTGGGCACCACGCGCCGGCGGAGCACGCCGCCGGGCCGGCAGCAGCCGGTTTGACCTGCCCGGAGGCGCCTCCTACGCTCGGTCGCGGCCCGCTCCCGCTGAACAAGGTTTCCCTCCCGTGCCGCTCGACCTCGAAGCCTTCAAGAAGACCCAGGTCTACCAGCGGCGCGCGACCGTGGCGGAGGTGCTGGAGGACCTGCGGGCCCTGGCCCCGCAGCCCAAGGGCGCCCCGGACGTGAAGCCCGAGCCCGCCAGCCGCCAGACGGACGGTATGGGGCGCCTGGGCAAGGGGCTGCTCCTCGCCACCGGGGTGAGCCTTGGGGTCCTCTGGCTCGTGCCCCTGGACCCGCGGGGTGAGCTTTTCGGCCTGCTGATCTTCCTCAGTTTCATCATGCCGCTCAGCGGCGTCCTGGCGCTCATCGCGTCCTGGGTGGGGACGAAGTCCGGTTTCCCGATGGAGAGGTCCACCTGGCCAGAGATGCGGTTCGTGGATCCGTACGAAGAGCAGCGCCGCCTGCTGCTGGCCACGCTGCTCCAGCGCTTCCAGTTGGACCTGCTGGATGACACGCCCGTGGACGTGACGCTGGACCTCTCGTTCTCCCTGAATCCCAGCAAGTGCGTCCTCGCCGAGGAGATTCACGGCAAGGAGACCCGCGAGGACTTCACCAACCCGTGGCTGTCATTGCAGGGCCGGCTCGCGGACGGCACGCAGCTGCGGCTGTCCGTGGTGGATCTGGTGCGGATGCTCCAGCACACGAAGAACCTGCCGCGCCAGGTGAAGACCGGGCGCAAGCGCCGCGCGGTCAGCCTCATGCAGGTGGCGCTGCGCGTGAAGCCAGAGCGCCACCCCGGGCTCGCGGGCCTGGAAAAGCGCACGCGGGATGCCGTGCGGCTGCCCTCCGGCTCCACGCTGAAGTGGGTGCTCGTGGCCGAGGACCGGCTGGAGCTGCGCGTGCTGCTGGACGAGGACTGGGTGGCCCAGGCCCCGGCCCCGTCCGAGGTGCCGCCAGGCAAGGCCCGGAAGGCGGGCGCCCCGAAGACGGATGCGTCGCGCACCGCGACGATGATGCTCTTGAGCCTCTGCCAGGTGCTCAACCACTCCAGCTCCCAGGGCCAGCCCGGGAACGTGAGGTCCACGTCGTGAAGCTTCGTGTCCTGTTCCTCGTGGGCCTTGGTGTGTTCGGGGCCTCGGCCTGTTCGCAGGGCGGTGCTCCCGCCTCTGGCGCTCCGCACACGCAGGCGATGCCCGCCACCGCCGCCGCTTCCGCCGCCGAGCCGAAGGAGGCCGGCGTCAAGCTCAAGTTCAAGGACGGCGACGACCGCGAGCGCTTCTCGCTCAAGCCCAAGGAGGACGGCGCGAAGCTCGTCGACGGCGAGGACCACGAGCTTGCCCGCTACAAGTGGAAGGGCGGCGAGCTCAAGGTGTCCGGCCCGGACGACGCGGTGCTGGCCTATGTCACGGGCGGGCCGGATGCGTTCCAGGTGAAGGACGCCGCGCGCTCGGCCGTGCGCTACACGCTGACGCGCGAGGGCGCCGGGTGGAAGCTCACGGACGCCCAGGGCGCGGTGCTCTACACCGTGGCCTCCGACGGCGGCGGCGCGTCCGTGAAGGGCGCGTCCGGCGCGGAGGAGGTCCACGTGAAGGTGCGCGACGGCAAGCTGTCCCTGCGCGACCCGTCCGGCAAGACGGTGCTCGCCACCAAGCAGCCGGTGTCCCCGGAAGCCGCCGCGTGCCTGGGCTTCTCCTCGCTGGACCTGCCCGTGCGCATGGCCCTGCTCTTCCGCCTCCAGTCTCCCGCGGGCGCCGCGTCGCCCTGAGCCTTCAACGCCATGTCCCCTTCCTTCCCGTCCGCCGAGCAGTGCCTGGAGACCTCCGGCTTCCTCTTCTCCCACCCCTGTGAGCGCGGGGCGTCCACGCAGTGCATGCGCTGCCAGAAGCCCATCTGCGCGCTGCACCAGCGCACGCTCGACGGCGAGGAGACGGTCTGCGTGACGTGCGCGCGCGCCGCCGACAACGGCGACGAGAACCGCGACGGCTCCGACACCGCCGACGAGGACGACCCCAGCTACTACTACGAGGACTACGGCTACTACGGCCGGGACGCGTGGAGCGGCTCCGGTGCGTCGTCCTCCTCCCGCGACACCAACGACTTCACCGAGGCCGACGGCGAGAGCGTGCGGCGCGAGGACGACGCCTCCTTCGAGGAGGACCTGGGCGGTAGCTGAGCGTGGCCGCGCGACGTCAGCACTGGCGCCTCTACGCGCTCGGAGGAGGCCTGGGGCACCTGACGCGCGCCGCGGCCCTGGCCCGCGCGGCCGTGGCCCGGGGCCATGTGGTGGACGTCCTCACCAACAGCCCGTTCGCTCCCGGCCTGCCGCTGGAGTCGTGGCTGGGCCCCGGCGCCACCGTGCACCGCGTGGACGCGCGGCTGGACAAGGCCGCCACCGTGGCGGCGGTGGGCGCGTGGCTCGCGGAGGCCACACCGGACGTGCTGGTGGTGGACACCTTCCCCCGGGGGCTCGCTGGAGAATTGGTGACGCTGCTGCCCACGGTGAATGCGCCGCGCGTGCTGGTGCACCGCGACCTGACCCCCGTCTACGTGGAGCGCTTCGACGTGGCCCGCGCCGCGGACGCGTTCGACCTGCTCGTCGTGCCCGGGGAGGACGCGCCCTTCGCGCACCACCCGCGCGCGGTGCGCACGGCGCCGTGGCTGCTGCTGGACGCGGACGCGCTGATGCCCCGCGACGAGGCCCGGCGGCGGCTGGGCCTGGAGGACGGGGACGCGCGGCCCGTGGTGGCGGTGATGGGCTGCGGCCGCGAGGAGGAGGTGGCGGAGACCGGGGCGACCGCGGACCGGCTGCGCGTGTCGCTCGACGGGCGGGCGGTGGTGCGGTGGCTGGTTCCCACGGCCCACGCGTCGGGGCTGGCCGTCTGGCCGGCGCTCGCGGTGCTGCGAGGCGTGGACGTGCTGGTGGGGGCGGGCGGCTACAACACCGTGCAGGAGGCCCGGGCCACCGGGACGCCGCTGGTGGCCTGGGCGCGGCCCCGGCTCTACGACCGGCAGGCCCTGCGGCTGACGGAGGCGGAGCGGGTGGGGGACGCGGCGGAGCTGGAGGCGAAGGTCGCGTCCGTGCTCCAGCTCCTGCTCCAGGGCGGGCCCCGCGCGCGGCCTGGCGAATGGGTCAACGGCGTCCACGCGGCGGTGGAGGCCATCGAGCGCGTGGCGCGCTAGCAGGGTGAGGCCCGGTTCGCGGGCAGAAGGAGGCCGGGCCTGTCGTTGGCCGTGCGCGTGTGCGTCCGTCAGGCCCGCTGCGTTGGCGCTGAGTCGCTCGAGGGCGCCTCGCGGTGCCAGCGCCCGCCGCGCAGGGCGTGGATGGCGCACTCCTCTTCATCGATTTGGAAGAGCGAGAGCCATCCATTGGTGACGAGCGCCTGGACGTGCGCGTGCTTGTCCAGCACCGCGGCGATCGCGGCGCGCGGCGCCTCGATGAACACGCTCAGCCTGAGCGGCGTGTGCACCCACCGCTCACCATCGTGTACGGACTGCATCGGCAGTCCAATCCGAAGGTCGCCGCCGTTCCCCTCGAAGACGCCGAGATGGCCGCCGACGACGTTGTGCAGCACCTTGTCCCCGCTGCCGTAGCGCGCGTTGTCGACCGTGGACGCGTAGTACTGGAAGTTGATCCAGTGCGTGACGACCATCGGGGCCGTCATGATCAGCTCGAGGACGGCGAAGCCTTCATCCTCCTGGTGCCGGTACTCGTGGAGGAACGCGCGCCCCTGAAGGTCCAGGTGACGGCAGTGCTCGCGTGGCGCGACGATGAACGCCGCGTTGTTCACGAGCCCCCACTCGGCGCGAACCTGGGCCCAGTCGGTGGTCCTCGCGCGAATGGCCTGGTGCAGCCTCGAAGGCCCGACACCCTCGAGCCCCAGCAGGCGGGCGCGCTCGGTCCGCGCGCGGGCCCCCGCCTCCGCGAGCCACGCCCGGAGCGCGTCGAGGTCCACGCGATAGGCCGGCGGCGACTCGTCGACGTCGAACAGCTCCACCTCGTCGGTGGTCGTGTGGTGGAGCGCCGCCACGAACCACGTGCTCTCGGGGACGTGGATTCCCCTCTTCGCGAGCCCCTTTCGCACCTCGGGCTCGTTGAGCAGTGCCGCGGCGGCACGCGCGTTGACCTCGCCGGTCTGTCCGCAGCACGCCCCGCAGTCGAGCCCCGCCGCGTGGGGGTTGTTGCGGGTGGCGCTGCCGTGTCCCACGAGCAGGACGAACCGCGCGAAGTCGTGGGTCAGGCTCATGCCGCGGAGCATGCCCGCGGCGAGGTCGCAGCGCGCCTCGGGCTCCAGGGGCCCGCCATCCACCGCACCGCTCACGCGGGGCTTGCGCCTGGCGTCCATTTCGCGGGAAAGCCCGACGCTGTCGAGGCGCTGCGCCCCTCCCAGGCCGAGGCTGTCCCTGACGAGCTTTCCTGCGTAGGTGAGCCCGAGCGCTTCGACGAACGTGAAGGTCGACAGCGCGTCCGTCTTGAACGTCCTCCACGCGGCGGCGAGGTCGAAGTGCCCGGCACGTCGCGCTTCAGCGTCCGGCCCCAGCCCCGTGTCCGATGCGCGCAGGCGAGGCGCGAGGAGTCCAGGCAGCTGCGGACGCGCAGCGGCGGCCCCGAGCGGCTGGTAGTCCATCGGAACGCCGAAGAAGCCGGCGAAGCCGAGCGTGTGGGCCGAAGGCGCGATGGCCTCGAGGGCGCGTCGAAAGACCTCCGAGCGCACGTCGATGCAGAAGACGGCCTGCACCGACGGGGCCGTGCGGCGCGGGGTGCGAAGACCGGCCGGGAGCGCGCGCAGGACGGGCTCTCGCCACGCGATCTCCAGCGCCGCCTGGAGCAGCCAATCGCTGGAGCGGGAAGCCGCCGCCGCGGCGTCAACCTGCGTCCAATTCGCCATGGCGGTCTTCCAGCTCCGGGCGACCGCGTCTCCGCCGGCGCGGTAGAGCATCCACTCCCAGGCGAGGCGAATCGCGGCGAGGTCGTGGAGCGTGTCGTCGTCGCTTCCCTGGAGCCGCGCGGTCCAGCGCCGGTACGCGCACCAGGACGCCCAGCCGTTCTGCTCCAGCAGCAGGCTCCAGAGGTAGTTCTCCTGCTCTCGCGGCGGGACCTCGAGCGCCGCGAGCGCGGTCCGGGCGAGCTCGCGGGCGGTCGCGGGGAGCGCACTGGCGTGCCTCCGGTAGGACGTCGCGCGCATGAGCAGCGCCGGGCTCCGGTCTGTCATCGCATGCTGCCGCCAGCTCGCGTACAGCCCACGGTCCCGCGGAGGCCCCAGCTGCGCCTGCCCCTCGTCGAAGTAGCCCGCGCAGAACTGGCTGACGCTCTGGGTGATGAAGCCGCGCCACGACGCCTCGTGGACCAGGTCTCGCCCCGCGTCCACCACGTCCACGACGCGAGCGCGCGTCGTGGGCGCCGGCTCGTCCTGCTCGAGCAGCGCACGGAGGTGGGTGAGCGACGCGGTCGAATCGCTCGCGTCGAGCGCGGCCTGGAGATGTTCGTCGCGGAGGCGGCCCTCGCGATAGGCCTGCCGGTACCACGAGCGCGGCATGAGCAGCCGCGCGCCGGACAGGGACTGCAGCCGTGCCGCGACCTCCGGGAGCCGCGAGTCGATCAGCCCCCAGAAGGGATTGACGGCGATGAAGCGGTCGAGTGGCCAGGTCGGGGCGATCCGCGCGCAGGCGCGCTGGAAGACTTCGTCGAGGCGCGGGTCGGGCGAGGCGCTCGTGACGGAGGGCTCCTGGCTTCGAGCCATGGCGGCGGCGTTGGGCGTGCTCATGTGTGGGCCTCGAGGGTTTCCTGGATGCGGGTTGCGGGAGCGGACTCCGACCGCCGCTGGAGCCGGGGCGGCCAGACGCGGAAGGTGAGGCGGGTGAAGCGTTCGTCGAGGTAGAGGCCGGCGAACAGCCAGGGGTAGACGGCACGCGCGAGCCGCCCCTCCGGGAACAGCTGGAGGGTTGCCTTCATGGCGAAGAGGCCAACGAAGCCCAGGCCGACCAGGACCCAGACGGGACCGTTCGGCGTCGCGTCCCGCGAGGGCATCAGCTGCGCCGCGGCCGCGTGCCAACCGACATAGAGCAGGACGACTCCGCTCACGCGCAGTGCCACGCCGGCGGCCGTGAAGATGCCGGTCGTCTTTCGGGTGAGCAGCGGGACCAGGGAGAGGCTGACGACGAGCGCGAGCAGGGCAACGGAGCGCTCATCGGCCGGGCGCAAGGCGGCGGCGTGCCGCAAGACAAGGACACAGAGCGCCGCGCTCCCGGCCGCCACGAGGACCCCGATGCCGAGGCGGCCCCACGATGGCGGGGGCGGTTGCTTCGTCATGGCGCGCAGCCGCCATTCGTCGACGGCCGTCCCCGCGCTCAGGAAGGCGTGGGCCTTGTAGAGGGAGTGCGCGACAAGGTGCAGCAACGCCAGGTGCCACAAGCCCAGGCCACACTGCACCAGCATGAACCCCATCTGCGCGCACGTGGACCAGGCGAGCGAGACCTTCACGCTGACCCGGGTCGTCATGACGAGGGCGGCGATGAGGGCAGAGCCGAGCCCGATGACCACGAGGAGCAGCTGCGCGAGCGCCGCGTGAGCCATCCACGGTGCGAGCCGCAGCAGGACGAAGCCGCCGATGTTCACGACGCCTGCGTGCAGGAGCGCGGAGACCGGGGTCGGGGCCTCCATCACCTGGAGCAACCAGCCGTGGAACGGGAGCTGCGCGGACCGCAGCGCCACTGCGATGACGAGCAGCACCGCGGCGGCCTGCATCGAAGGGGACAGCGTTGGATGCGCTCCAGCCCAGGCCGCGATGCGGTCAAGCTCGAGGCTGCCCACGTCTTGATGGACGAGCGCGAGGCAGCCCAGGAGGCAGAGGTCAGCGAGCCGGCTGACGAGGAACTTCTTGTGCGCCGCGACGAGCGCGGCGGGGCGCTCGCGATAGAACGTCAGCAACTGGTGCAGCGCGACGCTCGTCGCGGTCCAACCCAGCACCACGACGAGCAGGTTGTTCGCGATGACCAGCGCGGTGACGGCGCTCAGCGTCAGCAACAACCAGCGCAGGTACCTCACGAGCCCGGGGGCGCCCTGGAGATAGGTCCGCGAGTAGCGGACGATGATGGCCCCGAGGGTGGCGACCAGGAGCAGCATGACGCAGGTGACGGCGTCGACGCGCACCCCCAGACGCGGACCCATTTGCGTTGCCGCGCCCCACGTCAGCGCGGCACCGCCGGTCACGAGAAGCGCCAGCCCCAGCGCGGCGCCGCTCGCGAGTCCGGCGCGCCGGGGTGAGATGACCGCGGCAAGCGCGAGGGTCACGGGAATCGCCAGGGCGATGACGGGGACGACGAACGACCACTCCTCGGGCGTGTTCATGCGGCGCTGTGTACCCAGGCGCATCGGTTCTTGAAAAACACATAAAAAGGCTCATACCGTTCTCTTTGGGAGATGGAACGTGAACGTCGAGCAGATCAACTTCCACCACCTTCGCTACTTCTGGGCGGTCGCGAAGGACGGCAACCTGACGAGGACGGCGGCGCGCCTGTGCGTGGCGCAGTCAGCGCTGTCGTCTCAAATCCAGCAGCTGGAGGCGCAGCTGGGCAACGCGCTGTTCCGCAGGGCCGGGCGCCGGCTCGTGCTCACGGAGGCCGGGGAGATCGCGCTCGCCTACGCCGAGGAGATCTTCACGGCGGGCAGCCAGTTGGTCTCGACGCTCCAGCACGGCCGGCAGTCCGGGCAGGTGCTGCGCATTGGCGCGGTCGCCACGCTGTCGCGAAACTTCCAGGAGTCATTCGTCAAGCCGCTCCTGGAACAGCCCCACGTGCGCCTTTGCCTCGAGTCCGGGGGGCTGGCGGAGCTGCTGCTCCGGCTCGAGGACCACGCGGTCGATCTCGTCCTGGCGAACCGGCCGCCCTCGCGGGAGCCGGGCGGCCGCCTCGGTTGCCGGCGCATCGCGCGGCAGCCGGTCAGCATCGTCGGGTCGAAGCGCCAGAAGGGCTTCCGCTTTCCGCAGAGCCTCACCGACGCGCCGATGATCGTCCCCGGCCGGGAGAGCGCCATCCGCTCGGAGTTCGATGCGCTGTGCGAGCAGCTCGGCGTGCGCGTCCGCACCCTGGCCGAGGTGGACGACATGGCGACGATGCGGCTCCTGGCGCGCGATACCCATGCGTTCGCGCTGGTGCCGTCCGTCGTGGTTCGCGACGAGCTCCGCGAGGGCGTGCTGCACGAGCACTGCGTGGTTCCGGGGCTCTTCGAGACGTTCTATGCCATCACGGCGGAGCGAAGGTTCCAGCACCCGCTGCTGACGACGATGCTCGCGCGCGAGGAACACGAGCTCCTCGAGGTGCCCCCCCGGAGTCACCCCCCGAAGGGCAGGCCAGGCAGGTAGCGGCTTGCCAGGGGGCGGGCCTTGGAGTCCAACAGACGCCTAGTGCTTGAAGCCCTGGTGGCCGGCGACCGGCTCGATGCCGTGGGCCATGATGAAGTGGTACAGCACCTGCGGGTCCTCCTTGGGGCCCCCCATCAGCTCCGCCAGGAAGTGGCCCGCCTGCGGATCCGCGTCCGGATCCGGGGAGATGGTGACCTCGGAGATTTCACGGCCCACCATCACCATCTCGCCCACCAGCGACTTGCCCTTGATGAGCTGGAGGACGTGCTGTCGCTCCTCTTCCATCAGCATCCAGTGGAAGTCGTCATGGTCGAACAACGTCATGTCGGGGGAGCCACAGCGCAGGATGCAGTTGGTGTGCTCCTGGAGCCAACGCCAGAAGGCGTCGAAGTTCAGCGTGCGGGCCGGTGGTGCGAGCAGATCCATCGGGTGACCTCTTCAAGCAGGTGGGGGGCGCCCGAAAGTCCGGGGGAGGGCGCATCGAGCCGCGTTGTGCGTGCTGACTAGCATGGCCGGGCCTCGGGAGGCCGGCTCCTTTTGGGGGCCACGTCAGCCGTGGGCCTGCCCGCATCCGGGGCGCGAATCCACGATATCGGACGCTTGTTGCTTTCCTCAGGAACAGGGCGGCGACCAGATGGGTTGGCGTGGGCCCGGAGGGAGGATGCCCGAACATGACCGGTCACGTCGGCTGGAGGCCCGCACAGGAGGCGCGATGAGCCTGCGCGCCTTCTTCTCCACCGTGGTGGGCGGGCTGGTGCTGCTCACCCTGGTGGCCGCCACCCTGCTCGTGGTGCTGACAACCGCCCTGGAACGCATGGCTTCCACGCTGAGTGAATCCGTGGAAGGCGTCCGTCAGGCCGAGGAGCTGGAGGTGGACCTGCTCGTCCACTCGCGCCTCGTGGCGCTGCCGGGCGCTCCCATCCTCGCGGACCCGTCGCGCGGGCGCTCGCCGCCGCAGATTGAAGCCGACCTGCGCCGCCAGCTGGTGGAGATGCACGGCACCGCCTCCACCCAGGAGGAGCGCGGGATGGTGGCGGAGGTCCAGACGCAGGTGTACGCCTACCTGCACGCGCAGCAGGCGCCGCTCGGTCCGGGGCTCTCCGCGGCCCAGCACGACGCGGCGGCCATGGCGTCGCTGGACGCGGCGCTGCGCTCGCTGGAGCGGCTCATCCAGATCAACGTGGGCCAGGCACAGGAGGCCCGGCAGCGCGCGGCGTACTGGAGCGAGACGGCCAATGTGCTGGGGCTGGTGCTGGGCCTGCTGCTGATGATGACGCTGGGGCTGGTCATCTTCTGGCTGCGGCGCTTCGCGCTGCGCCCGGTGACGGCGCTGCGGCAGGCGATGTCCGGCTTCGGCCGGGGCGGGCGGCACCTGCGCGCGCCCGAGCAGGGCCCGTCGGAGATCCGCGACATGGCGCACACCTTCAACGAGATGGCGGACAGCCTCACCCACCAGCAGGAGCAGCAGCTGGCGTTCCTGGCCGGCGTGGCGCACGACCTGCGCAACCCCCTGTCCGCGCTGAAGCTGTCCACGTCGCTGACGGGCCGCGGAGAGATGACGGCGGAGCGGATGCAGCGCACGCTGGCGCTGGTGCGCCGGCAGGTGGCGCGCCTGGACCGGATGGTGGGGGACCTGCTGGACGCGACCCGCATCGAGGCCGGCAAGCTGGAGCTCCAGCCGGAGGTGCGCGACACGCGCGAGCTGGCGCGCTCCGTGGTGGAGCTGTACCAGTCCGGCGACTCCGGGCACACGCTGGAGCTGGTGACGCCGGACACCCCGGTGCTGGTGCGCGCGGACCCCGCCCGGCTGGAGCAGGTGCTGACCAACCTGGTGAGCAACGCGCTCAAGTACTCCCCCTCGGGCAGCCGCGTGGAGGTGTCCGTGCGCGGGGACGCCGAGCAGGTGGTGATGGCCGTGGCGGACCAGGGCATCGGCATGTCGCCGGAGGACCTCAAGGGCCTCTTCATCCCGTTCCAGCGCGCGGGCAACGCGAAGCAGCGCGCCCCGGGCGTGGGGCTGGGGCTGTCGGTGTCGCGGCGGATCATCGAGGCGCACGGCGGCCACATCGAGGTGGAGAGCCAGCCCGGCCGGGGCTCCGTGTTCCGCGTCCACCTGGCCCGGGTGTCCTCCGCCGGCCCGCCGGAGCCGCCCCCGCCCGCCGACGAGGAGGAACCCGCCGGCACGATGCACTGAGGGCGGGGGGAAGCGTTGCCTGAAGCGTGCCCGGGTGACGCGAAGGGATGCGCCCGGGCGGGGCAGGGCGTACCTTGCGGCCCCATGTCAGGAGCCGTCTGGATGATGAAGCGTTCCCACCGGGCCGTGCCGCTGGCCGCCGCCCTGCTGGTGCTGGGAGGGTGCGCGGGGCGCACCCAGACCGAGCCCCCCGTGTCCGCCGCCGAGCCCGTGCGGGAGGTGCCGTCCTCCGTCGTCCAGTCCCCGGAAGGGGGCTTCAGCGTGACGTTCCCCGGCCCCGTCACGGAGGAGCGGCGCGTGCAGCCCACGGACGTGGGCGAGGTGACGCTGCACACGTTCATCGCCGCGCGCGCGCAGGAGGACACCGCCTACTACGTCTCCTATACGGACTTCCCGCCCGCGGCCGTGGCGCAGGTGAGCCCGCGCGACGTGGTGGACCGCGCCAGCCAGGGCGCGCTGGAGGCCCTGGGCGCGACCGCCATCACCGCGAAGCCGCTGGAGATGGAGGGCGGCTTCCCGGGCCAGGAGGTGGGGGGACTGTCCGGTCCGCGCCGCCTGCGGGGCCGCTTCTTCATGGTGGGCCCGCGCCTGTACCAGCAGCTGCTGCTGCACCCGGAGGGGCGTGCGCCGAAGGACGCGGACCGCTTCTTCGACTCGTTCCGGCTGGATCCGGGCGTGGCGGGGCGGCTGGTCCAGCGGGCCCCCGGCGGCTGAGCGCGTCAGTGCAGCGCGTGCACGAAGCGGCGCACCCCGGCGAGCAGCGCCTCCCGGTCGAAGGGCTTGGAGAGCACCTCGCGGATGGCGGGGTGGCGCTCCTCGCTGGAGCTGATGGCCACGACGGGGAGGTCCGCGAAGCGCGGCTGGTGGTGCAGGGCGTCCAGCAGCCGCCAGCTGTCCTTGCGCGGCGTCCACATGTCCACGAGCACCAGCGCGGGGACAGAGTGGGCTTCCAGCCAGGAGAGCGCCTCGTCACCCGTCGCCCTGGCGACGACGGTGTGCCCTTCGGCGTGGAGGATCTCCACGAGCGCGTCGCGCAGGTCGCTGTCGTCCTCGACGAGGAGGAGGGTGGGAGGCGCGCGGCTCATCTGCCCCGACGCATAGGGCAAACGCGGCCGGGGTGACAGGGAACATCTGCCGGGTGCGACCGGCACGAGGGCGCGCTTCAGGGCTCGTCGAACATGGCCTGGAGCACGCGCCACGCGAGCTTCAATTCGGAGCCGGAGCGGCCCGCGAGAAAGTCGCAGATCTCCGCCACGCCGTCGGTGCGCTCCAGGTCGAAGGAATGGAAGAGGGTCTTCAGCGACACGTCCAACCCCACGGACAGCTTGCCCAGCGTGTCGAGCGACGGAGAGAAGGCGCCCCGCTCGATGCGGCGGATGGCGTCCACCGACAGGTCGCTGCGCTCGGCGAGCGCCTCCTGCGTGAGCGAGCGGCTGTTGCGCATGCGGCGCACGTGGTCGCCAAATCGCCGGTGGAGCTTCGTCCACGTTGTGAGCCGGTTCTTGCCCATATTCGCGGCGGATAATTTGGGGGCGCACCTCGCCATGTGAAGGGACCATGTTCGCGGTCGGACCCTGCATTCGCGCTGGGCTGCGGGAAATTCGGTTCTTGCTCGCGGGCGTCCGGGCGGAGCGTGTGATGCAGGACGGATGCGATGTCCGGGAAGCCACGCCGGGGCGGCCCGCAAGGCGGCCGAGCGTGGGGTCCAGAACATGCGCACCCCCGGCCTTTCGTCTACGCTCGCGGGCCACATGAAGGTTCCCGATGTCTCGCGGGGGCTCCGGCGGGCGGGGTTGCTCGCTGTCCTGGCGGGGGCGCTGCTCCCCGGGTGCGAGTCCCGCACACCCCCACACCGGTTCCCCCTGACGACGGCTCCCGCGACGGACTCCGCGCCGCCGCCGGAGGCGAGTGCCGCGCGACCCGCTTCCGTCGAGGCCACGTCCGCACGGCCCGCATCCGCGCAGCTCGCGTCCCACGACGGAGTGGCTTCCGCGCAGCCCTCGTCGGGTGAGGCGGCGACATCCGCGCGGCCCGCGACCTCGGAGTCCGCACGCGAGCTGACGGCGGCCGCTGCTCCCTCGGTGGTGCCCTCTTCCGCGAGCGTGTCCGCGCCGGCCCGGAGCACGGGGCGCTCCGCGTTCCGCGCCCTGCCGCCCACCACCGAGCGCGCGGGACACCTGCACGCGCTGGCCACGCGGCTGAAGGCACCGGGCGGCGCGGTGGAGGATCCGTGCGTGGAGCCGAGTGACACCGGCTGCGCGCGGTCCGCGCTGACGCCGTTCTTCCGCGCGCTGGACGGGCTGCTGGAGGGCACGGCGAAGACGCCCACGGTCGTCGCCGCGTTCGGCAACTCGCTCATCGCGGGGGACCGCATCGTGGACGTGGTCCGCGACGAGCTGGTGGCGGGCTTCGGCCACGCGGGCCGGGGCGCGCTGCTGGTGGACCGCATGGCGCCCTACGGTGGACGGTCGCGCACGGCCGCCGTGAGCAACGGCTGGCAGCCGCGCACGCTGGGCGAGCTGCACGCGCCGCCGCACCCGTTCGGCATCACCGGCGTGTACCACGTGGCCACCGAGAACCGCGCCCGGGGCCGCTTCAAGCTGGACGGCGAGCCGCGCGGGACGCTGTGGTGGAAGGACGTGAAGGGCGCGGGCCGCCTGGTCGTGTCCGTGGACGGAGCGGTGCTCGCGCGCACGGAGCCGCAGGGGGACGGTGCCAGCCGCACCACGTCCTTCGACCTGCCCGCGGGCGCGAAGTGGCTGGACGTCACCGCGGAAGGCAAGGGCGCCATCGTGCAGGGCGTTGTGCTGCAAAAGGACGCGCCCGGCGTCGTGCTGGACATGCTCGGCGTGCCGTCCGCGGACGCCACGCTGTATGCGCGGCTGGAGGAGGACGCGCTGAAGGCGCAGCTCGCGCAGCGCGACCCGAAGCTGCTGCTCTTCTTCCTGGGGGGCAATGAGTCCAAGCGCCTGGAGTGGAAGCGCACGGACCTGCCCACCGTGCGCCAGGACCTGGCCGCGCTCCTGCGCCGCGCCCGCGCCGCCGCGCCCGGCAGCGCGTGCATGGTGGTGGGGCCCATGGACGCGGTGCAGGACGGCCACGCGAAGGGCAAGCCCCTGACGCAGCGGCCGTTCCTGGAGGCCGCCATCCAGGCCGAGCGCGAGGTGGCGCTCGCCGAGGGCTGCGGCTTCTTCAACCTCTACACGGCGATGGGCGGCGCGGGGTCGCTCGCGCGCTTCCATCAGGCGGGGTTCATGCACGAGGACCTGGTGCATCCGCGCGGTCAGGGACTGGACCTGCTGGGGCAGCTGGTCTCGGACGCGCTGCTGGCGGGATGGGCGAACGAGGGCGCGGTGCCGGCCCCGGCGCTCACGTCCTCGCGTGAAGATGCACCGGCGGGCAGTGGAAGCGGCCAGACCGCGGAGGCGGTGCCATGAAGCGGCTCTTCGTCGCGCTGTGTTTGTTGTTGGAGGCAGGCCCCGCGTTCGCGCAGGTGCCCGCCGCGAAGCCTGCTCCCGTGGCGCAGGCTCCCGCCGCCGCGCCGAAGCCGGAGGCGGCGCCCTCCGAGCCCGCTGAAAAGCCCGCGTCGCCACCGGAGTCCAGCGCGAAGGTCGCGCCGGAGCCGGGCGCGAAGGCCTCCGAGTTCCCGCCGGAGGTGCAGCGCGCGCTGGACGCGCTGGTGCGCGCGGACCTGAAGCAGGGCCCCACCGCGGGCCTGTCCGTGGGTGTGATGCGGGGCGGCCAGCGGTGGATGAACGGCTACGGCTACCGCGACCTGGCGAAGAAGCTGCCGGCCACGGTGCGCACCACGTACCGCATGGCGTCCATCACCAAGTCCTTCACGGCGGTGGCCGTGATGCAGCTGGCGCAGGCGGGCAAGCTGGACCTGGACGCGGACATCCACACGCTGGTGCCCGAGTACCCGGTGAAGCAGTGGCCGGTGACGGTGCGGCAGCTGCTGGGCCACCTGGGCGGCGTGCCCACCTACGACAGCCCGAGCGCCGGCAACAACACGAAGCCGGTGACGACGAAGGAGGCCATCGCGATGTTCGCGGACCGGCCGCTCATGTCGGAGCCGGGCACGCGCTACCTGTACACGACGTGGGGCTTCAACCTGCTGGGCGCGGCGGTGGAGACCGCCTCCGGCCAGTCCTACCGCGAGTACATGCGCGACCACGTCTTCGGCCCCGCGAACATGAGCCACGCGGACCTGGATGAAATCAGCACGCGCGACGCGCAGCAGGCGGTGGGCTACCGCGTGGCGGGCGCCGCGCTGAAGCCGTCGCGCTTCCTGGACGTCACCAGCCGCTTCGGTGGCGGCGGCACGCGCGCGACGGTGGAGGACCTGCTGGGCTTTGCTCGCGCGGTGCTGGACCACACGCTGGTGACGCGCGAGACGATGGGTCGCATGCAGGCGACGATGGTCACGCGCGACGGGCACATCACCGACTACGGCATGGGCTTCGCGACCTATCCGCTCAGGGGCCACTACATCGTGGCGCACGCGGGCGGGCAGCCGGAGACGACGACGCTGCTGGTGATCTTGCCGGCGGAGGACACGGCCATCGCGCTCGCCACCAACGTGGAGGACGAGGCGAAGCGGCTGCGCCGGCTGTCCCTGCGGTTGATGGAGACGGTGCTGGACGAGGGCGCGCCGGGCCGCGGCGGCCACTTCACGGACCCCGTGGACGCGGTCGTGTACGAGGGCATGGGGCGGCTGGCCAGCTACGGGCTCGCGTACCACGACTGGGCCACGCGCGGGCCGGGCACGCTGCCGCCGGAGACGGACCTGGCGGGGGCGTTCACGAAGGTGTCGGCGCTCTTCGACCGGGCGGCCATCGCCAGGGACGGCCGGGGCGCGATGGAGCGGATCCGCGGCGCGCACGAGCCGCGCGGCGAGTCGCTCCTCATCCGCGTGGGCGCGCACATGGCGGCCACGGTGGAGAAGGTGATGGGCGCGGAGCGGCTGCGCGCGTACCGGACGCAAGGCGCGGCGGGCTTGTTCGCGGACTACCTGGCCGCGTGCGAGACGCTGAAGTGTCCGGAGGCGGAGCGCTTCAGCCCGACCGTGCGGAGCGACGTGGCCCGCTTCGTCGCGGGGTGGAAGCGCGCGGAGGTGCCGGCGCTGCGGCGCTCCCGCCTGGAGGCGCTGAAGGACCCCGAGCGGGTGTGGCCCGCGCTGAAGGAGGCGGCGGTGCGTGCCCCCCAGGTGCGGCCGGACTACACGGACGAGCTGCTCACGCTGGCGGACCGGGCGAAGCGCAAGCCCACGGACCGGATGCGCTGGCTGGAGCGCGCGACGGAGCTGCATCCGGAGTCGATGGACGCGCACCTGGCCCAAGCGGTGGGGCTGATGGAGGCGGACCGCGAGGCGGAGGCGATTCCGCACGTGCGCGAGGCCTTCGAGACGCCGGAGGGGTCGCTGGTGCTGTCCCCCGCGGGCTTCCTGAGGCGGCTACTGGACACGCGTTCGCCGAAGGTCGCCCGCGGCCTCCTGCGAGCGGCGGTGACGCTGCACCCGGACGCGCCGGAGCTGTGGGACGCGCTGGCGAAGCGGGAGCGGGCGCTGGGGGACGCGGGCGCGGCGAAGACAGCGGTGGCACAGGCGAAGCGGGCCCGTCAGGCCCGAGCCGCCCAGGAGGCCCGGGCCCCGAAGGCGACCGGTGCCGTGGCGCCGGCCGGGAGCGCGCCGGCGCAGGACAAGGCCGGGAGCACGTCCCCTTCGGTGCCCGTGGATCCGGAAACGGCGCCGGAGCCGTAGCGCATCGCCTACGATGCGCGGCGATGACGCCTTCCTGTCCTTCCTGTCAGGCCCCCTTCACCCCCGGCGCTGAGACGTGCGAGCGGTGTGGGGCCTCGCTGCTGGTGGCCTCCGCTCCCGGAAGCGCCGAGCCCGTCTGCGCCGTGCACCCCGAGTGGCAAAGCGTGGCCACGTGCCCGCGCTGTGGCGCGTTCGCCTGTGCCCGCTGCCTGCGCCAGGGGCCGGAAGGGGCCATCTGCGTCACCTGCCACGAACGCGAGCCCCTGGGCCAGCTGCCGTGGGACCAGCGCGAGCAGCTGGGCACGCTCAAGGCGTTCTGGCGCACGTGCTACGGCCTGCTGATGCAGCCCACGAACACGCTCCGGGGCATCAACCCCGACGCGCCCGTGAGCAGCTCCATGACGTTCGTGCTCCTGTCCGCGATCGCCGGCTTCCTGACCACGGGCATCGTCTACACGGCGATCATCGGCATCGTCCTGGGGCTCGTCCCCCAGACGGACACGGGTGGCGCGGATCCGAAGACCCTGAAGCTGTGGATGACGGTGGGCATGGCGGCCTGGACGGTGCTGATGCCTTTCTTCAGCACCGGCATGACGCTGGTTAACGCGGGCCTGGACCACCTCATCCTGCGCATGGGCGGCGTGGAGCGGGGCTTCTCCGTGACGATGCGCGCGCACGCGCTCTCGCAGGCGCCGTACATCGTCGGCGTGATTCCCTTCGTCGCCGTGTACGCCGCGCCCTTCTGGGCCATGGGCCTGCGCGCCTTCGCCTACCGCACGCTGCACCGCACCAGCTGGGGCACGGCGCTGGCGGGAGCACTCCTGGTGCCCGTGCTCTCGTGCTGCCTCTGCGGTGGCGTCTACGGGGCCTTCATCTTCGCGGCCTTCAAGAGCGGCCTGGGCGCGCAGGGCTGAGCGTCACGCACCGCGCCTACTGCTGCCCGGACGCCGCCGTGGCCCCGCGCGGCACCCGCGAACCCGGCTCCGGCCAGAAGCGCGCGGCCCGGAAGCCGTCGAGCGACGCGACGAGGCGCCGGGAGCCCAGGTCGTAGACGCGCACCTGCGTCGCGCCCGCGAGCAGCAGCAGGTCCCCGCGCGCCATCGCGCGCACGGGGCTCCGGGCGGGCAGGGCGAGGCCCTCGGGTTCGGCCAGGTGGCCGTCCTCCATCTCCCAGCGCACCGGCATCATCAGCGCGGTCTGCTCGCCCGCGGTCTGCCACGCGAACAGCGGGCCGCCTCGCGACTCCATGCGCGCCCAGCCGCCGAACACGTCGTGGCCCCGGCGCGGCACCACCGCGTCCAGCCGGACCGCGTCCTGGCCGCCCTCGTCCAGCCCCTGCGCCACCAGCGACTCCGGGTCCCCGGCCACCGTGGAGGACACCAGCATCTCCGCCGTGGTGAGCGCGAACACGGCGTCCGCGTCACCGCGCGTGGCCACCGTCTCGATGCGCTTCCACGCCCCGGCCTCCAGCCGGTACGCGTGCGCGAGCCCCGCGCCCTCGTCCTCCTCCGGGAGGGGGATGCGCCGGCCCTCGAAGAGGAAGGCGCCGTCGCGCCGCACCAGCTCGCCCGTGTGCGCCGTCAGCGCCACCAGGCGCCCCACCGAATCGAACCCCACCGCGCCGGTCAGCCCCTCCTCCGGCAACAGCTGCGCCGCCCCCTGCCCGGACGTCAGGTCCACCAGCCACACGCGCCCGGGCCCCCGCGCGCTGCCGGCCGGGTCCCGCACCGCCGCGTGCTTCCCATCCGCGCTCCACGCGAGCTGCAGCCCGTCACACGCCGCATCCACTGTCACCAGCGCCCTGCGTCTTCCGTCCGACTCCAGGCGCAGCCACGTACAGCCAGACGGCGCCGCGTCCTGGAGCACCGACAGCGAGAACGGCGCCGTCTTCACCGGCACCACCTCCGGCGCGGGAGGCGCGGCCGGCGAAGTCTCCGGGGCCTTCTGGCAGGCGCTCACGAGGAGCAGGGCGCTGACGAGGCTCGAGGTGCGGACCATGGTGGACTCCTCCCGGAAAAAGATGACCTCCATGGAATATGTCAGAGCCCCGGGTGCGTGCGGAAGACACCCGGAGCCCACATCCGGAGCGTCGCCGGAGCCGTTGGACGGTGTCCCGAACCTCACGGACAACTGCGTGGCGGTCGCGAATGCGGGACAGGCGGACGGCAATGGCAATGGCAATGGCAATGGCAATGGCGATGCGTGTGAAATCTCCGGCACCGTCGATGTGGCGCTGACGGTGACCGCGAATCCCGACCCTGTGCTGGTGGGCGCTCCCGTCGTGTACACATTCGGAGTGTCTCAGTCCGGCACCCGGTCCGAGCCGGAGGTGGTGCTGACCGCGGAGCTGCCCGAGGAGACCGAGTACGTGTCGGCGACTGCTTCCCAGGGCCAATGCACCCACTTCGAGGAGACGCTGGTCTGCACGCTGGGCGCCATGGCCCCCAGCGCCTCGGCGAGCGTGGGGGGCACGCTGCGGCCACGGGTGCCGGGCTCCTTCTCCTATGAGGCCCGGGTGACGACGAGCCTTCAGGAGACAATCGAAAGCAACAACGAGGCCTCGGAGGAGGTGGAGGCGATCTGCGAGTCGGATGCGCAGCTGTGTGCTCGGTTGGCGAAGACGTGCGGGGCCGTGAGTGCCACCGACAACTGCGGCGTCGTCCGGAGCGTCGCGAGCTGCGGAACCTGCTCCACGGGGCAGAGCTGCAACAGCAGCAACGTGTGCGAGTAGTCCGCTGAACGCAGGGTGCCGTGGGTCCGGCCTCTTCCTGGCGGGTCCACGGCGCTGTCAGCGCAGCCAGCCAATGTAGAGCGACGGCCCTGGCCACGGCGTCGAGGGGGCCAGCGGCGTGCTTCTCGCGAGGAGTTGCTCACGCGGAAGGTCGCTCTCCAGGTCGTCCCGTTGGACGAGGTGGAGCCGCTGGAGCCAGCCCTCACCACAGAAGCCAGGTTGGGAGTCGTCCCGGCCAACGAGGATGTTCACCAGGGCCTGGGTGTCGTCCGGCGAGAAGGCCAGGACCGTGAAGGCGGTCGCATCCTGGCGCACCTGCGGAGGCGTGCGTGTCTGGGTGGCCCATCGATAGAAGCGCTGCGGTGGGGGCGTCACTCCCGCGCACTCCGTCGTCGGTGGCTCGGGCGTCACCGCCGTGAAGAGTCCCCCTGGGCGCTGGTTGTACCAGTTGAATCTTCCCGTGAAGGCTCCCAATGGCGCCTCGGAGGTGAAGGCTGCATCAAGGGCGAGCAGGGATGCCCTCCTTCCCTCCGGAGTGGAGGTCGTGACGAAGGCATGACCGCCGTCAGGCGAAACGGCAGGCCATTCCGCCGCGTGTGCCCGCATGCGGCCCGTGGGTATGTCCAGGACGCAGAGGCGCTGCGCTCCGGTGGTGCCGCACTGAAGAGTGAACACGAACTCGTTCCGGGAAGGGGCCCAGGCCAACAGCTGGGGCTTTCCCTGCACGGGACCGAGCGGGACGTCCGTCACCCGGCCTGACTCGACATCCACCGTGTACAGCTTCAGGAGTTCGCAGCCAGGACCGGGGAGCTCCAGGGCATATGCCAGATGCTTTCCGTCCGAGGACCAGATGAACGAACTGGCCCGGGCTCCTTTCGGTGGAGAGGGCAGGTCACGCAGGTCCACGAGGATGCGTCGGCCCGCGCCATCCGCATTGACCACGAGCAGCACGTTCCAGGCTTGCACGGGCGCGAGGCTCGCTCCGTCCGAAGCGGCGGGATGGCGCTCCGCATAGGCCACGCGGGTCCCATCCGGCGAGATGCAGGCCCCATTGAGGGGGCCTTCCACCTGGGGACGGTTCCAGCCTGCCAGCCGCCCGCTGTCCGTGAGTGCGTGGTGCCGCAGCCCATCCAGGGATTGAATCCACAAGTCACGCCGCGAACCTGGACGCTCCTGCTTGAAGTACAGCAACCCACGCCAGCCGGGGACGGGTACTCGCAGCGGCTTCGCCCGGGCTCCAGTCGGTCCTTCCCGAGAGCAGCCAGCGAGGGCGAGGGCTCCCATCCATCCCAGCAAGGCACGCCGTCCCATCAGGGGCCGTGACGAAGACAAGAGGAAGGGGGGCGGTGGGCTCATGGAAGAACCATAGCGATTGAGGAAGAGGGACCTGAATCGCCATGCCGCCCCATGCGGCCGCGGCCAGCACGCTTGCAATGCTCCAATAGAAGGGTTTGACCGCCGTCGCGGCCGTGGTGCCCATGGGGTTGGGCGCCGCCAGCGTGGCCAGTGCGGCCCGGCGGTGTCCGGAGGCACGGGCGCGCTGGAGCTGTGGCAGGCGCGCGGCGAAGCCCTGCCGTACTGACAAAGACAAACGCGCGTCATGACGGAACCATGACGAACACAAGGAGCGGCCAAGGCCCAAAGACAGTCATGGCTTCGTAGGTTGACCCTCCGTTCCCGTGGGTCAACCCCGGAGTGCGTCATGCCCCAAGCCGTCCCTCGCTTCGTCCCGGTGTGGTTCCTGGGTTGTACGGCGGTCGCACTGCTCACGGCGGCGGACGTTCCCAAGGCCCCTCCGCCGCCCGTCACGCAGTGGACCGCGCGGCCCGAGGAGTCCGCCCGCATCGCGCGGGTGGAGGCGGGCCTCGCGCCGCTGGAGCTGCCGGGGGAGAGGCCGCGGGCCCTCTCCGTGCAGCGCTGGATGGAGCTGTACCGCATCCCGGGCCTGAGCCTGGCGGTTTATGACAACCACGCGCTGGTGTGGAGCAAGACGTATGGCGTGACGCAGGCCGGGGGCAGGGAGCCCGTCACGCTGGAGACGCTGTTCCAGGCCGCGTCCGTCAGCAAGCCGGTGACGGCGATGGCCGCGCTGCGCGCCGTGGAGCAGGGCCGGGTGTCGCTCGACGCGAACGTCAACGACGCGCTGAAGTCCTGGAAGGTCCCCGACAACGACTTCACGCGCGAGCAGAAGGTGACGCTGCGCCGGCTGCTCAGCCACGGCGCGGGGCTCACCGTGCACGGCTTCCCCGGCTACGGCGCGGGCGAGCCGCTCCCCACGCTCCAGCAGGTTCTCGACGGCGTGAAGCCCGCGAACACGGAGGCCGTGCGCGTGGACAGGGTGCCCGGCACGGAGAACCGCTACAGCGGCGGCGGCTACGTCGTGGTCCAGCGACTGCTGATGGACCTGGCGAAGAAGCCCTTCCCCCAGCTCATGAAGGAAGCGGTGCTGGACCCGGTGGGGATGAAGCACAGCACGTTCGCACAGCCGCTGCCCCCGGCGCTCGCCGCGCGCACGGCCGCGGGCACGCGCGCCAATGGGGAGGCCGTGGAGGGCCGCTGGAAGGTGTACCCGGAGCTGGCGCCCGCGGGCCTGTGGACGACGCCGTCCGACCTGGCGCTGCTCCAGCTGGAGGTGGCGAAGGCGAAGGCCGGCAAGTCGAAGCGCGTGCTGTCGCAGGCGATGGCGCAGCAAATGCTCACGAAGCAGTCCGGGCCGTACGGGCTGGGCTACATGCTGGGGGACGCGCCGGACCGCTTCGAGCACGGCGGGTGGAACGACGGGTTCACCGCCACGGTGATGACGCTGGGAGACACGGGGAGCGGCGTGGTGCTGATGGCCAACTCGGACAACGGCCCGCTGCTCTTCGAGCGGCTCATCGCGAGCATCGGCGCGGAGTACGGCTGGAAGCCCCTGCCGGACCACTTGAAGTCGCCGGAGACGACGGCGGATCTGCTCTCGCGCGTGAAGGGCGCGGACGCGGTCATCGCCTGGGCGCGGAAGGCGAAGTGCGAGAGCGGCCTGCCGCCACAGGTGCTCAATCAGGTGGGCTACGGGCTGATGATGTCCGGCAAGGTGGAGGACGGCCTGAGGGTGTTCGAGGCGAACGCGGTCCTCTTCCCGGACGACGCGGAGGCGCAGGACGGCCTGGGCATGGCCTACCTGCACGCGGGCAGGAATGCCGCGGCGCTCGCCGTGTTCCAGAAGCGGCTCAAGGCGGATCCGAAGAACGAGAACGCCCTGCGGGCCGTGCAGACGCTGAGCGCGAAGCCCTGAGCCCCAGGGCCCGGCCCGCGCCTACAGCGCCATGTACGCGCGGGCCGCCGGCACGGAGTAGAACCGGCCCTCCGGCAGCACGTACGCGGTGAGCTTGCCGCCGTAGACGCAGCCGGAGTCCAGCCCCACCGCGAACGGGTGCTTCTGCAGGCCGCGCATGGCGTCGTGGCCGAAGATGACCAGCTCCGGGCCCTTCCACAGGCTGCCCCAGGGCTCGCCGGCTTCCAGCCGCTTCGACGGCGTCCCGTCCGCCGCGATGCTGCGCAGGTTGAAGAGGAACTCCTCCTTCTGCTCCGTCAGCGGCACCCCCGGCACCAGCCCGGCGTGCACCGCCAGCGCGTTCAGGTCCGGGAAGTGCAGATACGAGGGCAGCGTCGCCATGTAGGCCCAGTCCGCGGCCGACAGCGTGTCCAGCACCTGCCGGTGCTCCGGCTTGAGCTTCTTGCCCTTCGCCGCGTGCCCGCCGTGCCAGCGCAGCACGTGCGCGTCGTGGTTGCCCTTCACCGCCTGGAAGCCGTGCTCGCGCGCCCGCCGCACCACGCCCGCGGAGTCCGGTCCCTTCGCCACCAGGTCGCCCACCAGCACCACCCGGTCGCCGGGGCTCCAGTCACACGCCTTCAGGAGCGCGTCCAGCTCGGCGGAACAGCCGTGCACATCTCCGATGAAGAGCGTTCGCATCTCCCCTCTCTTTAACGCACTGTCCACGAATGCCCTGCCCGGATTCTCGGGCGCCTCGCGTGCGGACGGGGGCTCGCGCGCCGCGTTACTACTCGGCCTTCGTGCGCAACAGCCGGCTGAGGCTCACGTCCAGCTGGCTGGAGATGAGCCGCAGCACGCTGTCCAGCTGCGAGCGCGTCAGCCGCAGCCGCTCCGTCAGCCGCTGCCGCGTGCCGTCCAGCAGCTCCTCCTGCGCGCCCACCACCCACCGCGCCGCCGTGGAGCGGTGCACGCCGTAGAGCGCCCCCAGCTGGTCGATGCCCAGCCCGTCCAGGTACTTCAGCCGAAGGAAGTTGCGCTGCCGGGCGGAGAGGGCCGCCAGCGCCGCCTGGAAGGACGCGGTGAACTCCGCGCGGTACGTCTGCTTCAGGTACGCCAGCTCCGGGTCGTCCCCCGGCGCCACCAGCATGGACAGGTCGCCGTCCTCCGACTGCGCCTGCCCCGAGCGCTGGCGCTGCCAGTCCAGCGCCAGCCACAGCGCCGCCGCGCGCACCCAGCCCGCGAGCGGCCCCGTGCCCGGGTACGCCGCCAGCCGCGCCGGGGCCTCCGCGCTGCCCACCAGCATCCGCTGCCGCAGCGCCTGGCGGACCTCGTCCAGTCCGGCCGGGGGCAGCTTCAGCCGCGCCACCGCCGTGTCCACCTCCGGCATGAGGCGCTGCTCGAACGTGGCCAGCGCGGAGGGCAGCCCGTCCGCCGCCGCCCGCGCCAGGTACACGTCCGCCATGTGCAGCCTGCCCCAGGCCTCCTCCTGGCCGTCCGCGGGCACCAGCCGCGCCAGGTGCGCCGCGAAGCGCGAGCCCTCCAGCGGGATGTCCGGCCAGGACTGCCGGGCCGCTTCCAGGGCCTGGGCCAGCCGCTCCTGGAGGACGGAGAGGGCGCCTGCCGGCTCCGTCTTTCCTCGAGCGGTCATGAAGGCCTGGGCTAGGGGCAGGTCCGGGGCGGCCACGGGACAGGACACTACCACCGGCCCCTGTCGCGACGCCGGGTCACCCGACATGTCGCGCCGGGGCTCCCACCTGTCAGGTGTCCCCCGGGATACGCTCCGGACCCCGCGTGTCCACCCGCGCACGCCCGCCCGGCCATGTGGGGCTCCCCCTCTTGCCCTCGTCCGCCCGAGCGGCATCCAACCCCGTGTGGCCCTCCGGCCACGGCCGCCCATGGCCTGCGCTTTGCTGGTAGAGGCGGGAGGGACGTCGGCTGGTGCGGAGGTGTGAACGTGGATGAAGTCGGTGGTGGGCTCGGTGGTGGGCTCGGAGCCGGGCCCGGTGACGCGGTGTACTCCTCGTGGTTGGAGGTGAGCGCGTCCCACTTGAGGCACAACGTGGCGGCGTTCCGCGCGCTGGAGTCCTCCGGTCCCACGCCCCGGGCGCTGGGCGCGGTGCTCAAGGGCAACGCCTACGGCCACGGGCTTGCGCAGGTGCTGCCGCTGGTGCACGCGGGCGTGGACGTCCTCTACTTCATCGCCCCGCAGGACGCGCTCACGGTGCGCGCGCACGAGGCCGCGCATGGCCTGCCCGCGCGGCAGGTGGTGGTGCTGGGCGCGGTGGCCCCGGAAGAGGCCGTCGTGCTGGCGCAGCAGGGCATCGACGTGGTGGTGGCGGACCGCTCCTGGGCGGACGCGGTGCCTTCCCTGCGCGCGGCGAAGCTGACGCGCCCCCTGCGCGTGCACGTGCACATCGACACGGGGCTGGGCCGCGAGGGCTTCACGTTGGATCAGCTCCCGCGGGAGACGGCATTCCTCGCGGACGCGCCGGACGTGTTCGAGCCGGTGGGCGTGCTCAGCCACTTCGCCAACACGGAGGACGTGACGGAGCAGGGGTACGCGCTGGCGCAGTTGGACGCGTTCGAGACGGCGCTGGGGCACCTGGCCGCGCAGCTGAAGCCCGCGAAGCCGTTGCAGCGGCACATCGCCGCGAGCGCCGCGGCGCTGGTGCTGCCCCGGGCGCGCTACGAGGCGGCGCGGGTGGGCATCTCGCTGTACGGCCTGTGGCCTTCACCGGAGACGCGGCTGTCGGCGCGGCTGGTGCTGGGCGAGCTGCCGGTGCTCAAGCCGGTGCTGTCATGGCGGTGCAAAAGCCAGGTGGTGAAGTGGCTGCCGGCGGGTGCCTACGTGGGCTACGGCTGCACCTACCGCTGCCCGGAGCCCACGCGCATCGCGGTGCTGCCGGTGGGCTACTACGACGGCTATCCGCGCCTCGCGTCCGGCAAGGCGCACGTGCTGGTGAACGGGCGGCGGTGCGCGGTGCTGGGCCGCGTGATGATGAACCACCTGATGGTGGACGTGACGCGCGCCTCGTCCGACGAGCGTCCGGTGACGGCCACGCTGCTGGGCCGCGATGGCGAGGAGTCCGTGTCCGCCGAGTCCCTGGCCGGCTGGGCGCAGACCATCCACTACGAACTGGTGACGCGCCTGGGCGCGCACCTGCGCCGCGTCGTCGTGGAGTAACGCGGCTCGCGGGCCGTACCTCCGGAGCCTCCAGCGCGGTGACGCGCGTTGAGGACCGCACCTTCCAGCGCTCACGCCGCGCGAGCCCGCGCTACTTCTGCGGCGTGCCCTCGGTGAGTCCCGGGGACGGCGCGGTGACGACCGCAGGGGGCTGCACCTTCCAGCGGCGGTGCAGCCACAGCCACTGCTCCGGATGCCGGCGGATGGCGCGCTCCAGCGCCGCCGTGACTCGCGCGGTGTGCTCGGTGATGGGGTCCGCGCACTCACCGGGCTTCGGCGGGAGGATGGGGCCTTCCACCTCCAGCTTGTAGCGCGCGCCCGGGCCCGGAGGCCGCACGCCCATCACCACGAACACCGGCACGCCCGTGCGCTCGGCGGCCACCGCCATCGCGGGTGTCGTGGACGCGAGCTGGCCGAAGAAGGGCACGAACACCGCGGACTTCGCGGGCAGCGCCTGGTCCAGCAGCATGTACGCGGACTCGCCGCGGTTCACCGCGTCGGTGATCTCTTGAATCGCGCCCTTCGGGTAGATGAGCCCCGCGCCCGCGCCCAGCCGGTTCACCGCGATGCGCGTGTTCAGCGCGCCCTTGAGCGGCCGCACCAGCGCGTTGAGCGGGATGCCCCAGCGGATCAGCATCTGGCCCACCAGCTCCCAGTTGCCGAAGTGCGCCGTCACCAGCAGCGCGCCCTTGCCCGTGGCCACGTGCGCCTTCAGCGCCGCGAACGCCTCCTCGCCCACGATGCCCTGCTGGTCCCAGTCCGGCGTCATCCGGTCCCCGGACGGCAGCGACTCCACCACCACGCGCGCCATGGTGAGGTACGCGCCGCGCGCGATGTCGCGGCGCTCCGCTTCACTCTTCTCCGGCAGCGCCCGCGCCAGGTTGTCCAGCGCCACCTTGCGGCGGATGCCCAGCGTGTAGGCCAGGCTCGCGACGAAGCGCGCCAGCGCATCGCGTGCGGCGGGCGACAGCCACGTGAGCAGCGCCCAGACGCCCCGCGTCAGGAACGCCACGACGGGACCCGGCGGCGAACCGATGATGCGGCGCAGGTGCTCCGGCGGCGTCTTCCCCTCGGGAGGGGTGTTCGTTTGCGATGGCAGCGGATGCGAGGAGAGGGGAGCGGACACGGCGGCGCACTCCACCGCGAACACGACCTGACAGCAAGGCCACACGCCGCTCGCTCGTCGCTACCTTGGCAGGCTGCTCTGGTCCACACTGCGCGGCCATGCCCAACCTGCTCCGTCCGGTGGCCCTGGCCACCGCAACCTTCCTTGCGGCATGCGGTGCCCGTCAGGGTAACGCTCCCGCTCCCGGTGCCGTTGAAACGCCGCCTGCCGTTCAGGCTGCCGCCGCGCCCACTCCTCCCACGCTGCGGCTGCCGGACGACGTGCGGCCCACGAAGTACTCCATCGTCTTGAAGATGGATCCGAAGGCGGAGGCCTTCGAAGGCACCGTCGACGTCATGCTGGAGGTGGCCAAGGCCACGAACGTCATCTGGATGCACGGCAAGGGCCTCATCGTGAAGGAGGCCACGCTGGAGCAGGCGGGCGTCACGCACACGCTCAAGGCCTCCACCGCAGGCGAGGACTTCCTGGGCCTGACGCTGGACAAGCCCCTGGCCGTGGGCGGCGCGAAGCTGCACCTGACGTACTCGGGCACCGCGTCCGAGCGCGAGAACTCCGGCGCCTTCCGCGTCAACGAGGGCGGCGACTGGTACATCTACACGCAGTTCGAGCCGCTGGGCGCCCGCCGCGCCTTCCCGTCCTTCGATGAGCCCGGCTTCAAGGTGCCGTGGCAGCTCACCTTCCACGTGCCGGAAGGCAACGTGGCCGTCACCAACACGCCGCAGCTCGCGGACGAGAAGGGCGCGGACGGCTGGCACATCTACCGCTTCGCGCCCACGCAGCCCCTGCCCAGCTACCTTGTCGCGTTCGGCGTGGGCCCGTTCGACTTCCTGCCCGCGCGCGACGCGGGGCAGAAGCACGTGAAGACGCGCATCATCACGCCGCGCGGCCGGGCCAGCGAGGCCGCGTGGGCCGCGAAGGTGACGCCCGACATCCTGGAGCGCCTGGAGGGGTACTTCGGCATCCCGTACGCGTTCGAGAAGCTGGACGTGCTCGCGGTGCCGCTGATGGGCGGGGCCATGGAGAACCCGGGCCTCGTCACCTTCAACTCGCGCCTCATCCTAGCGAAGCCGGAGGAGGACACCGTGGGCCGCCAGCGCGCGTTCGCGGGCACGCAGGTGCACGAGCTGGCGCACCAGTGGTTCGGCGACCTGGTCACCATGGCGTGGTGGGACGACCTGTGGCTCAACGAGTCCTTCGCCTCGTGGATGACCCCGCGCATTTTGGAGTCGTGGCAGCCCACGTGGGACGCGCCGGTGGAGCGCGTGCAGGACCGCAACGGCGCGCTGGACGCGGACAGCCTGGTGGCCGCGCGCTTCATCCGCCAGCCCATCCAGGACGCGGGTGACATCCAGAACGCCTTCGACGGCATCACCTACGGCAAGGGCAGCGCGGTGCTGTCCATGGCGGAGACGTGGCTGGGCCGCGACGTGTTCCAGAAGGGCATCCAGCGCTACATCCGCGCGCACGCGGGCAAGAACGCCACCGCGAAGGACTTCCTGGACGCGCTGTCGCAGGAGTCCGGCAAGGACGTGGCCCAGGTGATGAACAGCTTCCTGGACCAGACGGGCGCGCCCTTCATCACCGCGACCCTGCTGTGCGACGGCGGCAAGCCGCGCGTGGCCCTCACCCAGCAGCGCTACGTGCGCCTGGGCTCCAAGGCCCCGGACGCGCAGTCCTGGAAGGTGCCGGTGTGCGTGAAGTACCCGGGCGCCGGCAAGGACGCCACCGCGTGCACGCTGATGACGGAGGAGAAGGCGGAGGTCGCGCTGCCGGAGGCCAAGGCCTGCCCGGCCTGGGTGTTCCCCAACGCGGACGGCGCGGGCTACTACCGCCTGCGGCTGGCGGATGACACGCGGGCCAAGCTGATGAAGTCCGGCCTGACGAAGCTGTCGCGCGCGGAGCGCGTGGTGCTCTTGAGCGACTCGCTGGCGCTGGCGCAGGCGGGGCTCATGCCCGCGGCGGAGGCGCTGCCCCTGCTCACGGGCGTGGCGGAGGACCCGGACCGGCAGGTGCTGGAGGCGGGCCTGGAGCTGATGGACCTGGTGTCGTCGCGGCTGCTCACGGAGGCGCAGGACGCGGACCGCGCCCGCTACGTGCGGGACACCTTCGGGCCGCGCGCGCGCAAGCTGGGCTTCAAGCCGCGCCCCGGTGAGAGCGAGGACCTGCGCCTCCTGCGCCCGCGCTTGCTGGAGCTCGCCGGCAACGAGGGCGACGACCCGAAGCTCGTCGCGGAGGCGCGCACGCTGGCGGACCAGTGGCTCAAGGACCGCAAGGCGCTGTCCGCGGACGTGGTGGGCGCGGTGCTCTCCATCGCCGCGCAGCACGGGGACGCGGCCTTCCACGCGAAGCTGCTGGAGGCCCTGCGCGGGGAGAAGGACCGCTACCAGCGCCAGCAACTGCTGGGCGGCCTGTCCCGCGTGGCGGACCCGAAGCTGGTGAAGGCGAACCTGGAGCTGCTGCTCGACCCGAAGCAGGACATGCGGGAGAACCTGTGGCTGCTCTTCGGCGCGTCGCGCGACCCCCGCACCCGTGACACCGCGGTGGAGTTCCTGAAGACGCACTTCGACGCGCTGGTGGGCACCGACGACAAGCCCGGCCTGCTGCCGGAGGGCATGGGCTCCCGACTGCCGTACATGGCCGCCGGCTACTGCGACGCGGGCAAGCGCAAGGAGCTGGCCGCCTTCTTCGAGCCGCGCGCGGACAAGCTCCCCGGCTCCGAGCGCGTGCTGCGACAGGTGCTCGAAATCGTGGACCAGTGCGTCGCGCTGAAGGAGGCCCAGGGCGCGAGCATCGGGACGTTCCTGTCCGGCAAGCCGAAGACGCCGCAGGCGCCGCCCGCGCCCCGGTAAGGCACATGAAACGACGCCGGGTCCGCGTGACATGCACGCGGACCCGGTGGGTAGAGCCTTCGTCGCGAAGGGAGCGGGACTACTTCCGGCCGCGCGACATGAAGGACATGAAGGCCTCCTTCGCCTCGTCGGAGGCCAGGCGCTGGACGAACTCCGCGCCCTCGCGCTTGAGGGCGGTCTCCACCTGCTCGCGCAGGGGGCCGCGGATGAGCGCCTTGGTCACCTTCAGCGCCTGGGCGGGACGCTGGGCCAGGGCGCGGGCGCGCTCCAGGGCCACGTCCTTGAGCTGCGCCTCCGGGACTGCCTTGTTGATGATGCCGGCGCGTAGCGCGGTGGCCGCGTCGAACGGGTCTCCGAACAGCAGCAGCTCCGACGCCAGCGCGAAGCCCGCCGCGCGCGGGAGCAGCAGGCTGCTGGCGCCCTCCGCGCACAGGCCCAGGTTGACGAAGGGCATGCTGAAGCGCGCCTTCTCCCCGGCCACCACGTAGTCACAGTGCAGGAGCATCGTCGTGCCGATGCCCACCGCCGCGCCCTCCACCGCCGCCAGCACCGGCTTGGCTAGGCCCGCCAGGGCGCGCAGGTAGCGGAACACCGCGCTGTCCTCGCCCGTGGGCGGGTGCTCCAGGAAGTCGCCAATGTCGTTGCCCGCCGTGAACGCGCCGCCCGCGCCGGACAGGAGCACCACCCGGACGTCGTCGCGGCGGTCCGCCTCCAGGAGGGCGGCGGTGGCCGCTTCGTACATGGCGTGGGTGAAGGCGTTCTTCTTCTCCGGCCGGTTGAAGGTGACGGAGAAGACCCCTGCGTCGAGCTGCGTCAGAAGCGTGTCGGACATGGCCGGGCAGCCTAACGCGCGTCGGGCCGCAGTGCGCGCAAGAGCAGCGGGGCCAGCGTCACCGTCTGGTGGGGAAAGGGCAGGTCCTGGCGCGGTTCCACACTGTCCGTGCTGACCAGCCGCTTCACGGGCACGCCGTGCAGGCGCTCCAGCGCGGGGCCCACCAGGAGGGCGTGCGTGGTGGCGAGGATGAAGTCGTCCACGCACCCCTCGCCCTTCAGCTCCTTCGCCGCCGCCGCCAGCGTGCCGCCGGTGGAGATCATGTCGTCCACCAGGATGGGGCGCATGCCGCGCACCTGGCCCAAGAGGCCCAGCGTCTCCACGTCCTCGCCGCTCAGCCGCGCCTTGTGCACCACCGCCCACGGGCGGCCGAGCAGCTTCGCCAGCGCCTCCGCCCGCTTCACCGCGCCCAGGTCCGGCGCCACCACCACGGTGGTGTCGGTGACGTGGGGGCGCAGCGCGTCCGCCAGCAGCGGCAGCGCGGACAGGTGCTCCAGCGGGGCGCCGAAGCAGCCCTCCAGGGCCGGGTTGTGCAGGTCCACGGTGAACACGCGGGAGAAGCGTCCATGGGACAACATGTCCGCCACCAGCCGGCCGCCCAGGGGCTCGCCCGCCCGGGCCCGCCGGTCCTGCCGCGCGTAGCCCACGTAGGGGACCACCGCCTCCATGGACGCGGCGCCCGCGCGCCAGCACGCGTCCGCCAGCAGGAGCAATTCCAGCAGGTGCTCCCCCACGGGCGGGGTGGATGACTGGAGGAGGACGACGCGGCGGCCGCGCACCTCCTCCGGGGGCACCTCGATGTGCAGTTCTCCATCCGGGAAGCGCTCCAGCTTCACTCCCACGGGGGCCGCGCCGGACGCCTGGGCGAGCGCACGGCCGAGGTGGGGACTGGCACTGCCGACGACGAGGGCGAATGGCGTCATGAGGCCGCACCCTAGCGCGGGATTCGCTCGCGGTGCCCTGGCCTCCCGGGCATCCCGCCAGCGGAGCCACTGTCCGCGCCTCCGCCGCCGCGCTCTGGTGGAAAGCGCACCTTGTCGGGGGAGGGGAGGCGGACGGATGCGTTTCCGGGACAGGGCGGAGGCCGGACAGAAGCTCGCGGGGGTGCTGTCGCCCTACCGCTCCGGGGACGTGTGCGTGCTGGGGCTGACGCGCGGCGGACTGCGCGTGGCGTACGAGGTGGCCCGGGCGCTGGAGAAGCCCCTGGACCTGTGGGTCGCGCGCCGGCTGCACGTGCCGGGCAGCCGCCTCACGCTGGGCGCGGTGTCGGAAGGGGGCGGGCTGTACCTGGACCCCCAGGCCGCGCGCCAGGCGAAGCTGCCCGGGGAGGCGCTCCAGCGCTTCGTGCACGACGAGGTGGACGACGTGGAGCGGCAGGCCCGGCAGCTGCGGGGCGGCCTCACGCCGAAGGTCCGCGGGTGCACGGTGCTGCTGGTGGATGACGGCATGGTGACGGGCGCCACCGTGGCCGCGGCGCTCCTGGGGCTGAAGCAGCAGGGCGTGCGCCAGCGCGTCGTGGCGGTGGGCGTGGCGACGCCGCGCGCGCTGGAGCTGGTGCGGGGCCGCGCGGACGCGGTGCACGCGCTCACGCTGGACCCCGCGCTGCGCGAGGTCTCCGAGGCCTACGACGCCTTCCCCGCGCTCAACCAGGACGAGCTGCGGCGCTGGCTCACGCGCGCCCGGGAGGCCGGCCCCGCGCGGACCGGGAGCGCGGCGCCGGACGTGGCGGGCGGGTGGTGGTTCTGACAGACGGCCCGCGCGTGGCTGGCGCGGGCGTGGAACACGGCACGACGAGGACACGAGGAGGACGTATGGACGTCGAAACCTTGCAGGCGGAGGACCGCAGGCCCCGGACGCACTGGGAGCACTTCACGCGCGCCGAATTGCTCGGGGTGCGGGGCGTGGGCCGCTCCATGGAGCAGGCCTTCGAGATGGCGGCGCTCGGGCTCTCCGCGCTGGTGACGGACCCCCGGAGCGTGGAGGCGCACGAGGAGCTGGAGGTGACCTGCCAGTCGGTGGACCACGACCAGCTGCTCGCGGACTGGCTGCGGGAGGTGGTGGGCGCCATGGCCAGCCGGCGCCTGCGCTTCCAGTGCTTCGCGGTGCGCCTGGACGGGCTGAACCTCTTCGGCCACGGCTTCGGCGAGCGCGCGGGCCAGGCGCGCCACGGCACCCACGTGGCGCTGACGGGCGCGTCGCTCACGGACGTGTCCGTGCGCCAGGGGCCGGAGGGCGTCTGGACCGCCGAGGCGCTGGTGGACTTCTAGATGCCGGTGCGGGCCGTCTCCTTCCCCGGCGGCTCGTCCGGCTGGAGGGTCCCCTGACGGAGGAGCAGCGCGCGCGGCTGCCGCGCGTCGCGGAGCGGTGCCCCGTGCACCGCACGCTCGAATCCAAGGTGGACGTGCGGGCGCGGCGGGACGATTCGTCCACGGAGTGAGTGCGCGGGGGCCCCGGGCTGCTATAGGGACGTCTCTTCCCTTCGCGACAAGGATTCTTCGGACATGGCTTCCCGTGACACCCGCCTGGTGTGGCTCGACCTGGAGATGACGGGTCTGGATCCGGAGACCTGCGGCATCATCGAGGTGGGCGTCATCGTCACCGGCCCGGACCTGCGCCCCCTGGGGGAGTTCGAGCGGGTCATCTGGCAGCCGGAGGAGATGCTCCAGCGCATGGAGCCCGTCGTGCGCGACATGCACACGAAGAACGGCCTGCTGGAGAAGGTGCGCGCGTCGAACACGTCCCTGCGCGTGGCGGAGCGCGAGGTGACGTCCTTCATCGCGGAGTTCTGCGACCTGGGCGAGGGCATCCTCGCGGGCAACTCCATCCACACGGACCGGCGCTTCCTCATCGACCACATGCCCATGGTGGACCGCTACCTGCACTACCGCATGGTGGACGTGACCAGCCTCAAGGTCCTGGTGCGCGCCTGGTACCCGGCGCTGGTGGAGCCGCGCAAGCCGCCCAGCGGGCACACCGCGCTCGCGGACCTGCGCTCCAGCATCAGCGAGCTGCAGTACTACCGGGACATCCTCTTCCGCGCGACGCCGGGCTGAGCCGAGCAACGCGCGCTACGCGCGGGGGCCCTCCGCGGGCAGCTGCTTCGCGATGGTGCCCAGCAGGTCGTCCAGCTCGAAGGGCTTGGCCAGGAAGTGGGAGCTGGCGTTGCGCTCCTCGTCCGTGAGGCGGCCCGCGCTCATCACCACCACGGGCAGGTCCTGCAGGTCCGGGTGGGCGCGGATGCGGCGCAAGAGCTCTCCGCCGTCCATCACCGGCATCATCAGGTCCAGCAGCACCAGGTCCGGCTTGGAGGCCAGGAGCCGCTGGAGGCCCTCGTCGCCGTTGTAGGCGGTGACGATGTCGTAGCCCTCCAGCGACAGGATGTCTTCCAGTGCCTCCACGATGGCGAGCTCGTCGTCCACGATGAGCAACCGCTTCATTCGGGGCTCCCCTCCACCGTCCGCACAGGGCCCGGCGCTCCTGCCAGCCGGGAGGCCGGGAGCAGGTGGGACGGGAGGCGGGCGGGGTGGGACTTCACGGGGATGAGGCTCCATTTTCTCTTGCCGGAGAAGGTAGGTCCTCCCGCGATTTCGGCCAGTGGACGATGTGGGTTCTGTTGTGTGGATGGCGGCGGATGTGTCCTAGGAGGCGGCCAGGCGCTCCTTGAGGACGTGTTTCTGGACCTTTCCCAGGGCGTTGCGAGGCAGGGCGTCGGTGAAGACGACGCGGCGCGGCTTCTTGAAGGCGGCGAGCCGTTCGCGGCACCAGTCCACCAGGGCCTGGGCGTCGGTGGGGGCGCCGGGGTGGGGGACGATGACGGCGACGACCTGCTCACCGAAGTCCGGGTCGGGCAGGCCCAGCACGGCGGCCTCGGCGACGGAGGGGTGCGCGGTGAGGACCTCTTCGACTTCACGGGGATAGATGTTGAAGCCACCGCTGATGATGAGTTCCCGGGCCCGGCCGGTGATGCGCAGGAAACCGTCGGGGTCCCATTCGCCCAGGTCGCCGGTGCGGAACCAGCCGTCCGCGTCGAAGGCCTCCTGGGTGGCGTCCGGGCGGCGCCAGTAGCCGGTGAAGACGTGGGGGCCGCGGACCTCGATTTCGCCCGTCTCACCGCGGGGCAGGGGCTGGCGGGAGCGCACGTCCACGACGCGGGCCTCCTGGCCGGGGAAGGGCATGCCCACGGTGCCGGGGCGGCGTTCGCCGTCGTAGGGCTGGGTGGTGTTCATGAGCGTCTCGGTCATGCCGTAGCGCTCCAGGATGCGGGCGCCGAAGCGCGCCTCGATGTCCAGGCACAGCTGGGGGCTCAAGGGGGCGGAGCCGGAGACCCACAGGCGCAAGCGGCGCGGCGTCACGCCGGTGCGGCGGGACTCCTCCAGGAGGCGGCCGTACATGGTGGGCACGCCGAAGAAGAGGGTGAGGGACGCGTCGTCGCGCAGGGCGGTGAGCGCTTCGGAGGCGACGAAGCGGCGGCGCAGGTCCACGCTGGCGCCGGTGAACAGGGTGCCATGGAGGCCCACCATGAGCCCGTGCGTGTGGAACAGCGGCAGGGTGAGCAGGAGCCGGTCCGCGTCCGTCCAGCGCCACGCCTCGGTGACGGCGCGCACGTTGGCGAGCAGCTGCCGGTGCTGGAGCATGGCTCCCTTGGAGCGGCCGGTGGTGCCGGACGTGTAGCCCAGCACTGCCAGGTCCTCCGCGCGAGGCAGCGGCAGGTCCACGGTGGAGGCCGAGCCCTGTTCCACGATGGCGTCGAAGCCAACGGTGGGAAGGGACGCGGGCAGGCCCGGTGGAGGCGGCTCCACGGTGATGAGCCATTGCAGCGCGGGGAGCTGTTCACGCAGCGGCGCAAGCTCCGAGGCCCCGGAGGTGCCGGTGACGCAGACCTTCACCTCCGCGTCGGAGAGGATGTGGGCCAGCTCCACCTGGCGGTACGCGGTGTTGACGAGCACGGCGACGCAGCCCGCGGCCTGCACCCCCAGCCACGTGATGACGAACGCGTCGCTGTTCTCCAGGAAGAGCGCGACGCGGTCACCGGGAGTCAGTCCCCGGGCCTTGAGTCCGCGAGCGAACGCGTTGACCTGCTCCGCGAGCTGGCCGCGCGTGTAGCGCTTCCCCTCGAAGGAGAGCAGCGGGCGCGCGGGTTCGTGACGGGCGTGGTCCAGGAACACTTCGAGCAGGGAGTCCGGCATGGCGCGCGAGCCTAGCGCCTGATGGCGGGGATGGGAGGCCGCATGTCCTCCGCTGCTATTGCCGGCTGGGCTTCCATGTCCTGGCGGAAGCTCCAGCCATTTGCCTACGGCGTCTCAGAACACCGACACGCCCAGCGTGACGCTGCACAGGAAGCCGCCGTGCTGGCTGGTGGCGATGTCGAGATCATCCAGGAGGTTCGGGTCGCGGCCGTCCGACGTGCGCCAGTTGTCCTCACGCAGGCGGAAGCCCCAGCCCACGCGCAGGCCCAGGTACATGGGGCCCATCGACTGACGCATGCCCACCGCCAGCGTCGCCACCGGCGTGAGCAGCTTGTCCGTCGTGAACTCCTCCGACTCGCCGTTGAAGGTGAGGGTGGTCGTCGACTTGCCGCCCATGTTGAAGCTCATGCCTCCCTCCAGGAACGGGCTCGTGCGCGTCTCGCCCAGCGGATACAGGCGCACCACCGGCCCCACCCGCAGACCCCAGGCGCCCGTGCCGCCGCTCAGGTTCAGGCCCAGCACCGGCGTCGCCCGGTACTCAATCTCACCGCCGAAGATGCCCGAAGGGCTGTTGAAGCCCAGCGCCACACCCAGGTCCAGGTTCGTCCGGCCACCGCCCCGGCGCGGCGCCTCCATCTCCTGCGCACGCCCCGTCGAGTCCTGGCCCATCCCCTCCGCCGCCGCCCCGTCCGACCGCTGCGAATAGCCCTCCCAGTTGGCCTCCGAGCCCGACTCCCCCGAGGAGGCCACCGGCACCTCCGCCGCCGCCACCGCCGGCACCTCCGCGCTCGCGGCCTCCAGCTTCTGGGCCTCGGCCAGCAGCGCCTGCGCCATCGCCACCGAGCCCTTGTCGCTCAGGCTGGGATTGACGAACTCGTACGCCAGCGTCTTGGTGCGCACCGGCTCGTGTGTCGTGGCCAGCTGATACGTCAGCCGGTACTTCTCTCCGGCCCGCGTCACCTTCGCGCTCAGCGTCAGGTCCGGCGCGCCCTCGTGCTGTGGGTCCATCAAGATGGCCTGCGTGGAGGACGTCTTCAGCGCCTCCTCGATGCCGTAGCGCGTCCGCTCCGCCACGGTCGCCGCCGCCAGGCCCGCGGCGTCCACGTCACTGCCCACGTCCTTGAGCTGCAGGTACATGGCGTCGGCCAGGGCGGAGAACGGCAGCAGGGTCGCGGCCAGCAGCATGCTGGCGCGCATCCGGAGGGCGGTGGAGCGCATCGGGGTGTTCCTCGAAAATGTGTGGGAATTGAAGCGAGCAGGCAGACGGCCTGACGCTGTTTCTATTCAACGCCAGCACACTGCTTCACGGTGTCCGTTCCTGGGACGCGCCTTTCGCGCAGGCGGTCAGCGCGGCCGGCTTCCCCTCCGAGAGCCCCGTGTTTCCAGGGGCTTGTCCCGGCTCGAAGCCCTGGCACGCGGCTCGCTATGCCCTGAGGCCGTGGACATCCCGAAGGCTCGAGCACCCCGCCGCAAACCCTATCTCCTGGCCGCCCTGGGCCTCGCCGCGCTCGTGGCGGTGACGGTGGGCCTCTCCCGGCTGCGTCCCGCCGCGCCCACCGTGGACAAGGCCTCGGTGTGGCTGGACACGGTGAAGCGCGGCCCGCTGGTGCGCCAGGTGAAGGGCACGGGCTCGCTGGTGCCGGAGTCCATCCGCTGGCTCACCGCCGACACCGCCGGCCGCGTGGAGCGCATCCACGTCCAGCCCGGCGCCACCGTCACCGCGGGCACGCTGCTCCTGGAGCTGTCCAACCCGGACGTGCAGCTCCAGGCCCTGGAGGCCGAACGCCAGCTCGCGAGCGCCGAAGGCGACTTCCTGGAGCTGCGCGAGGTGCTCCAGACGCAGCGGCTGTCCCAGCAGGCCACCGTGGCCGCCCTCACCGCCGAGGCCGCCGACGCCGCCCGCCGCTCGCAGGCCAACACCGCGCTGTTCCAGAAGTCCTTCGCCGGCGACCTGGAGACGCGCCAGGCCCAGGACAAGGCACAGGAGGCCGGCCAGCGTCTGGAGTTGGAGCGCCAGCGCCTGGACGTCATGTCCCAGAGCCTGCGTCAGCGTCTGGCTTCACAGCAGGAGCAGGTGGAGCGGCTGAAGGCCGTGGCCCGCTTCCGCCGCCAGCAGGTGGAGTCCATGAAGGTGCTCGCGGGCGAGGACGGCGTGCTCCAGGAGCTGCCATTGGAGCTGGGCCAGTGGGTGACGCCCGGCGTGCTGCTGGCCAAGGTGGTGAAGCCGGACCGGCTCAAGGCGGAGCTGCGCATCGCGGAGACGCAGGCGCGCGACATCCTCCCGGGCCTGAAGGCGCAGGTGGACACGCGCAACGGCATCGTGGAGGGCACCGTCGCGCGAGTGGCACCCGCGGCCAGCCAGGGCACGGTGCGCGTGGAGGTGTCGCTGCCGGACACGCTGCCCAGGGGTGCCCGGCCGGACCTCACCGTGGAGGGCACCGTGGAGCTGGAGCGGCTGGACGACGTGTTGTCCGTGGGCCGTCCGGCGGGAGCGCAGGCGGAGAGCACGCTGGCGCTCTTCCGGCTCCTGCCCGGCGGCGACGAGGCGGTGCGCATCCCCGTGAAGCTGGGCCGCGGCTCGGTGAACGCGGTGGAGGTCGTGCAGGGACTTTCAGAGGGTGATCAGGTGGTGCTGTCGGACATGACCGCGTGGGATGCGGTGGAGCGCGTGAGGCTGCGATGATGACGACAATGACGAACGACAGCGAGGCGAAGGCCGTGGTGCCGGGCGCGGTGCCGGGCCGGGCCCTGCTCCAGCTCGACGGGCTCACCAAGGTGTTCGAGACGGAGGAGGTGGAGACGCACGCCCTCTCCAACATCCAGCTCACCATCCGCCAGAACGAATGGGTGGCCATCGTGGGCCCGTCCGGCTCCGGCAAGTCCACGCTGCTCGCGGTGCTGGGGCTCCTGGACACCGCCACGCGCGGCAGCTACCTGCTGGATGGCCGGAGCGTGCTGGAGCTGTCGCCCACGGACCGGGCGAAGGTGCGCAACCAGCACATCGGCTTCATCTTCCAGAGCTTCAACCTCATCGGCGACCTCACCGTCTTCGAGAACGTGGAGCTGCCGCTCACCTACCGCGGACTGCCCGCGCAGGAGCGCAAGCAGCGCGTGGAGCGGGCCCTGGAGCGCGTGGGCATGGCGCACCGGGCGCGGCACCTGCCGGGGCAGCTGTCCGGCGGCCAGCAGCAGCGCGTCGCGGTGGCGCGCGCCGTGGCGGGAGACCCCCTCATCCTCCTGGCGGACGAGCCGACGGGCAACCTGGACTCGAAGAACGGCGAGGCGGTGATGCAGCTCTTGTCCGACCTGCACAAGGCGGGCTCGACCCTCTGCATGGTGACGCACGACCCGGCGCACGCGCGCATCGCCACGCGCACGGTGAGCCTCTTCGACGGCCGCGTCGTGCAGGACGAACAGCTTCGCTGAAGGACGGGGAACACGGACCATGGAACACCTGCTCGGCGACCTGCGCTACGCGTGGCGCTCCCTGAAGAACGCACCCGGCTTCGTGGCCGTGGCGGTGCTGACGCTGGCGCTGGGCATCGGCGCGAACAGCGCCGTGTTCAGCGTGGTGAAGGGCGTGCTGCTCACGCCACCGCCGTTCGCGCAGCCAGAGCGGTTGGTGTTGCTGGCGCCGAACTTCGACGCCTTCGGCCTCAAGGAGGTGTCGAACTCGGTGCCGGAGTACCGGGACATGGTCACGCACACGAAGGCCTTCACGTCGCTCGCGGCCTTCCGGCCCAACGACATGACGCTCACCGGTGGGGAGTCGCCCCGGCGCCTGCGCGTCGTCGTCGCCACGGCGTCCTTCCTGCCCACGCTGGGCGTCGCGCCGGTGCTGGGCCGGGGCTTCACCCAGGAGGAGGAGACGCCGGGCCAGGAGCAGGTCGTCGTGCTCTCGGACGCCGCGTGGCGCACGCACTTCGCGAAGGACCCGGAGGTGCTGGGGCGCACGCTGCGGCTGGACGGGGTGCCGCACACGGTGGTGGGGGTGCTGCCACCGGGCGGCATCTACCCGGAGGACATGGAGGCGGTGTTGCCCTTCGCGCCCACGCCGCAGCAGCAGGAGGAGTCCCGGCGCGGCAACCGCTTCCTCAGCGTGGTGGCGCGGCTCAAGCCCGGGATGACGTTGGACGCGGTGCGCGCGGACCTGGTGCGCATGGGCAACGCGCGCACGCCGGACCTGGTGGACCAGTACCAGCGGTGGGGCTGGTCCATGAGCGTGAAGTCGCTGGAGGACCAGGTGGTGGGTGGCGTCCGTGAGACGCTGTGGCTCCTCTGGGGCGCGGTGGGCTTCGTGCTGCTGGTGGCGTGCTCCAGCGTGGCCAACCTGCTGCTGGCGCGGGCGGTGGCGCGGGGCCGGGAGGTGTCCATCCGCGCGGCGCTGGGCGCGGGCCGCGCGCGGCTGGTGGCGCAGTTCCTCACGGAGAGCCTGCTGCTGGCGCTGGTGGCGGGCGCGGTGGGGCTGCTGCTGGCGCTGTGGGGCACGGACGCGCTGGTGGCCACCGTGGGCGAAAGCCTGCCTCGGGCGCAGGGCGTGAAGCTGGACGTGGCCTCCGTGCTCTTCACCCTGGGGGTGTCGGTGCTCACGGGCGTGCTCTTCGGGCTGGTGCCCGCGCTCCAGGCCAGCCGCGTGGACCTGCACGCGGCGATGCGCGAGGGCGCGCGCGCCACGGGGAGCCACCGCACGGGCCGGCTGCGCGCGGCGCTGGTGGTGGCGCAGGTGTCGCTCGCGCTGGTGTTGCTGGTGGGCGCGGGGCTGTTCGTGAAGAGCTTCCTCGCGCTCCAGCGCGTGGACGCGGGCTTCGTGTCCGACGGCGTGCTCACCGGAGCGCTCGCGCTGCCCAGGGTGCAGTACCCGGACCGGGCGAAGCAGGCGGGCTTCCAGCAGGCCCTGCTGTCCCGGCTCCAGGTGCTGCCGGGCGTGGAGTCCGCGGGGCTCACGAACGTGCTGCCGCTGGGAGGCTCCACGGACAACAGCTTCGACATCGACGGGCGCCCACGCCAGCCGGGCGAGCAGTGGAAGGCGGTGGAGTTCCGGGCCGTCACGCCCGGCTACCTGCGCGCGTTGCGCGTCAACCTGCGGCAGGGCCGGCTGCTGGAGGACGCGGACGGGCCGGAAGCGCCGTGGGCGGTGGTCATCAACCGCTCCTTCGCGAACCTCTTCTGGCCCCAGGGCGACGCGCTGGGGCAGCGGGTGAAGCTGCACGGCCAGGACATGCAATGGACCACGGTGGTGGGCATCGTGGACGACCTGCGCGAGTGGGGCCTGGACGTGCCCGCGCGTCCGGCGGCGTACTACGCCCTGTCGCAGCTGCCGTCCGTGTCCATGGGCCTGGCGGTGCGCGTGAAGTCGGGGGACCCGGAGGCGCTGCGCGCCCAGGTGGAGGCGGAGGTGCGCGCGGTGGACGCGGACCTGCCGCTGTTCGACGTGTCCCCGCTCACGCGGAGGATGGACGAGGCCACCGGGCCCCGGCGGTTGTCCGCGCTGGTGATGGGCCTGTTCGCGGGCGTCGCGTTGCTGCTCGCGTCGCTGGGGTTGTCGGGTGTCATCGCCTTCTCGGTGACGCAGCGCACGCGGGAGCTGGGCATCCGCATGGCGCTGGGCGCGGCGCGAGGGGACGTGCTGCGGCTGGTGCTGGCGCAGGGCCTGCGGCTGTCGCTCACGGGCGTGGCGGTAGGGCTGTGCCTGTCATTGGGACTGGCGCGGCTGCTGGGGTCGCTCTTGTATGGCGTATCGGTGGACGATCCGTGGACGTTCGGCGGGGTCGCGCTACTGCTCACCGGGGTGGCGCTGGGGGCGTCGTGGCTGCCGGCTCGACGGGCGACGCGCGTGGACCCCATCATCGCGCTCCGGGCCGACTGACGTTCCCTCTTTCTGGCACAGTTCCGCTCCGTGGTGTCCCCCGTGTCCGAACCCGCCGCTTCCTCTCCTCGCCCCACCCGCATCCTCGTCGCCGACGACCAGCCGGACGTGCTGGAGGCGTTGCGGCTGCTGCTCAAGCGCGACGGCTACACGGTGGTGAGCGCGCAGTCCCCCGCGGGCGTGAAGGCCACGCTGGACGCGGAGGACGTGGACCTGGTGTTGATGGACCTCAACTACGCGCGCGACACGACGTCCGGGCGCGAGGGCCTGGACCTGCTGGGCGAGCTGCGCGCGCGGGATGCCCTGCTGCCCGTGGTGGTGATGACGGCGTGGGGCAGCGTGGAGGGCGCGGTGGAGGCCATGCGCCTGGGCGCGCGCGACTACGTGCAGAAGCCCTGGGACAACACGCGCCTGCTGGCCACGCTGCGCACGCAGCTGGAGCTGTCCCGGGCGCTGCGACGCGGCCGGCGCCTGGAGGAGGAGAACCAGCACCTGCGCCGCGAGCAGGGCGGTCGCTCTCCGTTGGTGGGCGAGTCGCGCGCGATGCAGCCGGTGCGCAGGCTCATCGAGCGGGTGGCGCCGTCGTCAGCGCCGGTGCTGGTGACGGGAGAGCACGGCACGGGCAAGGAGGTGGTGGCGCGGCTGCTCCACGCGGCCAGCCCGCGCGCGGACCGCCCCTTCGTGGCGGTGAACTCCGGCGGTCTGTCCGAGGGCGTCTTCGAGAGCGAGCTCTTCGGTCACGTGAAGGGCGCCTTCACGGACGCGAAGGCGGACCGCATCGGCTGCTTCGAGCTGGCGGACGGCGGCACGCTCTTCCTGGATGAGATTGGAAACATGCTGCTCGCGCAGCAGGCGAAGCTGCTGCGGGTGCTCCAGACGGGGGAGCTGCACCCGGTGGGCTCGTCGCGGACGCGGCGGGTGGACGTGCGCGTGGTGAGCGCGACGAACGTGGACCTGGGCAAGGCGGTGGTGGAGGGACGCTTCCGCGAGGACCTGCTCTACCGGCTCAACACGGTGGAGGTGCAGCTGCCGCCCTTGAGGGAGCGGCGCGAGGACATCCCGTTGCTCGCGGCGCACTTCCTGTCCGCGCAGGGCCAGCGCTACGGCCGTCCCCACATCCATCTGGCGCCGGGAGCCCTGGAGGCGCTGCTCGCGTATCCCTGGCCGGGCAACGTGCGCGAGTTGGAGCACGCGGTGGAGCGCGCGCTGCTGATGGCGGTGGGGGACCGGGTGGAGGCGGAGGACCTGCTGCTCAAGAGGGTAGGGCTCGCGAGCGGGGGAACCAAGCGCCTGGAGGAGATGACGCTGGAGGAGGTGGAGCGCTACCTGATTGAGCGCGCCCTCGGCCGGCACGACGGCAACGTGAGCGAAGCGGCGAAGGCGCTGGGCCTGTCGCGCAGCGCGCTCTACCGGCGCCTCCAGTACTACGGCATCAAGGGCGCACGGTGAGCCGCGACGAAGCGCGCGAACAGAAGCCACCCGTGCCCCACGACCTGCGCGTCATGTGGCTCACGGTCCTCGCGGGGCTGCCCGCGGTCGTCGTGTCGCTCGCGCTGCTGTGGACGGGGGACTTCACCGCGAAGGTGCGCTGGACGCTGTCCGTGCTCGTGGTGGGCGTCCACGCCGGAGCCTGTCTGTCCGTCCGCGAGCGCGTCGTGCGGCCCCTGCACACCGTCGCGGGGCTTCTCGCGGCGCTGCGCGAAGGGGACTACTCCGTGCGCGGCCGGGGTGGACGCGCGGGGGACCCGCTGGGTGAGGTGATGTTGGAGGTCAACGCCTTGGGCGACACCCTGCGCGAGCAGCGCCTGGGCGCGCTGGAGGCCGGCGCGCTGCTGGGCCAGGTGATGGAGGCCATCGACGTCGCGGTGCTCGCCTTCGACGCCTCCGGCACCCTCAAGCTGGTGAACCGCGCGGGCGCCCGGCTCGTGGGCCTGCCGCGCGCACAGCTCCTGGGCCAGCGCGCGGAGGCCCTCGGCTGGGGTGAGCTGCTGGAGGGCCCCGCCCCCCGCCGCCTCACGCGCGTCTTCGCGCAGCAGGACGGCGGCCCCTACGAGCTGTGGCGAGGCACCTTCCGCGAGGGCGGCCAGCCCCACCAACTGGTCGTGCTCACCGACCTGCGTCTGGCATTGCGCGAGGAGGAACGCGAAGCCTGGCGCCGGCTGGTCCGCGTGCTCAGCCACGAGATCAACAACTCCCTCACCCCCATCCAGTCCATCGCGGACGCCCTCCGGGACACCGTCGCCCAGGTGCCGCGCCCCGCGGACTGGGAGGAGGACACCCGTCACGGCCTGGGCATCATCGCCCGCCGCGCGGAAGCCCTGTCGCGCTTCATGTCCGCCCACGCCCGGCTCGCGCGCCTGCCCCCGCCCACCCTGGGGGCCGTCGAGGTGGAGCCCTGGGTGCGGCGCGTGGCGGAGCTGGAGCCGCGCCGTGCAGTCGCCGTGCGCCCCGGCCCCGTCCTCACCGTGTCCGGAGACGCGGACCAACTGGAACAACTGCTCATCAACCTGGTGCGCAACGCCGTGGACGCGGTCCTGTCGGAAGGGGGCACGGGCGGTGTCTGGGTTTCCTGGGCGGTGCACGCGCCCGGCGCCGTGGAGGTCTGGGTGGAGGACGAAGGCCCGGGCCTCGCCGACACCGCGAACCTCTTCGTGCCCTTCTTCACCACCAAGCCCCAGGGCAATGGCATCGGCCTGGCGCTCAGCCGGCAGATCGCCGAAGCCCACGGCGGCAGCCTGCGCCTGGAGAACCGCACCGACGGCCGGGGCTGCCGGGCGAGGCTCAGGCTCCCGCTGGACGCTCCGCGCGCGTGAAGCCCTTCTTGCCGGACGGCGGTGGGGGCGCGGCGTCAGGAGCGGCGGGAACGACGTCCGGTTCGGGGACCGGCGCGGCCAGCCGGTAGAGCAGCGCGGTCGCCGCCCAGAAGAACAGCACGCTGAACCCCACGTGGATCCACCGCGCCCCGTGCCACTGCTGGAGCGAGCCGGGCAGCGCCTCCTCCGTGACGAAGCCGCCCAGCCACTGGCCCAGCCAGCACAGCGCCGTCACCCACAATACGCGCTGCCACGAAGCCACCCGGGTGCCCCCCAGGGCATACCGGTGCAGCGCCCACAACACTCCCACCGCGCAGCCCCACAGGGCCAGGCGTGTCAGCGACAGCCCCTGGCGCGAAGGACCTGATGGGTTCAGCTCCAGCACCCCGAAGGCCGGCGCCAGGATGAGCACCTGCACCAGGAACACCCGGCGCACCCGCTCCGTCAGTCCCTTGAGGAGCTGCCCATACGTCCAGGTCAGCGCAATCATGGGGCCCTCCTCGGGCACGAATGAGCGGAGCTACACGAGAAGAACGGTTCGCCCTTTATTTCTTGATTTATTCGATTGGGAAGAACTCCCGTGCTCCATCCCACCCAAGCAATCTCCATGGGTTGGATTGGCTCCCGCAAAGACTATTCAAAGATGGACACCTCGGAGAGGGTATAGAACTCAGCGGGTGGGGAGGTGCCGTCGTAGATAAGGGATTCCACGGACAGCCGCACGAAGCGCACGGGCGCCGTGCCGGAGAGGGGCACGTCCTGGAAGACCGGCTCCTGGGCGCCCAGGCGGATGGGCCCATCCCCATAGGGAGACTCTCCCCCGAGCGGCTCCGTGAAGAAGCCGAACCGCGCATCGAGCAGGGACAGCTCCAGCCGGCTCAGGTCCCGCAGCGTGACGCGCGCCAGGGATTGCCATTGCTCGCCATCCATACTGCCCTCCAGGACGAGCCAATCCTTGCCACCCCAGCCATGCGGGTAGCTCAGCCCGCGCACCACCGCGCGGCGGGGCAGGGTCGGCTGGGGCAGGGTGATGACGACGCTGTGGTACCGGGGGTCGGTCTCCTTCTCCCAGAAGTCCACCGGGGTGAGCAGGCCATCCGTCCATGGACAGACATCCGCGAAGGACGGCTCGCACGTCGCGCCGCGGCTGATGGGGCGCAGCGTTCCGGGGGGCAGCGGCTCCGCGCCGGTGCGCCACTCCAGCCGGAAGTTGACGGAGCTGGACTCGCCGCCCAGGGGCTCGAACAGCCACGAACCCGCACTGGCGGCGCGCAGCTGGACGCGGGGACTGGCGAAGTCCTCCATCACGTAGGGCCCCGGCACCCACGGGGACTCCGTGCCCTTCTGCCGCCAGAGCAGCTCGCCGCCGGACGTGACCCACAGCAGGGGTTCCGGTTCGCTGGGCAGGATGGGCACGAACTCGCCGGTGTCCCCGTCCTGCAATTCCAGCGTGTCCGCCGTCTCCGGCAGGGGAGGCGCGGGGGGCGCGGGCGGGAAGGCCACGGTGGGGCCCTGGTCGCGGGTGCCCACCACCGGGTGCGCGTCCCACGGCTTCAGCGTGGGCAGCTCCACGTCGTCCTGCAGGGTGAACGTGAGGAAGGTCCCGCTGCCGTCCGCCTCCAGGGGCAGCGCCAACCGCAGCCGGTGGAGGGTGCTGAAGTACAGCTCATCCTTCACGGTGTCCCCGTACAGCATCTCCAGGGTGAAGTCGCCCGAGGCCTCCGTGGTGGCGGTGGCGAGCGGCGCGAAGGCGTCTTCGTCCAGCCGCTCCAGCGTCAGCGTCTCGCCGGAGCGCGGTGTGCCGTCACGGTGGAGCGCGCGGCCGTACGCGAAGATGGGGTCTTCGGGATGGCGCTCGCAGCCCGCGGTGGCGAAGGCCAGGAGTCCCAGGGAGGTGACGAGTGCGCGTCGCATGTCAGTAGGTCGCCTTGAGGCCGAAGAGGGGGAGGATGACGGGGATGCGGACGGGGGAGCGCACGGGGCGGACGTCCTTGTGGGGGGAGCCCTCGTAGTCGCCGCCCTCGAAGCGGTACTCGTAGGCCACCACCTCCTGCTGCGCGGAGAGGTTGAGCACGTCGAGCGACGCCTCCAACAAGAAGTCCTGGTAGGCCCACGCCTTCGCGATGCGCGCGTCCACGCGGAAGAACGGCGCCAGCCGCTCCGTGCGGTCCAAGTCCTGCCGCACCCATCCATTCGAGCCGTCGTCGAGGATCACCCCGCGCTGCGTCTGGGAGGTGATCTGCCCCGTCTCCGGACGGCCGGTGTTGAAGTGCACCACCGTGCCCACCGTCCAGCTGTCGCCGAACTTGTAGCTGAGCGCGGCGTTGAGGCTGTGCGCCTGCTCGAAGGCGAAGGGCAGCGTGCCCTCCACCCTCTCCACCACCCGGTTGTCGTCTCCGACGCGGGCGAAGCGCGCCTTCCGCTTGCTCTGCAGGAAGCTGTAGGACACCCAGCCGAACCAGTGGCGGCCCAGCGGGTGGCGCGCCATCAGGTCGAAGCCGTAGGCGTAGCCGGTGGTGGCGGGGTCCTCGCCCAGGTTTCCCCGGCGCCGACGGTTCTCCGCCACGTCCACCAGGTCGAACTCCACGGCGCGGGACAGCGGGTTGAAGTACGCATCCGCGCTCAACTCCAGCCCCTCGAAGGCCTTCCACTCCGCGCCCACGTCGAACTGCGCGCCGGACTGGAGGCCGTAGCGCAGGCTCGCGGTGTCGATGGCGGGCACGTGCACGAGCACGGTGGGCGGCTGGTGGTACAGGCCCGCGCCGCCCTTGAGCGTGAGGGTGTCCGTCAGCGTGTGGCGCACGGACAGGCGCGGCTCCACCGCGGTGAAGGTCATGCCCGGCACCAGGTGGTACGCGTCCACGCGCAGGCCCGGCGTCACCACCCAGGTGCCCGAGGGCTTCCACGTGGCGGACGCATACGCGCCGGAGAAGGTGGCCAGCGCGCTGGGCCGCTTGAGCGGATCCGCGTCGTCGGAGGGACGCCAGCCCGGGGGCCGCGCGGTGCCGGTGAGCGTGGTGGCGGACCGGCGGTGCTCCACGTCCGCGCCCACGGCCAGGTCGAGCGAGGACGTGAGCGCGCGGCGCCATGCCGCGCGCGCGGCGACGCTCACCTGGCTCAGCCCGTACTCGCCCACGTTCTCGCGGGTGAAGGCGCCTCCGGGGGTGGTCCGCGTCCGCTCCCCGTTGAGGCCCAGGCCGTCCCAGCCCAGCGTGACGCCGACCTCGCCCTCGCCCTCCGCCACGGGGTGCGTGCCGCGCAGGTCGATGCGGTGGAAGCGCGACACGACGCCGCCCCCGTTCGCTCCCTCGCGCAGCTCCGGTGAGATGCCCACGTCGTCGGAGCTGCCCAGCGCGAACAGGCGCAGGCGGCCCTGGCCCACCTTCTGCTCGATGCGCGCCTGGTAGTCCCAGAAGCCTGCCCGCAGCTGCTCCGCCTCCTCGCTCTGGAAGGCATTGGCCGCCAGCGAGATGAGCAGCGCGGAGTAGCTGAAGCGGCCCGCCAGGGTGACGCTGGTGCCGGTGGACTCGAAGGGCTGCTCGATGAAGCCGCCCGCGTTGAGCAGGTCCGCGTACGCGGTGAAGTGCAGCCGGTCCTCGCGAGGACGGCTGATGCGCCCCTCCACCGCGCCGCCCAGCACGCGGCCGTACTGAACCGGCGGCGAGCCCGGATAGAAGTCCACGGTGTCGATGAAGTCCGGGTGCACCACCGCGGGCCCGAGCAGCAGGTGGTACAGCATCGGGATGCGCACGCCGTCCAGGAAGAAGCCCGTGGCCGCGGGCTGGCTGCCGCGCACCACCGGGTAGCTGATGCCTGACGCGAGGCTGCCCACGCCCGGCATCAGCATCACCACCCGGAACGGGTCACCCAGCGTGCCGGGCACCTCGCGGAGCTCCTGCTCGTGCAGGCTGATGCGGGTGACCTCCGTGCGCGGGCGCTCGTCGCGCACCACGGTCTCGTAGGGGTTCACCTCGCGCGGCTGGAGCCGGTAGACGACCTGGAGCGTCTGGCCTTGCGCCAGCGTCTCCGCGAACGCCGTCGTCGCGTGGCCCGGCGCGCGGACCTCCAGCGTGTGCGCGCCCGGCGTCACGTCCAGCGCGAAGCGGCCCTGCGCGTCCGTGGTGGCGGCGGGCTGGGGCGCGCCGTCCAGGAAGAGGGCCGCGTCGGTGAGGGGCCGGCGCGTGCCGCGTGCGCGCACCTCGCCGGTGAGGCGCGTGGTGGAGGCGGGGACCTGCACGGGCGGCGTGAAGCGGTAGACGAACGGCAGGCGCACCGCCACGGGGGTGCTGCCCAGCGTGGCCGGGGTGAAGCGCAGGCCCGGGGCGGCGGCGAGCGCCGCGTCGGTGAGGCGCGGCTCGGCGGCGGCGCGCACCACCTTCGCTTCCGCGACGCGGCCCTCCACGTCCACCAGCAGCTCCAGCTCCACCTCGCCCGGCGTGCCCTCCAGCCCTTCGGGCCACGCGGCGGGCGCGTCGGCGGTGAGGCTGGGAGGCACGAGCGTCGTGTCACCCGCGTCGGCGGAGAGGCCCAGGCGCGCGGCGTCCTCGGCGGAGAGGGCCTGGCCCGCGTCGGTGGCGTGGACGTCCACCTCCACGGCGCGAGGCTCGCTGGTGGCGGAGGGGACGCCCTGCGCGCGGGCGGTCGCGCCGGACAGCAGCGCGAGGGCCAGCACCAGGGGGACCGCGTGGGGGAAGGACATGAGCGGGCGCTTCAACACCGGACCCCCACGAAACTGTCACTCGCGCCAGCACCGGAGGGTTCCGGTCTGATCGCGGACACCGCATGCCTTCATGGCTTCAACCCGGGAGCCCCTGACTTCACCGGCCCGGATCGGAAGTCGGTTCGCGGATGCCATCCAACCCGGGAGGAACCTCCCGGCTGTGCCTTCTCGCGGGCAGTGTACGGGTTCTGGAGCCACGAATGGCATCGGCCCGGGGTGCACCTGCCACGGAGTTCGCGTCGCGCCAGTCCGTCCCCGAGGGCGGGCGCGCTGTGCGAACGCGCACGGCCATGTGTCCCCGCGGTGCCGCCTACTGGAGCCGCGACCTGGGCGGTCGTTACACTTTTTCATGTCGAGCGGAAGCCACGGCCACGGCTTCGCGGGGAGGGCGCATGCGCACGCCGAAGGACGAACTGCTGCTCCGGGCGATGGACCATGCGTTGTCAGCGCGAACGTTGGCGGCGGTGGAGGCGCTGGCGGAGCTCTACCGGTTGCTGGACGCGGAGCGCATTCCGGAAGACGAGAACTACGCCGTGTTCGCCACGGCGCTGTCGCGCAGGTTGGAGGGGGCGACGGGGGCGCTGCATCCGTACCGGGCCTCGGAGGTGGACGGAGGCGCGCCGCAGATCGAGCTGTTCCGGCGGTTGATGAAGCACCTGCCGCTGGCGTCCGCGGCGGACGCGGTGGCGAACGCGCTGCTCGCGGACTTCCTGCGGGGGCACGCGGAGGCGACGCTGCTGGACGTGGGCATCGGGCAGGGGCGGCAGGAGTGCAACCTGCTGCGAGCGCTGGCGAAGGCGGGCGCGCTGCCCCGGCACCTGACGGTGGTGGGCGTGGACCCCAGCGGCACGAGCCTGGTGGAGGCGCGCGACGCGGTGCTCGCGGTGGCGGAGGAGGTGGGGCTGTCGCTGGAGTTCGTGAAGCTGGAGTCGCCGGTGGAGGACCTGGACGCGGCGACGTGGGCGGCGCTGCGAGGCGTGAAGCGGCCGCTGGTGGTGAACGCGGCGTTCGCGCTGCACCACGTGGCGGAGAAGGAGACGTCGGGCGTGGAGGCGCGCGACGCGGTGCTCTCGCGGCTGGCGTCGCTGGGGCCGGTGGGGGTGGTGCTGTGCGAGCCCCACGTGGACCACCACCGCGCCCCGGCGCGTGAGCGGTTGATCAACGCGTGGAACCACTTCTCCCGCGTGTTCCAGTTGCTGGATACGCTGGAGGTGCCGGGCGCGGAGCGGCGCGCCATCAAGCGGTTCTTCGGCCGGGAGGTGGACGACATCGTGGGCACGGTGAACGAGTCGGAGCGGTGCGAGCGCCATGAGCCGGCCACGGCCTGGTGGGAGCGGTTGCGGCGCGCGGGCTTCACGTCGCGAGGCGGGCTGGAGTCGGTGTGCCCGGGGGACGTGCACCCGGCGGTGGGGCTGTATTTGGAGGAGGGCACGGTGGGCATCACCTTCCGGGGGGACGTGCTGGTGTCGGTGCTGGCGGCGGTGCCCGGGGAGGGCGCGTGAGCGAACTGGAGGCGGTGGCGCCGAAAGTGATTGGGAGGTGCCGGGAGGCGGGGGTGCGGTTGGTGTTGGCGGAGGCGTGCACGGGCGGGGTGATGGCCGCGGCGCTGACGGAGGTGCCGGGGGCGTCGGCGGTGGTGGAGCGCGGGTTCGTGCCGTACTCGAACGAGTCGAAGGGTGAGCAGCTGGGGGTGCCGCTGGCGCTGTTGCAGGCGCACGGGTCGGTGAGCGCGGAGGCGGTGGCGGCGATGGCTGCGGGGGCGCTGGAGCGCTCGTGGGCGGACTGGGCGGTGGCGGAGACGGGCATCGCGGGGCCCGGGGGCGGGACGGAGGCGAAGCCGGTGGGGCTGGTGTTCATCGCGGTGCAGCGGCGGGGGAGGGCGGCGGTGGTGGAGCGTCACCGGTTTGGAGGGGACCGGCGGCAGGTGCGGCAGCAGGCGGCGGCGCGCGGGTTGACCCTCCTTTTGGAGCAGCTGGGCGTGGAGTCCTGAATAGGGGACTCATCCCTCGGGACGTTGGCACGTGGACGCCGGATGGGAGAGAAGGGTCGACGCAGTCTCACGAAGGGGGCCTCGATGTATCGAATCGACGTGGACCGAGCGGAATCCATCGTGAGCTTCGCGCTGGAGGGCTACATCCGGCTGGAGGAGATGGAGCGTTTCGTGGTGGACCTGCGCGCCGCGACGGATGAGGTAGCGGGGCAGCCCATCAAGATCGAAGCGGACCTGCGCACGTTCCGGCCGGCGTCGCCGGAGGCGGCGGATCTCATCAAGCGGGTGCAGGAGTACGGGCTGCGCTCCGGCGTGACGCGGGTGGCGGAGTTGGTGCAGAACCAGATCGTCGCGTTGCAATTGAACCGGGTGGCCTCCGGGAGCGGGACGGACAAGATCCTCCGCCGCTTCTGGCAGGAGTCCGCGGCAAGGACCTGGCTGAAGCACGGGGACGCGGAGCTGGGAGTGGCGCTGCAGAGCTGAGCGGACACGGACATGCCAGCGCGCTGGCTGTGCGTGCTGTGGGCGCTGTTCGTGACGGGCTGCGCGACGTCACGGACGCTGAGGTTGGACACGGGAGAAGGCCGGGCGCGTGAGTACACACCGCGCACGGACACAAGGCCCGTGGCGCTGGACGGAGACACCTTCGAGGAGGCGGTGCGGACGCTGGCGCGAGGTGCGCCGGTGTCCGTGCAACCCAGGAGGGAAGCGCTGCGGTTGTTGAGTCCCGGAGCGGAGCGTCCGCGGGCCTCGCTGGGCATCGTGTCCGTGGTCGACCCGAGGCAGGGCCGCGTCCGCGTGTCGCAGGGTGGCACGGAGCTGGAGGCTGCCTACGGGCGCTGGTGCGTGCGCAAGCGGCTATCCGGGGACTGCCTGCACCTGTTGGAGAGGAGCCTGACGCTGGATGAGGAGGGCAGGCGGACGCTGGCCTTCCGCATCGCGTTGGACTCGGTGTGGGAGGAGACGGCCGAAGCCTTGGAGGGGATGGTGGACCCAGAGGCGATGGTGACGCTGCTGGCGACGACGGGAGCGGTGTACTTCACGCTGTGGCTGGTGCCGGAGCCGCTGCTGACGAAGGGCGTCGCGGCGACGCTGACGGTGGCGCTGATTGCGTACCTGGGCTGGGACACGGTGTGGAGCCTCATCCAGGGCTGGAAGGTGCTGGCCGCGGAGGTGAAGGACGCGCGGACGCTCGACGGCATTCGTGACGCGGGAGAGAAGTACGGCGAGGTGATGGGCAAGCAGGCGGCACGGGCCTTCGTGATGCTGGCGATGGCGGCGCTGGGGAGCACGGCGCAGACGTTTGCGACAAGGGTCGCGACGCTGCCGGGTTCGGCGCAGGCCGCGCTGGTGGGCGCGGAGCAGGGAGGCTTCCGGCTGGTGGCAGCGGCGGAAGTCTCCGCGGTCGCGGTGTCCGCGAGCGGTGAAGTGACGATCGCACTGGCGCCCAACGCGGTGGCGATGTCCGCGAAGGGGCCCAATGTCCCAGCGCCTGTTGAAGTTCACGTGCATCACATCGCCACGAACAAGTGGTGGGAAGCGACGCGCGATGGTGGCCCCTGGTCACCCAGGTTTCAGGAACTCTTCGACCGTGCGGGGATGTCCCTGGATGACGAGGTGAACACCGTCCGTGTTCCCGGCCATCAAGGCCCACATCCTCGGGAGTACCATGAGGCCATCCTCAAGAGATTGAAGACGGCCCTGGGAAGATGTCAGAGCATCGCCCAATGTCGAAGCGCCCTGACGAGGGAGCTCCAAAACCTGGGACGGGAAATTCTGCGGCAGGGCACAGACCTTCATGGCTGGGTTGTTCGCAATTGACGGATGGAGCCGATGACGATGCGGTACTTCGAGCTGCTGGACGACATGGACATCCAGGATCGCTGGCTGCCAGGCGAGGCGACGAACTCCCAGGGACAGGAGATCGACGACATCTGGCAGTTCGCGGATGGATGTCCTGTCCAGATCAAGGAGCACCTCAGGATTCCCATCTCTCATCCAGGCGCGCTCCTGGATTACGCGACGACGAGCGTGGGGGGAGCCCCTGTTGTTCACCGGCGGGTCGCGAACATCTTCAGCGAACTGGCACCGGATGACGTGCAGGTCATTCCTGTCGAGGTCGAGGGACAGATTGAGCCGTACTTCATCCTCGTCGCGACACGGAACATCCGATGTATCGATGATGAGCGCTCCGGAGAGGTTCAGTTCTGGCATCCGGAAGATGGACAACCCGACAAGGTGGGAACGTATCGGGCTGTCTCCCGCATGCGCATCGATCCGGCGAAGGTCGGCGATGCCAAGGTCTTTCGACCCTGGGGATGGACCGTTGCGCTCATCGTCTCTGAGGACATCAAAGATGCGGTGGAGCGTGCTGGAGTCACGGGGATGAGGTTCGAGGAAGTCACGGGCCCCAGTCCTGTCAGCCCCGAGCAGCGCGAACACAACCGCAAGCTCAAGGCGCTCTACGACCGGACCGAAACGGCCCGCACCGCGTTCTGGCGCACCCTGGGCACGTTGGATGAGAAAGCCATCCTCCCCATCGTCGTCGGAGGTGGCTGGCCCGCGAAGCGGCAGGTCTGGCGCGTCATCCACCGCCCCGAGGGACGCACGCTCTTCGTGACAGACGGCCTCTCCGACTTCTTCGTGGAGGCCGTGGAGCCCTCCGTAGGCTTTGGTCTGGAGCTCGCACTCGAAACCGACGAAGACCAAGCCAGATGGCCCGTGACGCTGCTGGAGCGCATCGCCAACGAGCTCGTGGGCCACGAACACCTGCGCGAACCCGCGAGGACCGGCATCCTCTCCATGGAAGTGGGCGGAGAGCACATGCCCGAACCCCTCCTGACGAAAGACGGCCGCGTCGCCGTGCTCCTGGGCATGGACACACCCACGCTCCCCACCCACTTCACCATGCCGGACGGACAGGTCCGGCTGGTCACCGTGAAGACGCTCATGCCCCGGGAGCTCACGTACCTGCTGGAGCACGGCCGGGAAGAACTGCTCCACCGCTTCAACCAGTCCCACCCCGGCCACCTGTCCCGCGCCTGGCGCCAGTCCGTGGTCTGATCACCGCATCCCGAACACCAGCCACACCGCCAGCGCCACATACAGCGGCACGTTGAGCGCCAGCGTCAGCCGGTTGATGCGGCGGAACCGCGCCTGCTCCGCGTCCGCGAACCACACGCCGTCCTCGCCGGTGGTGCGTCCCTCCACGGCCTGATGGAACAGCGCCGCGTAGGCCACCTCCACCACCAGCGTCACCAGCACCAACCCCACCAGCGCCAGCGACCACACGTCGCGCCCATCGAGCACCCCGGCCCACTTCTCCCCGGTGTACACGAGCCCCGCCCCCACCAGCGCGATGCACCCCAGGTCATGGCCCACGCCATACGGCGGCCGCCAGTTGCGCGACACATAGAGCATGTAGAGCTCCGCGGCGCCGCGCAGCCACATGGACACCGCGAAGGCCCCCAGCACGATGCGCGCCTCCACCGGCACGGACGCATCCAGCGCCACCAGCGGGCACACCAGGAACCAGAGGAACACCGCGTACAGCAGCCACGCCAGCTTCGGCCCGGAGATGCGCCCACCCCGGCCGCCCTGCGCGTTCTGCCGGCGCCGGAACATCACCGCCGCGCTCGCGCACGCCAGCAACGCCACCCCCAGCAACACCCGCGTCGACGAAGAGAGCATCAGTAGGAACGAGGCCGGGGATAGTGGAGGGGGAAGCGCTCGACGTACCACGCGCGAAGCCGGGGCAGGTGCGTAAGGGACACCTGCGGATGCAGGTGGTGCACCACGTGCAGCCCCACGTATCGGGGCGCCAATCCCAACCACCCCAGCCATCCCAGCCCGTGGTCACGCGTGCACGCGAACACATCTTCCAGGGTTCGTCCCTGCACCGGCGCGGCGGTGTGCTCCGCGAGCAACCGGTACGCGTTGAACCCCGACGCCACCAGCAAGGGCACCGCGTACCCCCACAGCACCGCGGAAGGCCACCGCGCCGCCAGCGCCAGCACGCCCAGGTGGAACAGCACCTGCCCACTCTCCGCCCGGGCACACGCCGCCACCTCCGCGTCCCGCGTGAGCACGCGTCCAGAGCGGTCCTGCAGGAACACGCGCGCATACGCCGTGCGCAGCGAAGGCAGCACCCACGCACACAGCCCCACGGGCCCGCGCAGCACCCAACCGGGAATCACGCCCACGAGCAGCAGCCATCGCCACGCCGTGCGCAGCCAGCCGCCGTCCGGAGGCTTGCGGTAGGGATCCGACGGCAGGCCCGCATCGCGGTGGTGTCGAAGATGGTGGTAGCGCATCGCCGCCAGCGTGGACGCGACCGGGTAGCCCGCGACGGCCTCCAGCAGACACAGTCGCCATTCGCGTCTTCGCGAAGGCAGGTGGACCGCGTCATGAAGCAGGACGCCCAGCGCATGCAGCCGTCCCGCGACGACGAGCACCGCCAGCGGCGCGAGCACCGGAGGAGCCCACGCCATGACCGCCCATCCCAAGGCCATCCCCGCCCATTCGGCGGCCGCCAGGCGCAGCAGGCCTGAAGGCGTGGCCGGAACGAGCAGCTCGCGAGGCACCGCCGCGCGGCGAGGCAGGGAAGAGGACATCGGGCGCCAGGACTCCACGCATGGCCGCTGGACGCAAGCCCCCGAGGGATTGGACACCCGGAGACGGGCACGGCACGCTCCGCGCGTGCACCGGGACGGTCAATCATGAGTGTGGATGTGCCGACGCCGCAGGCCCTCGCGGGCACGCGAGTGGAGTGGGGCGGCTGGGTGTTTCCCCGCTGGAACGACCCGAGGCTGCCCTTCGCGGCGCTGCTCACGCTCTACGGCGTGCTGGGCTTCACCTTCTTCGGCTTCAACCGCAGCCCCGGGCAGATGGCCTTCCTGGTCGTCTCCGGCACGCTGCTGGACGCGGCCCTGGGCTGGGTGCTCAAGCGGCGCAAGGAGCTGCCGCTCTCCGCGTACATCTCGTGCTGCTCGCTGGCGCTGCTCTTGAACTACTCGCACGCGAGCACGCTCCTGTGGCTGCCGGTGTGGCTGGCCATCGGCTCCAAGTACGTGCTGACCTTCCAGGGGCGGCACGTCTTCAACCCGTCGATGTTCGCGGTGGCCGTGTCGCTGCTCACCACGCGCGAACTCATCACCGCCGCGCCCGCGTACCAGTGGGCCAACGGGGAGGTCGCACTGTCGGCCTTCATCGTGATGGCGGCGCTGGTGCTGTTCTTCTTCCGCGTGGGGCGCGGCTGGCTGGTGGTGAGCTTCCTGTCCTTCTACGCGCTCCAGACGGCGCTGCGCGCGTTCATCCTCCGCCACCACCTGCCGCCGGAGGTGCTGTTCCTGGGCACGCTGGGGGCGCCATCGTTCTTCATCTTCGTCTTCTACATGCTCACGGACCCCGCCACGTCACCGGGGACGCGCAAGGCGCAGGTGGGGGTCGCGCTGGCCATCACCTGCGTGGACCTGGTGCTGCACCTGAAGGAGAGCGTCTACACGTTCTTCTACGCGGCGCTCACCGTGGCCACCTGCCGCTTCGTGTTCATGCACGCGCGTGAGCTGTGGCGCACGCGGGGCGCGGCGCTGCGCCAGCTCCTGGCCCCGGACATGCTCAAGCGCGTGGGCGTGGTGGGAGGGCTGGGGGCGGTGCTGGCCACGGGCTACTCGGTGTCGGCGGCGCAGGGGGAGCGCTCGGCGCCGCTCGCGTTCCACCTGGATGCGCAGGACCTGAAGCAGGCGGGCCTGGACTCCCGGATGGGGCACACGCTGGAGGAGCTGGATCCGCGCGTGGCCCACGTCGCCAAGTGGCTGGTCGCGGTGGGAGACGCGGTGGCCACCGGGGACTTCGATGGGGACGGCAAGCTGGACCTGTTCCTCACGCACCCGCTGGGCACGCCGGAGCACCACGCGGGCCTCTACCGCAACCTGGGCGGCCTGCGCTTCGAGCGCGTCCCCGTGCCCGCGCTGGAGCGCTTCGCCACCCGCTACAAGGAAGAGGGCCTGGCGGGCGGCGGGACGTTCGTGGACTGGGATGGGGACGGGGACCTGGACCTCGCGGTGGCGGTGGCCTTCGGGCCGGTGCGCCTGCTGCGCAACACGCTGCGCGAGACGGGCACGGCGGGCTTCGAGGACGTGACGCAAGCGGCGGGCGTGACGGACCACGCGGTGAGCCTGGGGCTCACGTTCCTGGATTACGACCGCGACGGGCACCTGGACCTGCTGGTGCTCAACGCCATGACGACGCACCTGCCGGACTACCCGGACCCGCCGCCGCTCAACCTCTTCCAGCTCCCCGCACCGGAGTACGCAGGCGACCGCCGCATGCTGCGCTTCATGCACGACGGCTGGCACGACGCGAACAACGGCGGGCGCAACGCGCTCTACCGGGGACGCGGGGACGGCACGTTCGAGAAGCAGGACGTGGAGGCGCTGGGTCTGAAGGAGACGCACTGGTCGCTCGCGGTGAGCACGGTGGACCTGAACCACGACGGGTGGACGGACCTGTACGTGGCCAACGACTTCGGACCGGACGACATCTACCTGAACGAGGGAGGTCGGCACTTCCGCCACCTCGTGGGCCAGCGCTTCGGGGAGATTGGCCGCGACACGTACAAGGGCATGAACGCGAGCGTGGCGGACTTCGACCGCAACGGCTGGTTGGACGTGTACGTGTCCAACGTGCACCACTCGCTCCAGGCGGAGGGCAGCCTCCTGTGGATGGTGGGGCCGGGCGAGGACGCGTTCGTTCCCCGCTTCAAGGACGAGGCCACCTTCCGGGGCGCGCTGAACGAGCGCCGCTTCGGCTGGGGCGCGGCGGCGGGGGACCTGGACGACGACGGGTGGCCGGACCTGGTGCAGGCCAACGGCATGGTGGACGCGCGCCTGGACGCGCCGCAGTGGCGCATCCCGGAGGGACAGCGCAACGACTACTGGTACGTGAACCACAAGCTGATGCAGTCCGGCCCCGAGGTGCACACGTACGCGGACAAGTGGGGCGACATCCGGGGCCGCGTGCTCTATCCGAACGAGGCACGCCGCGTGTACCTCAACCTGGGCGACGCGCGCCCGGGCCACTTCGTGGACGTGGCGAGGGAGGTGGGCATCGAGGCGCCGGACAACTCGCGAGGCGTGTTGATGGCGGACCTGGATGACGACGGCGACCTGGACGTGCTCATCACGAATCAGCACGCGCCGCTGTCGCTGTACCGCAACACGCTGCGAGCCAGCGCCACGGACGTGAAGCCGGACGCGCACTTCGTGGGGCTGTCGCTGGTGGGCGACGGTCAGCGCACGCACCGGAGCGCGGTGGGCACGCGCGTGGTGGTGTCCTACGAGGACAACGGCCAGCGTGTGGAGCAGGTGCGCGAGGTGGGGCTGATGGGAGGCTTCTCCGCGTCGGCGGATCCGAGGCTGCACTTCGGCCTGGGCCGTCACGCGGGGCCGGTGAAGGCGGTCATCCACTGGTATGGCGCGGAGCCACAGGAGGTGATGTTGGAGGCGGACCGCTACCAGGAGGTGCGCCAGCCTCCCGCGCCCACGGCGCTGCGGGGAGGGCCCTGAGGCGATGCTCTCCGCGATGAAGGGCACCACGGTGCGGCGCGAGGAGCTGGACGCCGGCACTCGGGCCCGGATGTTGGCGCTGATGCAGTGCTGTTACGTGGGCGTGAGCGCGGAGCGCTTCCACGCGGACCTGGACGCGAAGCAGTGGGTGTTCCTGCTGCACGCCCGGCGCACGAGGGAGTTGGTGGGCTTCAGCACGGTGCGGGTGGCGGAGGAGGACGGGGTGGAGGTGCTGTACTCGGGCGACACGGTCATCCACCCGGACTGGTGGGGACACAAGACGTTGCAGGTGGTGTTCGGGAGGTTGTTGCTCGCGCGCAAGCTGAGACGTCCGTGGAGGCCGCTGTACTGGCTGCTGCTGTCGGGCGGATACAAGACGTACCTGCTGGCGGTGAACTACTTCCCGCGCACGCATCCGCGACGCGACTGGACGCCGCCGGAGGGGCGCTCGGAGTTCCTGCGGGGACTGGCGACGCGGTGGTTCGGCACGCAGTACGACGCGGCGAAGGGCACGCTGTGCTTCGACGGCGAGCACTACCGGGTGCGGGATGGCGTCTCGCCCATCGACCGCGACGCGGCGGCCCATCCACACATCGCCTACTTCGCCGAACGCAACCCCGGTCACGCCGAGGGCGAGGAGCTGGTGTGCCTGGTGGAGATCCGCGGCTGGGACCTGGCCAGGGCGCTGGCGCGAAGCGTCTGGGGGCAGCTGCGCCGCTGGTCCCGCCGTGAGCGAGATGCCTCGCGGATCCGCGTGGGGACGTGAGGTGCTGACTTCGCACGGGATGCTGAGCGCGACGATGGCGGCGCTGACGCCCTCCGCACTGCGCTTCCGTCATGCGCTGCGGGAGCCGGAGGCCGCGCAGACGGAATGCCTCACGCGCATCCTCCGCGCCGTGGAGGACACGGCCCAGGCGAACCGCGTGGCCCACTTCGGGCGCATCCGCACGGCGCGGGAGTTCCAGGACGCGGTGCCGGTGTCCACGCCGGACACGGTGGCGGAAGACGTGGAGCGCATCGCGCGAGGAGAAGCACACGTCCTCACCCGCGAGCCCGTACTGCGCTTCGAGCTGTCCGGTGGTTCCTCCGGCGCGTCCAAGCGGGTGCCGGTGACACGCGGGCTGCTGCGCGAGTTCCAGCGAGCGCTCGCGCCCATGCTGCACGAGGTGTTCCTGCGCCGCCCCGCGGTGCGCGAGGGCCCCAGTTACTGGTCCATCTCTCCGCTGGGACGGAGGCAGCACCGGACTGCGGGAGGCATCCCGGTGGGCTCGGCGGAGGACAGCGCGTGGTTCCCGCGTCCGTTGCAGCCGCTGCTCTCGCGCGTCTTCGCTGTGCCGGGCTCGGTGGGACAGGCGCCGCACGTCGAGCCTTGCCGTTACGTGACGCTGTGGTTCCTCGCGCGGTGCTCGAACCTGTCGCTGATCAGCGTCTGGAATCCCAGCTTCCTCACGCTGCTGATGGACGCACTGGAGCGGCACGGCGAACGGCTCGCGGAGGATCTGGAGCGCGGCACGCTGCGGCCCCCCGACCAGGATGCGGATGGCACGCCCGTGGGCAGCGACCCCGCCTGGACGAAGCTCGTGCAGGGGCTCCAGGGCGTGCGGGACACACCGCGGGCCCAGGTGCTGCGCGCCGTCTTGCGAGAAGGCCTGCCCTCTGCTCGCACGCTGTGGCCGGGGCTCGCGCTCTTGAGCATGTGGACGGACGCCCAGGCCGCGCACGCGGTGGCCGGCGCATGCCGCCGCTTCCCGGGAGTCGAGGTCCAGGGCAAGGGCCTGCTCGCCACGGAGGGCGTCATCACGGTGCCCCTCTTTGAAGCACCAGCCCCCGTGCTCGCGGTCCGAAGCCACTTCGTCGAGTTCATGGATCCGGAGCATCCCGACACACGGCCACTCCTGGCACAGGAGCTGACGGCGGGCCGCACCTACGCGGTACTCCTCTCCACGTCCGGTGGGCTGCTGCGCTACCGGCTGGGGGATCTCGTCCGAGTGGAAGGCTTCGTGCACGCGACGCCCTGCCTGCGGTTCCTCGGCCGAGCGGACGCGGTATCCGACCTCGTCGGTGAAAAGCTCTCCGCCGCCCGAGTGGGCACGGTGCTGGACGCCGTGCTGGGCCCTACGCGTCCTGCCTTCGCCATGCTCGCGCCGGAGTGGGGGACACCGCCGGCCTACCGGTTGTTCCTTGAGAAGGATCAGCCGTCCGACACCATCGCCGCGAACGTGGAGCGTCTGCTGTGTGAAGGACACCACTACCGCTACGCACGGGAGCTGGGACAGCTCGGTCCCGTGCGCGCGGTGCGTGTGAGACAAGGCGCACGGCGCTACGAGGCCCGGTGCATCCAGCTTGGTCAGCGCGCGGGGGACATCAAGCCCATGGACCTGCACCGCCAACCCGGCTGGACGGAATGGTTCGCAAGAGGAACGTCATGACGGTGCGCACCGTGGACCTGGACGCCGAGGCCGACCTCACCCGCTGCGGCGCGCTGAAGGACTTCTGGTACGTGGCCTGCCTCTCCACGGAGTTGCCCGCGAACCGCCCCCTCGCGCGCACCGTGTTCGGAACGGGGCTCGTCCTCTTCCGGGGACCGGACGGCGCTCCCACCGCGCTGCGTGACCGCTGCCTCCACCGCAACGCGCGTCTGTCCAAGGGCGACGTGTTCGACGGACGGCTCGGCTGCCCGTATCACGGCTGGGTCTACGACGCGTCCGGTGCGGTGGTGGAGATCCCCGCGCTGGGCCCGCCCCAGCGTGGAGAGAAGCTGGACGCGCACGCCTGCGCGCACGAAGGGCTCAAGCCCGCACCCTGCGACCTGGGACGGCTCGCGCGCTTCCCCACGCGAGAGCAGGACGGGCTTGTCTATGTTTACCTGGGCGCGGACGTGACACAGGCCCGCGCCGAACCCTTCCGCGTCCCCTACTGGGGCGAGCGCGGCTGGACCGTCTACTTCATGGTGACGCGCTTCGCGAACGGCGTGACGAACCTGGTGGAGAACTTCATGGACGTGCCGCACACGTCCTTCGTGCACCGGGGCTGGTTCCGCAATCCCACGCGCAAACGCGTCCCCTCCACGGTGAAGCGCCACGCGGGCCGCGTGCGGATGACCTACCACCAGGAGGAGGACGCGCTCACGGGCCTGGGACGCCTGTTCAACCCGCGCGGCCTGCCGCTCGTGCACACGGATGAGTTCATCGTCCCCAACGTCACGCGCGTGGACTACCAGTGGGGCGACAGCGGCTTCGCCATCAACTCGCAGTGCACGCCCATCGGGGCCACGGACACGCTCGTGTACACGGCCATCAGCTACCGGCTGCCGGTGGACGTGCCGGGCGCGTGGGTGGGCCGCGCGCTGACACCGCTGGTGCGCTGGTACACGCGGCAGGTCATCCAGCAGGACGTCGTCATCATGGAGACGCAGCGCCAGGGACTGACGGACGGCCCCGGTGGCGGCGTGTACTCCGGCACGGAGGCGGACCTGCACCACGCGGACATCGAGGCCTACCGCCGCTGGCTGCGCGAAGGAGCGCACGGCCCCGGCCCCGAGGACGCGGAGCGCGACGTGGTCTTCTGGGTCTAGACCGTGCCGGAGGCCTGCTCCTCCTCGGAGCCCGAGGAGGGAAACATCGCCAGGTAGTACCCGGAGAAGAAGGTCGCCCCCAGGAAGAACCCGTGGAGCAACTCCTGCGTGAGCGCGAAGGGCGGCGCGGGCAGGTGCTCATGCAGCCACATCAGCGTCGCGACGGAATTGGACGCATGGCACGCCGCCGCCACGCCCAGCGCGATGCAGAGGTGCCCCACCAGCACCCACGTGTTGGCGGGAGAGGTCACCCACGAGGCCAGGGCCCCCAGCCGCGCGAGGACGCGCGGGTACACGAACTTCCGGAAGAGCGCACCACTGGCCAGCCCCAGCAGCAGCGGGCCTGCGATCTCGATGATTGAGTTGACCGGATCCATGGCCGGGGACCATGCCCCACGGCCTCCGGCCAACGCAAACCCAGCTCACCCCATGCGCCGCAGGCCCGGCAGGTCCTCCGGCCGCAGCACCCAGCGCGGCGGCTCCGGCGGTGACGTGCGCGTGCCCACCTGCGTCGCGGGGAAGCCCTCCACCAGCGCGTAGTCCGGGAACACCGCGCGCGCCTTCACCAGGCTGCCGGCGCCCACGTGGCAGCCCTTCCCCAGGTGGCTGCCCTCGCAGAGGATGGCGCCGGGCTCCACCACCGTGCCCGCGCCCAGGTTGCACGCGTGCAGCACGCAGCCCGGGCCCACCACCACGCCCTCGTCCAGCACCAGCATGGTGTCTGGCTGAAGGTGCAGCACCGTGTTCTCCAGGATCTGCACCCGCGCGCCAATGCGCACCGGGCCGTTCAGGTCGCCGGTGATCTTCACCCCCGCGCCGATGATGGCCCCCGCGCCGATGACCACGTCGCCGGACACCTCCGCGGAGGAGAAGAGGGTGGCGGTGGGGTGGACGAAGGGGTGACGGTCGCGGAAGGCGTACAGCTGTCCCATGGGGGCGTCCTCGGCGCGGTCGCGCGCGGAGAAGGAAGTCAATGGAGCGGAGGGCAATGACAGGTCACCGCCCCGGCGCTGCTGCAGGTGGGCCAGGTCCTCCGCGGAGAGCATCCGCAAGACCTGCCCCGGCCGGCCCAGCACCACGGATTGATCCGGCACCACCATGCCGGGCGGCAGCACCGTGCCCTCACCCACCAGGCACCGGTCACCCAACGTCACGCCGGGCATGAGGATGGCGCCGTCGCCGATGTCGCACAGCGACCCCACGCGTGCGCCCATCACGAGCGAGCGAGGACCGAGCACGGTCTTCTCTCCGATGGAGGTGGGGCGCTCAGGGGTGCCCACCACCACCGCGTCCTCGCGCAGCGTGGAGAAGGCCCCCAACGTCACGGAGCCGCCCACCGAGCGCACCACGGCGCCCCGCGAGATGATGGCCCCGGGCCCCACTTGCGTGGTGCCCAGCAGTCGCGCGGACGAGGCCAGGGTGAAATGAGGACCTACCGCGGTGGGCAGGAGGGAAGCGGTCGCGGGTGAGGGACTCATCGGGATGCAGCAAGCTACTCCCGGGTTCTGGAAGGGCATGTTGTCCCGGGGCGCGACGCGTCGTCCGGCAGCCAACGCTCGCACGCTGCCCTGGCGGGGGTGGGTGCCGCACCTTCAGATGTCAGGAGTGGGTGGCAGGGTGCGTAGGAAGCCGCGTCGCTGGGCGCCACGTGCGGGCGTTTCGCGGTAGGAAGTTCCCTCGCTCTCGAAAGGCCTCACCCCGTGGAAGAGACACCCCTGGCGGACCGGAACGCCCAGGTCCCCGCGCCCGTGGACAAGGGCGTCTGGACGCTGGTGAAGGAGGCCCTGCACGGCACGGAACAGGACCTGACGCGGCTGCCGCTCGGGCGGGCCATCTTCCTGCTCGCCGTGCCCATGGTGCTGGAGATGTGCATGGAGTCGGTGTTCGCCGTGGTGGACGTCGCCTTCGTCGGCCGGTTGGGCGCGGAGGCGGTGGCCACGGTGGGCCTCACCGAGTCCATCCTCGTCATCATCTACGCCGCGGGCATGGGCCTGAGCATCGGCGCCACGGCGATGGTGGCCCGCCGCATTGGAGAGAAGGACACCGAGCGGGCGGGGCGCACGGCGGTGCAGGCCATTGGCCTGGGCGTGGTCATCTCCGCGGTGCTGGCCGTAACGGGCATCGTCTTCGCCCGGCCCATCCTGGCGGCGCTCGGTGGCTCGCCGTGGGTGCTGGAGCACGGCGTGGGCTACACGCGCGTGATGATGGGCGGCGTGGTGAGCATCCTGCTGCTCTTCCTCATCAACGCCATCTTCCGGGGCGCGGGCGACGCGGCCATCGCGATGCGCGTGCTGATGCTGGCCAACGGGCTCAACATCCTGCTCGCGCCGTGTCTCATCTTCGGCTTGGGGCCGTTCCCGGAGATGGGCGTGGTGGGCGCGGCATGGGCCACCACGCTGGGCCGCAGCGCGGGCGTGGTGTACCAGCTCTACCGGTTGATCCGTTCGAACGGCCGGCTCCAGGTGCGTCGCGAGCACGTGGCGCTGGAGCCCGCGACGATGCTCGCGATGCTGCGGCTGTCGGGCGCGGGCATGGTGCAGGCGCTGGTGAGCACGTCCAGTTGGGTGGTGCTGGTGCGCATCGTGGCGTCGTTCGGCAGCACGGCGCTCGCGGGCTACACCATCGCCATCCGCATCGTGATGTTCGCACTGATGCCCGCGTGGGGCCTGGGCAACGCGGCGGCCACGCTGTTGGGACAGAGCATGGGCGCGGGGGACCCGGACCGGGGCGCGAAGGCGGTGTGGCTCGCGGGCCGGTACAACCTGATGGTGCTGGGCACCATCGGGGTGCTGTTCTTCGTCTTCGCGCATCCGCTGCTGGGGCTCTTCACGACGGACCCCGCGGTGGTGGAGGAGGGCGCGACGGCGCTGCGCGTCTTCAGCCTGAGCTTCTTCTCCGCCGCGTACGGCATGGTCATCACCTCCGCGTTCAACGGCGCGGGGGACACGCGGACGCCCACGCTCATCGACCTGGGGTGCCTCTGGGCGCTGGAGCTGCCCCTGGCGTGGGTGCTGGCGAAGCCGCTGGGCCTGGGCCCGGTGGGCGCGTACCTCGCGGTGCCGGCGGCCTTCGCGGCGATGTCCGTGCTGGGCATCGTCCTGTTCCGGCGCGGGCGCTGGAAGACGCGCGTGGTGTGAGCGTCAGGGCAGGCAGATTTCAAAGCCGGTGCGTCCCCCGGGGAAGGTCCTCGGGGGGCGCGAGGCGGGCGTGACGGCGTAGAGGTGGAAGTCCAGCCGCCGCTGGAGGAAGCCGTCGAAGGCGGAGGCCAGCGGGTCTGCGGCGTCCTGCTGCACGGTGAAGAAGTGGAAGCCCTGGCCGTGGAACGCGGCGTAGACGGCGTCCAGCAGCGCGCGCAGGACGGCGGGGTCCTCCGAGGGGATGCTGGTGTTGCAGAGGTAGAAGTAGCGGAAGTCGCCGCCGGGCGCGGGCAGGCGGGGCGCGCCGGTGACGGTGGCCAGCGCGTTGAAGCCCCGGCGCACCCACTTCATGCCGCCCCGGTACGCGAGCACGCGGTAGCGCTTCACGGCGTCCGGGTTCCACGCGGAGGTGCAGCCCACCAGCTGTCCCGCCGGGTCGAACGCGAGGAACGAGTCCTCCACGCGCAAGCCCGGCCAGCGCGCGAGCCTGTGCTCCAGTTCCCCGGTGTCATAGCGGTAGCCGAAGGGGCGCGAGCGGTGGTCCGCGTCCAGCAGCGCGGCCATGGCGGGCACGTCCGCGGCGGTGGCCCGGCGCACGGTGTAGCGGCCGCGGCGCGGCTTGCGGCGCAGGACGAACTGGACGGAGACGGCGGAGAACGCGCGCATCAGGTGGTAGTGCGGCTGCGCTTCCCGTGAGGCCGCGCGGCGCACGAGCGCCTGGAGCGCGGCGGCGTTGGAGGCCATGACGGCGGTGAGGAAGACGTCCACGCCGTGGCGCTGGGAGGTCTCCTCCAGGACGGGCCCATAGAACCGGGCCAGACCCCGGGCGCGGCGCGCGGAGAAGCGGGTGCGAAGGTCGCCCAGGTAGCCCACTCGGCAGGGCCGGCCCTCCAGCCACCCGTCGCGGACGTGGATGGCCCCCATGCCGTCCAGGCGGGAGGGGTCCCCGTGGGTCCAGACCTCCGCCTCGCCGCGCTGCATGGCAAACAGGCCGAAGTAGTCGGGAGAGCGCTGCGTGCTGAGCACCAGGTCCCCGGTCATGGGCACGTCGCCGAACAGGTCCAGCAGCGCGGCGTTGTCATCCCGGGTGGCACGGCGGAGGGGGCTCATGGGTCGCGCGGCAGCCTATGCCACACGGGGGTGGACTTCCGCCCTCGCTTCCCGTGCGCCACATTGCGGGCCTTCACTCGCCGCACGGGAGGACGTCATGGGGCTGTTGGGGTGGATCATCTTCGGCTTCTTCGCGGGGCTCATCGCCCGGGCCGTGCTGCCGGGGAACCAGCGCCTGGGGTGCATCGGCACCACGCTCCTGGGCGTCGCCGGGGCCTTCGTGGGCGGCTTCCTCACGTCCGTCTGGCGGGGGACGAACTGGCGCGACCCGGAGCCCACCGGCTTCGGCGGCGCCATCCTGGGTGCCATCGTCCTGCTCCTGGTCGCCCAGGCCGCCTTCGGCGGACGCTCCTCCCGGTAGCCGGGAATCCGGAGCCTTTCCGCCGGTTTGGGGGGCCGGCGGCCGGTTGTCCTACCTGCGTGGACCCCCTTCCGGGGAAAGCACGGTTCCCAAGAGGATGCCGGGCACTTTCTGTAGTACACCGCGCCCCAGGCATGCAGCGGGGGGCGGTCGGCCGCCGCTGAGCCAAAGGAAAGGCGACGACATCATGATGAAGAAGACGATCCTGATCGCGGCGATGCTGAGCCTGACGGCCTGCCAGGGCCAGGGTGCGAAGCCGGGCGAGACCTCCGCCACCGGCACCACGACGGCGGGCGCCGCTGGCGCTCCGCAGACCGAGGAGCAGAAGACGCTGTATGCGCTGGGCCTGTCCATCGGCCGCAGCATCAGCGTGTTCGACATGACCCCGCAGGAGCTGGAGTTCGTGAAGGCCGGCCTCACCGCGCAGGTGACGGGCCAGAAGTCCGACGTGGACCTGGAGACCTACGGTCCCAAGCTCCAGGACCTCGCGCGCGAGCGGTCGCTGCGCAAGGCCAACGCGGAGAAGGAGAAGGCCAAGGCGTTCCTGGAGGAGAAGGCCAAGGAGCCCGGCGCGGTGAAGACCGAGTCCGGCCTCATCTACAAGGAGACCCAGGCGGGCACCGGTCCCCAGCCCCAGGCCTCCGACGTCGTGAAGGTGCACTACAAGGGCACGCTCGCGGACGGCAAGGAGTTCGACTCCTCCTACAAGCGCGGTGAGCCCACGCAGTTCCCGCTCCAGGGCGTCATCAAGTGCTGGACCGAGGGCCTCCAGAAGATGAAGGTCGGCGGCAAGGCGCAGCTCGTGTGCCCCTCCGACATCGCCTACGGCGACCGCGGCGCGCCCCCGAACATCCCCGGCGGCGCCGCCCTGGTGTTCGACGTGGAGCTGCTGGAGATCGTGAAGGCCCCCGAGGCTCCTCCGGGAATGCCCGGCATGCCCGGCGGCATGGGCACCCCCCCGGCCCCCGGCGCGAAGCCGCCCCCGGCCACCAAGCCGCCCCCGGCGACGAAGTAGCCACCGCCTCCCGCTCGCGGGAGGGGTGAGAACGAGGGCCGGACGTGGGGGACTTCCCTCGCGCCGGCCCTCTTCGCGTCCGGCCTCCGGAGCTTCGTCCAGAGCTTCAACGCACTGGCGCCTCCGCCTCCGCCGCGCTACGCCCGGAAGCGCACGCGGAGCGGGCCGGCAAGCGCGGGCCCGGAAAGGACACGGACGACGATGAGGCCGGACATGAAGAGGCTCACGTGGGTGCTGGCGGCGGCGCTGATGCTGGGCGCCTGCGCGACGGGCAAGCCGGCGGAGGTGTCGCGCACGCCGTCCGCCACGGGCGCTGTCTCCGAGGAGGAGTTCAAGGCCATGCACACCCTGCGCAAGGACGCCGCCCCCGAGCGCAAGGGCCAGCAGGTGGAGCTGTCCGACGGCTCCAAGGCCTACCTGAGCCTGCCCCCGAACGCGAAGGGCCCCCTGCCCGCCATCATCGTCATCCACGAGTGGTGGGGCCTCAACGAGCACGTGCAGGCCTGGACGGACCGGCTGGCGGCGGAGGGCTACGCGGCGCTCGCGGTGGACCTCTACCACGGCAAGGTGGGCACCAACCCCGACGAGGCGCTCGCGCTGGTGAAGCAGGTGGACGACGACCAGGCCACGAAGACGCTGCTGGCCGCGCACGCGTTCCTCAAGGGCGACCCGCGCATCCAGGCCCCGCGCACCGGCAGCATCGGCTGGTGCTTCGGTGGTGGCTGGTCGCTGCGCACCGCCATGGCCATCCCGGAGCTGAGCGCGGCCGTCATCTACTACGGCCACCCCGTGACGGACCCCCAGCAGCTGTCCACCATCAAGGCGCAGGTGCTGGGCATCTTCGGCACGAAGGACAAGTCCATCCCGCCGGAGACGGTGCAGGCCTTCGAGAAGGCGCTGGAGGAGGCCGGCGTGCGCAGCCGCATCGTGGAGTACGACGCGGACCACGCCTTCGCCAACCCGTCCGGCGCCCGCTACGACGAGCGCGCCGCCGCGTCCGCCTGGGCGGAGACGTCCGCGTTCCTCGCGCGCACGCTCAAGCGCTGAGGGCTCACGGTGGGGTCAGCGTCCTTCAGTACGGACGCTGGCCCACGTAGTTGCCCGGCGGCGCGTAGTTGCACACGTAGAAGTCCGACGTGGAGCCGCTCTTGGTGCAGCGCTGCATGGCGCAGCCCAGGCGGCGGGTGTTGCGCCACACCACCTGCGTGTAGTGGCCGCATTGCGCGCCTGTCTTGCAGGTGTTCTTCGCGTAGTCGTAGTCCGCCACCTCGTCCACCCAGGCCTTCACCACGCCCTTCGTGTCCCAGTAGCCCGGGCTGGACCAGGCGATGTTCTCTCCCGCGTTGCCCCGGTTCGGGTTGTGCTCGAACACGCAGTTGTCCGCCCACTTCTGGGCGACCTCCGCCACGGCGGGGTCCCACGTGAGCGGCTCCAGCGCGGGGGACGGCGTGGGCTTCGCGGCGGCGCGGGCCGCGTTGTGGGCCTCCAGCATGTCGCGGGCGAACTGCGAGAGCTCCACGGTCCCCGCGTCGGTGTCGGTGCCGCCGTCGGCCAGCAGGCCTCCATCCAGCCCCGCGTCCGCGGTCGAGTCGTCCGGGTCCCCGTCAGGGATGCAGGCGAGCAGGAGGAACGGGGTGAGCAGACCGACGGCGGAGAGGGGACGGAAGCGGGAAGGGCGTCGCATGGGAGGGATTATCCGCGCGCGGGTGGGTGTGCGGGCAAGCGGACAGGAGGGCTGTCCGGATGAGGAGGGCCCGGTGTGCCCCGTGCTAGGGTCTGGACCCGGTCAGGAGACGCGACATGAGCCACGACGAATCCCGCGCGCGGAAGATCCAGACAGCCCTTGAAGGGAACGATGAGTTCAGCACCTTCTCCATCGATCCGGACCTCAAGAAGCTGAAGCAGAAGCTGGACCTCCAGTCCCAGGCGCAGCAACAGCATTCCGGCCGCCCGGAGACCGCGCCCAAGTCGGGCATGTTCATGCGGCTGTTCCACAAGATGTTCCGGGGTTGAGGGTCACGATGGCGAAGGAGTCCTACCGCGCGCAGTGGGAACGCTCGCGGGCGTATCTGGAGACGGGGGACCTGGGGCTCGCGCTCCAGGAGCTGCGGGACGCGCTGACGCTGGCGCCGGACGACGCGGCCCTCTGGGAGGAGATCTTCAACCTGTCGCTGCTCGGGGGGCTCACGCAGAACGCCCTGGCCGCCGCGCTGCGCTTGCGGAAGCTGGAGCCGGAGAACCCCAACTTCATCGGCCTGCACGCCATGGCCGCGCTGCTCGCTGGCAAGCTGGCGGAGGCCCTGCCCCTCTTCGAAGAGGTGCTTCAGCGCGACCCGGAGTCGGTGGAGGCCCGCCGGCAGCTCGCGCGGGCGCTGGACGTCGCGGGCCAGCACGGCCGGGTGCGCACGCTGCTGGAAGAGGCCGTCGCGCGAGCGCCCACGGACACGGGCGCGCCCAACGACCTGGCGGTGCACTACCTGGAGCACGTTCCCCAGGAGGGCCCGGCGCTCGCAGCACGCGTGCTGGCCCCGGTGCTGGAGGCGCATCCGACGGACCCCACCACGCACTTCAACCTGGCGCTGGCGCTGCGCCTGGGGGAGCCGGCGAAGGCCCGCCACCACGCGGAGCAGGTCCTCCAGGGCAATGACAAGGAGCTGCGCACGAAGGCCCAGCAGCTGCTGACGATGATTCCGGCCTGAGGTTTCCCCCTCCGGTCAGGACGCGCCGGGCACCCCCGTCCCCGGCGCCATGGATTTCCAGAGACAGACCTTGAAGACCCCGGGCGCCGTGTCCTCCCTGTGCTGGAGCGGCGACGCGCTGGTGGACCCGGTGGGCGGCATGGTGCGCTACGGTCTGGACGGCACCACCGACGACCCGCACATCCGCTACGCCTACCGCTTCGACCGCGCGGTGGTGTCCCCGGATGGCCGCTACAGCGTGCTGTACGAATCGCTGGGGACGGCGGGGCTGCTGCTCGAAGGCACGCGCGTGGTGCGGCAGCTGATGCGCGACTTCTACCAGGCGCACGTCCACGACTACCCCGTGGCCCTGCACACGCTGCCCAGCGGACGCACGCTGCTGGCGCACTGCCCGGAGTCGTACTGCGTGGTGGAGCTGGAGGACGCCGCCACGGGCGAGCGCCTCACGAAGCGCGACAACACCCCGGCGGATATCTTCCACTCGAGGCTCCAGTTCAGCCCGGACGGGCGCTACCTGGCGAGCGCGGGGTGGATCTGGCACCCGGTGGACGCGGCGTCGGTGTTCGACGTGCCCCGCGCGCTGGAGGAGCCCGCGTCGCTGGACAGCGCCGCGCTGATGGAGGGCGTGGAGGGCGGCATCTTCCTCACGTCCGTGGCCTTCGGTGCGAAGGACACGCTCGTCTTCGTCCGCGTGGACGAGTCTCGCGACGGCGACAGGTTCTACCTGGGCACGTACTCGCTCACGGAGCGCAAGCAGCTGTCGGAGGTGGAGCTGGAGGAGCCCGCGGGCCCGCTGATGGTCGTGGACGCGGAGCACGTGGTGGACTTCTTCGGCCACCCGAAGCTCGTGTCCCGCACCACCGGCCGCGTGGTGCAGCGCTGGGAGGACCTGGACACGGGGAAGGTGCTGGCCAGCATCCGCCACCACCTGCCGCCCCCGCCGCCCTTCGCGCTGGACTCCGCGCACCGCCGCTTCGCCGTGGGCACGGCGAACGGCATCGAGGTCGTCACGCTCGCGGCTCAGTAGGGCTTCTCGCCCACCCAGTTGCCCGGCGGCGCGTAGTTGCACACCCAGAGCTGCCACGTCTTCACGTTCCCGCCGAAGGGCGAGTTCTTCGTGCACAGCCGCGTCGCGCAGCCCACCGCTTTCGTGGTGCGCCACACCACCTGCGTGTAGTGCCCGCACATCTTCCCGGGCTTGCACTTGCCGCTGGCGTGGTCGTAGTCGGCGGACTCGTCCGCCCAGCCCTTCACCACCTGCGCGGTGGTCCAGGTGTCCGGCGTCGCGGCGGCCAGGTTCTCTCCGAAGGTGCCCCGGTCCGGGTTGTGCTCGAAGCGGCACTCCTTCACGTAGGCCTCCGCCTTGCGCGCCGCCTCGTCGGACCAGGTGAGCGCGGGCAGCGCCGGCTTCGGCGTGGGCCGTGAGGCCTTCGCTCGCGCCTCGTTGTGCGCGGCCACCATGTCGCGCTTCAGCTCCGCGGCGGAGGGCGTCGGCTTGCGCGTGCCCTCCGGCGGCGCGGGCGTGGCAGAGGGGACCTTGCGCGCGGCGGCGTTGGCCGCGGCCTGCTTCGTGGAAGAGGACACCGGGCGCTGCGCGCTCGCGGTGGAGCCACAGCCGAGCAGCGGGGCCAGCAGCAACACGGCGAGCCCGCGACGGGACACAGGAAGAGCCATGCGCGGAATCATTCCGCATGCGCGCCCCGAGCGCAGCTCCACTGAGCGGAGCAGGCGGCCCCCGGGGTGCCCGAGCGCCTTCCTGCCCTACGCGCCGAGGCCGGACAGGGGCCCCGTGCCGTCGTCCCCGAAGGTCGTCGCGGGCACGCCGAACATGTTGAGCAGCGCGATGTAGAGGTTCGCCAGCGGCTGGCCGGGGTAGCGCACGTGCCGCCCCGGCGCGATGGCGCCCCCCGCGCGGCCCGCGAGCAGGATGGGCAGGTTCTTGTGCTCGTGCATGTTGCCGTCGGCGATCTCACTGGAGAAGTACACGGCGCTGTGGTCCAGCAGCGTCCCGCCCTCCTCCTGCACGCCCTTCATGCGCTGGAGGAGGTACGCGTACTGCTCCACCTCCCACTTGTCGATCTTCGCCAGCGCGTCGTAGTTGGCCTGGGCCCGCTGGTGGTGCGAGTACGCGTGGTGCTCACCGGACAGCCCCAGGAACGAATACACGCGCTGGCTGCGCGCGTTGCCCAGCATGAAGGTGCACGTGCGGGTCAGGTCGCACTGGAACGCGAGCACGATGAGGTCCAGCATCGCCTTCGTCTTCTCGCGCACGTCCTCGTTGTCCGCGGGCTCCACGGCGGTGCCGCACGTGGGGCCGGCGCCGTCCATCGCGTTCACGCGCAGCTCCAGCTCGCGCACGCCGGTGAAGTACTCGTCCAGCTTGCTGCGGTCGGTGGTACCCAGCTTCCCCTGGAGCGCCTTCGCGTCGTCGCGCACGGCGTCGATGATGCTCAGGCCGTACGCCTTGCGCTTCGCCAGCTCCTCCTGCGTGGCGTTCGGGTCGAAGTCCGCGAACAGCCGCTCGAAGGCCGCGCGGGGCTTCGTCTCCTTGGGCACGGGCGTGGACGGCCCCGCCCACGCGATGTTGTTCGCGTACGGGCACGCGTAGCCGGAGTCGCAGTTGCCGATGCCCCGGCCCTGGTCGATGCCCAGCTCCAGCGACGGGTAGCGCGTGGCCTTGCCCACCGCGTTCGCCAGCACCTGGTCCATGGAGATGCCGGTGCGGATGTTGGTGCCCTCCGTCTTGCGCGCCTTCACGCAGGACAGGAACGCGGCCGTCGCGGCGGCGTGGTGACCGTCGCCGTCAGGCCGGCCGGGCAGGTTGTCCAGCCCGCTCAGCACCAGCACGTCGCCCTTCACCGGCGCCAGCGACGCGAGCGTGGGCGTCAGCGAGTAGTCCGCGCCCTCGCCGCCGGGCGTCCACTTGGGCATGTGGATGCCGCAGGGCGTGTAGAAGGCCACGAAGCGGCGCGGGGCCGGCGTGGCGGCGCGGGCCGTGCGCGGGCGCATGACGTCCAGCAGGGGCAGCGCCATCAGCGCGCCCATGCCACGCAGGAGCGTCCGGCGGGACAGGACAGGGGTGCGGTTCATGGCTTGGGTGCCTCCGCCTCGCCGCGCCGCCGCAGGAACGCGTCGCTGCGGACGATGGCGAGGATGTAGTCGGTGAGCCGTCCGCCCCGGCCTTCGGCCTGCTGGGAGATGTCGCGCACGGTGCAGCGGTCCTCTTCCTCCGCGCCGCGCCCCAGCGCGTAGGTGAGCAGGTGCCGGGTCATGCACGCGGACAGGTCCGGGTCCTCTTTCACCACCGCGCGCAGCTCCACCACGCCCTGGAACGTCTTGCCCCCGGGCAGCTCCCCGCTGGCGTCCACCTGCGCGCCGCCTTCCTCCTTCGTGCGCCAGCGGCCCACCGGGTCGAAGTTCTCCATGCCGAAGCCCAGCGGATCCATCAGCGCGTGACAGCCCGAGCAGCCCGGGTTCGCGCGGTGCTCCGCCATGCGCGCCTTGATGTTGAGCGTAGGGTCCACCGCCGGGGCCAGCCCGCCCGCGTCGGGCGGTGGCGGGGGCGGCGCCTTGCACAGCAGCTGCTCCAGCACCCAGACGCCGCGCTTCACCGGCGACGTGCGGTCCGGGTTGGCGGTGACGGTGAGCAGCGAGCCCTTCCCGAAGAGGCCCGCGCGCTCCGGGTGGCCCGTCAGCTCCACGCGCGTCATTGTCTGGGTGCCCGGCATGGGCAGGCCGTAGTGCGTGGCCAGCCGGTCGTTCACGTAGGTGAAGGGCGCGTCCAGCAGGTCCTTGAGGCGGTGGTCGCCGGTGACGAACTCCTGGAAGACGAGCTGCATCTCCTGGCGCATGGCGTCCCGCAGCGGTTCGTCGAAGCCGTAGCGCGACACCGGCTGCGCGGAGTCCAACGCGCGCGTGTAGAGCCACTGGCCCGCGAAGTTGTCCACCAGCGCGCGGGCCTTGGGGTCCGCCAGCATGCGCCGCACCTGCGCCTCCAGCACCTCCGGCTCGTGCAGGTGGCCGCCCTCCGCCACCTGCAACAACGCCTCGTCCGGCATGCTGCTCCAGAGGAAGTAGGACAGGCGGCTGGCCAGCTCCAGGTCGCTCACCGGGTGCGGCGCGGTGGACGCGGGAGAGGGGTCCAGCTCCACGCGGAAGAGGAAGTGGGGCGACACCAGCACCGCGCGCAGCGCCAGCTTCACGCCCACCTCCGGCGCGTCCCCCTGCTGCCGGGCCAGCGTGACGAACGCGACCAGCCGCTCCACCTCCTCGGCGGTGACGGGCCGGCGCCAGGCGCGGCGCGCGAAGGTCTTCAACAGCTGGCGCGCGCACGCCTCCGGTTTGGCGGGGTCGAGCACGCAGGCGCCGAACGCGCCTCGCGCCCACGCGGCCTCCACCAGCGCTTGCGCCGCGTGCGAGTACTTCTCCATCAGCAGCGGGGACATGCTGAGCACGTCCGCGTTGTTGTCGAAGCCGAAGCCGTGGTCGTCCGGCGGGAAGTCGCTCGCGGGCGAGCCCGTGTCGCCCAGGAGGTCGCGCACGGTGTTGTTGTATTCAGCGCGGTTGAGGCGGTGCAGCGTGACGCGGCCCGGGTCGCGCGCCGCCGCACGGCACTGCGCGTCCTGCGGATCCGTGGGACCGGGCGCGTCCGGCCCCGGCAGCACCCGCGCCTTGGGAGGCGTCCCGTTGCAGCTCACGGCCAGCACCACCGCCGCCGCCGCGAGGCCCACCTTCCGCCATCTCCGACCGCAGGCCGTCACCTCGAGCACGCCTCCTCCGGGCCTCGAAAGGGCCCCGGTGGGCGTGCTTCAAAGCAAGACGCTCACCAGCGCCCCCGTGACGACAGGGCGACGCCGGGCTCCGTCCCCGGGACGGGGATGGGCATGTGCGGGGGACAGGGTGGGGAAGGGGAGTTCCGCGGCCGGGCAGCGCCCGTGGACCGGGAAGGCACCGCGCGCCGACTCCTGCCCCGGAGGACGGGGCAGGCGGCGCGCGGCGCTTCATGCGAGCGACAGCGTTACTTCGTTTCCTTCGCGGTGCCCGTCGTCTTCGGGGCGCCGTCGAGGTACGCGCGGTAGGCCTCGAAGGCGTACGGCCGGCCGAGGAAGTCCTTCACCAGCTCCGCGGCGGGCTTGGAGCCGCCGGGCTCCAGCACCGTCTTGCGGTAGTGCATGGCCGTGTCGCGGTCCAGGTAGCCGGCCTCCTGGAACTTCGACTCCAGGTCCTTCGCGATGACGGAGGACCAGAGGTACGTGTAGTACGCGGCCGAGTACCCATCCAGGTGCCCGAAGGCGAGCTCGAAGTGGGTGCCGTCGCGGAACTCGTGGCGGAAGGGGGACAGCTTCTTCTGCAGCTCGGAGAGCACCGCGGACGTGTCGAAGCCCGGCGCGCGCGAGTAGTACTGGAGGCTCACCGCGGACAGGAACAGCTGGCGGCGCGCGTACAGGCCCAGGCCGAACTCCTTCGACGCGCGCAGCTTCTCCACCAGCTCCGCGGGGATGGGCTCGTTGGACTCGTGGTGCTTGGCGAAGCTCTTGAGCACCTCCGGCTGCTCCGCCCACTGCTGCAGCAGCATGGACGGCGTCTCCACGAAGTCGCGCTCCGTGGAGATGCCGGAGATGGGCGTCCACTTCTGGTGGCCGGAGAAGATGGCGTGCATCAGGTGGCCGAACTCGTGGAAGAACGTCTCCACCTCGTCGTGCGTCATCAGGTCGCCGGGGCGCGGGAAGTTGCACACCAGCACGCCCTCCGGCAGCCGCTTGCCCTCCTCACCCGTGACGAGGTCGAACTGCGCCGCGTGCTTGTACTTGTCGTCGCGCGGGTGCATGTCCAGGTAGATGCGGCCTAGCGGCTTGCCGTTGTCCACCACGTCGTACGCCTCCACGTCGGCGTGCCACGTCTTCGCGTCCTTCACCGGCTGGAAGGCCACCCCCCACAGGCTGGAGGTGATGCCCATCACGCCGTCCTTCACGCGCGCGTACTCCAGGTAGGGCCGCACCGCCTGCGAGTCGAACCCGAACTTCTCCGCGCGCAGCCGGTCCTCGTAGTAGTCCTGGTCCCAGGGCTCCACCGCGGTGGCGCCCTTCACGTCCTTCTTCTTGCGCGCCAGCAGGTCCGCCATCTCCTTCTTCGCGCGGGCCTCCGTGGCCTGCGCCAGCTGGTCGATGAAGTCCGCCGCCGCCTGCTGCGTGCGCGTCATGCGCGTTTCGGTCGTGAAGGCCGCGTAGTTGTCGTAGCCCAGGAGCTTCGCCAGCGCGTCGCGCTTCTCGATGAGCTGCGCGAGCACCGCCTGGTTCTTGGGGAACGCGCGCTGGCGGTAGGTGCGCCACAGCTTCTCGCGCGCCTTCGCGTTCTTCGCGTACGTCATGAACGGGAAGTAGTCCGGGTAGTTGCTGGTGATGACCACCTTGCCGTCCGCGCCGGGCGCGTGCGCCTTCTTGTAGTCCTCCGGCAGGCCGTCCAGGTCCTTGGGCGTGAAGGCCACGCTGCGCGTGTCCTCCGCGATGTTCTGCCCGAACTGCTGGCCCAGCTTGAGGATCTCCTCGTTGAGCGTCTTCACCTGGGCGCGCGTGGCTTCATCGCGGTCCACGCCCGCGCGGCGGAAGTCCAGCAGCGTGCGGCTCATCCAGTACTGCGTGGGCGCGTCCGCCTTGGACAGGTCCACCAGCGACAGCGCGTCATAGACGCCGCGGTCCTGTGACAGCGCCACGTTGGCCGCGTCCACCTGCTGCTCGCACTCGCGGGACGCGTCGCGCATGGCGGCGTCCGGGTGCACCTCGTGCGTGAGGCTGGAGCGGTTGGCCGCGTTGATGAGCGCCGTCTGCGCCTCGTCGTACGCCTTGAGGACGCCCTGGCTGTTCGTCTTGGGGTCCAGCTTCTTCAGCGCGGCCACCTGCGCCTGCGCGCGCTCCAGGTCCGCCTTGCACAGGGCCTTGAAGGCGTCCGGCGTGCCGGCCAGCGGCTCCGAGCCCTTGGTGGGTGCCACCTGGGGCTTCGCCGAGTTTGCGGCCACGCGGGCCATGGCCTCGCGGTTCTGCGTGATGCTGCCGTTGGAGCAACCCGTCGCGGCGAGCGCCGCCACCACGGTGAGCGCGGGGATTTTCAAGGGGACTTCCTCCACAAGGGGAACGACCTGCTTCGCGGGCCCGTCATGCCACATCCGCGCCCCTCCGCGCCCGTCCGCCGTGAACAGCCAGGCGGCCCTCCGGGACCGTCCGGATGCCCGGGCGCCCCCCCTGACGCACCCCGCCTTGTGTCCCGTCCAGCCGCCCGGTAATTCCGCGCTCGCCTCGAATTCTTGGAAGTTGTCCTGGCCGGAGGGTGAAACGGATGCGCAAGGCACTGGGTGGTGCGGTCGCGGCGTTGCTGCTGTGGGGCTGTGGTGGCGCGGGCACGGAGGCCCCGCCGGCGTCCCCCGAGGGGCTGTCGCTCACCGCCGGGACGGGGCTGACCGAGGGCACCTGGGCGCACGACGGGCAGACGGTGTCCTTCGCCTCGCGGGAGGTGGAGCCCGGGGTGTACCGCCTGGAGGTGCGCATGCACGGCATGACGCTGACGGGCCTGATGGACCCGGCGTCGGGCGTGTCCACGCTGGACGGCTTCGCGGACGCGAACACGCAGGACACGCAGGTGGTGGAGCAGGACCGCCAGGTGCTGAGCGCGTTCTACGGGGCGCTGAACCAGGGGCTGCCCCAGGGTGACGCGGCCGCGCCGGAGGCCATGTACCTGCGCCGCGCGGTGGGCCTGTGGGCGCAGCAGCCCACCAGCGTCACGCTCAAGCGCACGGTGATGGGCGAGCAGAACCGCGGCTACACGATGCTGTGCAGCTACGCGAAGTGCGGCGGCAAGAACACGGGCAGCTGTGGCGGCACGTACAACTGGTACTCGTACGCGAAGCACGACTGCAACGTGGGCGGCTTCGACAACGCACGCAACCAGCAGATCGCCCAGCTGGGTGACCACACGACGTGCAGCGGCGACGAGTACTACCTGAACGGCAGCACCTGGGTGTGCGGCGAGCCCGACCACTGGTCGCGCCCCAAGGTGATGGGCAACTGCTTCGGCCGCTGCGGCGGCGGCTGCGGTGGCGACACGCAGTACACGCTGGACGCCACCAACCACGACGGCTGCGTGCGCAACGGCCACGTGCTGGCGTCGGGCTACTGCGATGACCAGTTCGTGTCCGCGTCGGACGACGAGCTGTTCGCGCCCAACTGCTACTGAAAGCCGGATGGGACGCGCGGTGAGACACGCGGTGGGGCTGTGGCTGGCCGTGCTCGGCGTGCTCGGCGTGCTCGGTTGTCCGTCCACGACGTCCTCCAAGGCGGAGGCCGGGGAGGCGGTGGTGCGCCGCTTCTTCCAGGCCCTGCCGTCGGGGGACTGCGCGGTGCTGGGCCCCCTGCTGGTGACCGGGCAGGGCGTGCCCCCGTGCGAGGAGACGGTGAAGGACCTGCGCGAGCACGGCCTGGGGCTGGTGGACGTGCTCGACGCGAAGGTGGATGGTCGTAACCCGGACGCGGTGCTCGTGCGGGCGCGCGTGTCGCAGGGAGGAACGGAGCGCTCGGAGCCGTTCCTCTTCCGGGTGGAGCGCCAGGGTGACGGCTGGCGCCTTCGGTTGTAGGGGGTTTGGACGATGCGGAACCGCAAGCGGGTGATGCTGGGGGGCGCGGTCGTGCTGGTGGCCGCGCTCAGCGCCGTGATGCTGTGGCCGGCCCGCGAGGCGCCTGCCCCGTCCGGCCCTGGCGTTTCCCCGGCGCCGGACCCGCGCCCCGCTTCGGTGACGGCGGCCCAGGTGTCGCCCAGGCGCGCGGTGCCGGTGCGGACGCCGGACCCCGCGCCGCCCCACGCCACGGTGGTGCCGCCCGCGCCCGGGGACGTGCCGCCGGAGCCGGAGGTGGCCAACGCGCCGCCGCAAGCGAACGACCCCATCGCGGAGGAGCAGCCCCAGACGGCGCGCTGGAAGCTGGAGAAGACGGAGCACATCGCCACGCTGCTGGGGCGGGACGTGTCGCGGCTGGAAGGCGAGCGGCAGGAAGCGAAGGCGCGCGGGGACAAGGTCCGCGTCGAACAGGTGGACGCGATGCTCCAGCGCCACCGCGTCCGGCTGGATGAGCTGCGCGAAGAGGCCCGCACGCTGGCGGACGCCGCCCGGAACGAACCGCCGGAGCCCTGAGGCTCCTAGGTGCCAGCGGGCCTGCCTGGCTGCCCTGCGGACCGCCAGACGCCAGCCTCACCGGAAGCCCTCGTCGCTTCGCGCTGGGAGTACGCGGACTTCTGCGATGCTCGGTGCGGCCTTCACGCGGGCGTGACAGGCGCCGTGCCGCGTGCGCATAGAAAAGAACGTGTCCGTTTCCACCGCGACTGCTTCCACCGGACCTTCCCACACGTCCTCCTCCCGAGGCACCCGGCTGGCCTCCATCGCGGTCGCCAGCGCGCTGTTCATGGAGTTCCTGGACTCCACGGCGCTGTCCACCGCGCTGCCCACGCTGTCCGTGGCGTTCGGCACGGACCCCGTCCACCTCAAGCTCGCGCTGACGTCGTACATCCTGGCGCTGGCGGTGCTCGCGCCCGCGAGCGGGTGGATCGCCGACCGCTTCGGCCCGCGCCGCGTCTTCATGACCGCCATGGTCGTGTTCCTCGCGGGCTCCGTGCTGTGCGGCTTCTCCCAGTCGCTCGCGCAGCTCGTCGCCTCCCGCACGCTCCAGGGGCTGGGCGGCGCGCTGATGACGCCCGTGGGCCGGCTCATCGTCGTCAACTCGGCGCCGCGCGAGAAGCTGGTGTCCGCGATGAGCTGGTTCACCATGCCCGCGCTGGTGGGGCCGCTGTTGGGGCCGCCGCTCGCGGGCTTCATCCTGGCCGTCGCGGACTGGCCGTGGATCTTCTTCATCAACGTGCCGGTGGGCCTCTTGGGCATGTGGGCCGTGGCGCGCTTCGTGCCTCCGCTGAAGCAGCCGGACCCCGGCCCCTTCGACACGAAGGGCTTCGCCATCGCCGTGGTCGCCATCACCGCGCTGATGGGCGCGGCGGAGACGGTGGGCATCGGCCTGGTGCCGTGGCCCGCGCAGGTGGGCATCACGCTGGTCGCGCTCGGGGCGCTGGCCGCCTACGTGCGGCACGCGCTGCGCACGCCGCGCCCGGTGCTCAACCTGCGCCTGTTCCAGGTGGACACCTTCCGCGCCAGCATGTTGGGCGGCGCGCTGGTGCGCATCGGCCTGGGGGCGACGCCCTTCCTCCTGCCGCTGCTCTTCCAGGTGGCCCTGGGCTGGGGGCCGCTGGAGGCGGGGCTCGTCACCATCGGCACGGGGCTGGGCGCCTTCATGTGCAAGCCGGTGGCGCCCGCGCTCATCCGCCGCGTGGGCTTCCGCCAGACGCTCATCGCCTCCAACCTGCTCACCGCCGCGCTGACGGCCGTGCCCGCCTTCTTCGGGCTGGGGACGCCCATCCCGTTCATCATCGTCACGCTCGTGTGCAGCGGCTTCATGCGCTCCCTGCAGTTCACCGCCACCAACACGGTGGCCTACGCGGACCTCCCCCGGGAGGCGGTGAGCAACGGCTCCACCATCGCCGTGGTGACGCAGCAGATGGCGCTGAGCGTGGGCATCAGCTTCGGCGGCCTGATGCTCCACGTGGCGCGCGGCGGCGGTGACGTGCGCCTGACGCCGGACCGCTTCGTCCTGCCGTTCCTCGCCATCGGCATGGTGTCGTCGCTGGCCGGGCCGCTCTTCCGCCGGCTGCGCCCGGACGCGGGCGAACACATCGGCGGCAGGGCCGCGGCGCGCGGCTGAAGCCTCCCTCCACGTTCAGCAAACGACGCTCCCGCCGCGGCAAGGCTTCCGCGTCAGCCCCCGTCGAGGAGCAGGCGAGCAGGCAACACCTCTTTTTCCCAGCTTCTTTCCCCCCTCCCCGCCGACCAGCTTCCCAGCGAGGAATCCAACGGAGGGGGTGGGAATGGGTTGGGCAGCACTCACAGGGCTCTTGCTGGCGGGCATGACGGCGGCGACACCGCCCACGGCCATCCCGGTGCGGGGAGGCAACGCGCTGACGTTGCCCGCGCACCGGCACATCGTGCGCGTGTCCCGCAGTGAGGGCTCCGTGCTGCTCGCGGCCGTGCAGCAGGGCGGACAGGACGGGCACGGCCTGCGCCTGTTCCGCAGCGACAACGGCGGCGGCAGCTGGAAGCAGGAGGGCGTCATCCACGACGGCTCCACCTACGACCGCGCGGACCTGGTGGCGGTGGGCAGGGACGTGGCGCTCGTCTACGCGGTGGAGACGCCGGACAGCCAGGGCATCGGCGGCTCCACGTCCCGCGACGTGTACTTCCAGTGGTGGCGCTACAGCGCGTCCCGGAACCACTGGCTGCCGGACAAGCCCGTGCGCGTCTTCGACTCCACCAGCTCCAGCACCGCGTACTACCGCGCGGAGCTGGCGCGCGACTCCAAGGGCCGCTTCTGGGTGCAGGCCTTCTTCCGGGAGAAGGACGCCAGCAACACGCTGGCCATCTCCGTGAGCAGCGACGGCGGCTCCACCTTCCGCACGCAGTCCGCGCTCGCGCGTGACATCTCCAAGCGCGGCGGCGGGCGGCTCATCAGCCTGGGCAGCCGGCTGATGATGCTGTGGAGCTCGCACGACGGCCACGACACCACGCACTACCGGATCCGCGACGACAGCGCGGCCGTGTCCACCTGGTCCTCCACGCGCACGGCCTTCTCCGACGGCATCTACCACGGCGCCGCGATGAGCGCGGTGGCGGACGGCAATGGCGGCCTGCACCTGGTCTACAAGGACAACTCCGAACGGCTGATGTACCGCCGCTTCAACGGCTCCAGCTTCGGCTCCGCGGTGAGGGTGCTGGAGGACGGGGACTGGGCCACGCAGCCCGCGCTCGTGCGCGCGGGCAGCAGCCTGTACCTCTTCTACAACCAGCCGCGCAGCGACGGCTCCGGCTACCGGCTGTGGGTCCGCGCGCTGTCCTCCAGCGGCAAGGCGGGGGCGGGCAAGGAGCTGGCGTCGGTGTCCGGCTTCGCGGGCTACCCGGCGGCGCCGGACGTGCTGCCCTCGGGCGTGCCGCTGGTGTGCTTCTTCGGCATTGAGCCGTCCTCCGGCTCCAGCTACCGGCTGTCCTTCTTCTCCACCAGCGCGTCGTCGCTCAAGTCCCAGGCCGTCGCGGCGAAGCAGGCCCCGTCCGACGACGCGCGGGAGCGCGAGCGGTTCACCGCCACCGGCGGCTCCGGGTTCGAGCCCCCACAGGACCCCGGCGCGCTGGCGAGCGCCGCGACGAGCTCCTCCCAGCAGGCGATGGCCGCCGGGTGTGGCGGTGCCAGCGCGATGCTCGCGGTGGGCATGACGTTCATCCTGATGGAGTGGGGCCGCCGCCGGCGCACCCGGGTCCTGCCCGGCTAGCGGGGCAGGGGCTTCCCCTCAGGCAGCGCGGTCCGAGGAAACGAACGCGGGCGGTCTCCCCGGGACACATCCCGAGGGGCACCGCCCGTGGGCGCGTCTCCCGGTGAGGGGAGACGCGAGCGTGCGTGCGGCTACGTCGTCGCGGGCGCGGCGTCCGGCGCTTCGTCCGTGTCGCCAGCGTCGCTGTCGCCACCGCCGTCGGCGTCGACCGGCGCCGTGGAGGCAGCGTCCGCACCCGGCGCACCGGCCGCCTGGGGCTTCTTGCCCGTGCCAGGAGGCGGGGACTTGCGGGCGGCCGCGGCGGCCTGCCGCGCCTGCTCGCGCGCCTTCTGCGCGACCTTGGGCGTGGGGGCCAGGATCATGTACATCTGCCGGCCTTCCATGCGCGGCAGCTGCTCCGCCACGGCCACGTCCTTCAGGTCCTTGATGACGTCATCGAGGATGGCGCTGCCCAACTCCTTGTGCGTGATTTCACGCCCGCGGAACTGGATGACGACCTTGGCCTTGTTGCCCTCTTCGATGAACCGGCGGGTGTTGCGCACCTTGAACTCGTAGTCGTGCTCCTCCGTCTTGGGACGGAGCTTCACTTCCTTGAGCTGGATGACCACCTGCGTGCGCTTCGCGTCCGAGGCCTTCTTCTTCTCCTCGTACTTGAACTTGCCGTAGTCCATGATCTTGCAGACCGGCGGCTTGGCCATCGGGCTGACTTCGACCAGGTCGAGCGACTCCGAGCGGGCCTTTTCCAGCGCCGCCTCGATGGTCATGACCCCGAGCTGCGAGCCATCGGAGCCCACGACACGGACTTCCCGCGCGCGGATGCGGCGGTTGGTTCTCTGGTCCCTGTTGGGACCCCGGCTGCTGTTTCTCTGTTCGCGAATGATGTGAACATCCTCCAAAAAGGGTTGCAGACCCACCACCCGTGAAGATGTGGCGGGCCACTCGATGTGGCAGTCCCCTCCGGCGGAGAAGGCAGGCAGACAAGCCTTCCGCCCCTCGGGGCAGGGAGACGTGCAACGGACTCTATCCGGTTCACGTCCCCCGGGGGCAAGGTAACGCGGGGGCCCCCCCATTCCCATGACCCCTGTTGCCTATGATGCGCCCCATGGCGAAACGGTCCACCGCGTCCGCTCGGCAACGGACAGGATGCCGACCCCCGGGGGTGGTTGCGCTCGGCGCCTCCCTGGTGCTCGGCTGCCTGCCCGCCTGTGGCCCGGCTGCCCCCCAGCCCCCCGGGCAAGCCCTCCGCACCCGGAGTCCGGGCCTCGTCCAGGGGACGGACGCACCCGGGGACGGGGCGGCGGTGGCGCTGGTGGCCCGGCGCACGCGCTGCGGAGGCGAGCCGCCGGTGCTCCTGTGCTCGGGCGCCCTCATCGCCCCGGACGTGGTGCTGACGGCGGCGCACTGCCTGGCCGTCTTCGGGGAGGCGGGCCCCTATGAGGTCTTCCTGGGCCCCACGCTGCTCCCGGAGCCGGGGCCCGGAGGGCGGTTCGTGCGGGTCACCCGGGCGGTGGCCCACCCGGACTACGTCCCCGCCACGCACGCCTGGGACGCCGCCCTCCTGCGGCTGGCGGTGCCGGTGACGGACGTCGCGCCCTTCCGGCTCCCCGGTGGGAGCGACGTCCCGGTGGCGCCGGGAGACCCGGTGCGGGCGGTGGGCTACGGGGACACGAAGGACGCGGCCCTGCCCTCGGGCCAGCGGCGCCAGGGGCTGCTCCAGGTGACCGGCGTCACCGCCAGTGCGTTCCAGGCCGGCCCCGCCCCGGCCATGACCTGCGTGGGGGACAGCGGGGGCCCGGTGCTGGGCGGCCCGCCCGGGAACGAGGTGCTCCAGGGCCTCACCGTCAGCGGCGACGTGGCCTGCCGGACGGAGGCCGTCCAGGTGCGGGTGGACGCCCTGGGGGACTTCCTCCGCCCCTTCCTGGAGGAGGCCCCGCCCCCGGCCCCGGCCTCTCCCCGTCCCCTGGATGCTCTCTGCCAGGAGGCCTGCGCCAGCGACGCGGACTGTCCCGCCGGGCTGCTGTGCGTCAGCGCCGGGGACGCCCCCGCCCGGTGCCTCCTGCCCGCGCTCCAGGCCGGGACCTATGGCGCGGCCTGCACGGAGGACGCGGCCTGCGGCGCCCAGGGGGTGTGCGCCCGCCTGGAGGTGGACGGCGACGACGCCTGCCGCTGCTTCACCCCCTGCGAGGCCACCGCCGACCCCCGGACACCGGAGGACGGAGAGGACAGCGGGTGCGCCAGCGGCCCCGGAGGCCTGGGCGCGACCCTCGCCGTCCTGCTGGGGCTGTTCTGGCGCCGGTCCCACCGGAGGCGTCCAGGAAGTCGGTCCCGGGCTGGACTCCGCGTGAAAGCACCTACAAAACCGCAAGTGTAGGCGAAACTCCGGGACCCAATTTCCGAGAATCAGGCATCGACGTTTTCGGCAATCGCAAAGGTCCCTCCCCCCATGGACTACAAGATCAAGTCTGGTGACACGCTGAGCGCGCTGGCCAAGCGCTACAACACGGACGTGGATTCGCTGGTGAAGGCGAACCCGAACATCACCAACAAGGACCTCATCTACGCGGGGGCGACGCTCAACATCCCGGGCAGCAAGGATGAGTTCCAGGCGCAGGGCGCCTCCAACGGGCCGAACCTGACGGGCGGGACGCAGCAGACGCAGGGCTCGCAGGCCGTGGGTGACGTGCCCCCGGGCCAGGTTGGCGACTGGATCAAGCAGGCCATGGACATCCTCAAGGCCAACGGCGTCCCGACGGACAAGATGAACCCCCAGGACATCGCGAAGATCATCCAGCACGAGTCCAGCGGGAACCCGAACGCCATCAACCTCTGGGACTCCAACGCCCAGAAGGGCACCCCGTCCATCGGCCTGATGCAGACCATCCAGCCGACGTTCGACGCGTACAAGCTCCCCGGCCACGACAACATCCGCAACCCGGTGGACAACATCATCGCCGGCGTCCGCTACTCCATCGAGCGCTACGGCTCCGTGTCCAACGTCCCCGGCATCCAGGGCCTCAACAGCGGCAGCGGCTACGTCGGTTACTGACCGGCGCTTCAAGGCCAGACGCACCGCGCCCCGCGGTGGAAGGCGGTCCCCTCACGAAGAGGGCACTTCCGTCTCCCACGCGGGGCATCGTCATTTTCCGTGGCTCTTCGCGCTCAGCCCCCGTGCAGCCGGGAGCGGTCATGCGGGCCGCCCGCGCGCTTGATGTGGATCTGGCTGGGCGCCTTCTTGCGTCCCCGCAGCCCGGTGCCCCGGTTGTTGCGCTTGGGGCCGTGGTCGCTGGCGGCGGGGCCCAGCGTCACGCGCTTCAGCTCCTTCTGCCGCAGCAGCGCCGCCGCGTCGTCATGAGGCAGCGTCTTGCGCCCCTTGCTGGCCTGCACACTGGCTTGGGCCGCATGGGGATCCACGCGTCGCTTGTTCTTGATGCCTGCCACTCGGGTCCGCACGGACATGGAGGTCCTCCTTGGAAGAGAGGTAGGGACCCCGGCGGGGTGATGCCATCCCTGGCGACGGGCGGGACAGGGGCCGCTCCGGGAGCATGCGGAACGCGAGCGCCCGGTGGCGCGGGATGACAGGGGGCACGCGTGCGGCGGCATTCCCGGCCTGGGAATCACCCCGGGCACGGCGGGTACCGCGCGGCGCTCAGGTGAGGTCTTCGTTGTCGCGGCGGGCGCGCTTCTTCGCCTTGGGCTTGCCGGACTTGCCCGCCTTCGCCTTCTGCTTGCTCGCGGGCTCCGGCGGGAACAGCCAGCCGTCCTCGGGGCGGGGCTGGGAGGCGTTCACCGGCTCCACGTGCTGGCCGCGGCAGCCTCGGCACCAGGACTGCGGACGGCGCTGGCCCCGGCTCATGATGCGGAAGCCGAAGTCCTGCTCCGTGGGGCCCACGTGGCCGCAGCGCGGGCAGCGCGTCATGGACGTGGTGCCCGTCTCCTTGGCCTTCTCCCGCCCGTGCTCCACCACCAGCGCCAGCGCGGCGGCGAACCCCAGCTTCCGCTCCGTCGGCACGTGGAACTGACGCGCGCGCTTGCGGCTGCCCGGGCCCATCACCGGCAGGAGGTCCAGGCCTCCCAGGAGATTGCGCTGCTCCAGGACTCGCGACGGAGACGATGGCGGGGTCGAGTGGCTCACGCGATCATTTCTACGCGAGGGGTCTGACATGCCCGGTTCACGCGCCGGGTCGCCAGGTCCCCCTCCGTTCGGAGGTCTGGACACGTGTTCAGTAACCCCTGGCATTTCCAGGGGATTCCCCCGGCGGCCGGGCGGGGGTGGGGCGTCTGGGGGTGGGGCCCGCCTGCCTGCCCGGCGCTGGCGGGGGGCGGGGTGGCCACCTTCCGGAGAGGTCCCGTCCCCCCCATCGCCCGAGGTGTGCCCATGGCCCAGGCTCACGAAACCGACACCGAGAAGCAGGAGCGCCACGCACGGCGCCACGAAGCCCACGTCCGCGCCACCTACGCGGCGTTCCTCCGCCACCTGTGCGAGCTGAGCGCCCTGCCCCCCGCGCTCGCGGAGTCCGCCGCCGTGTCGGTGCTGAGCGCGCTGGAGCGCAGGCTCATGCCCAACGGGGCGCGCAACCTGGAGTCCCAGCTGCCGCGGATGCTGGTGGAATTCCTGCCGCCCCCGGACGAGCGCCCCCCGCGCCCCCACCGCTTCGGCCGCGAGGAGTTCGTCGCGTCCGTGGCGGAGGACCTCCAGCTGCCCATGGAACAGGCGGAGCTGGTGGTCCGCGCGGTGCTGCGCGCCTTCCAGGACCAGATCACCGAAGGCGAGGCGGACAAGGTCGCCAGCAACCTCCCCGCGGACCTGCAGGCCCTCTGGCGCCTCACGCAGTAGGCGCCCGCCGGCCGGCGACTACTCCGTGGGGCCGCTGCCCGCGCCATCCCCGGTGGTGAACACCGGGGTGCCGCCGGGGAGGCTGGGGTCGTGCGGGAGGCTGCCGCGCGGGCTGCGCAGGTAGACGAACGGCGTGGCGAAGAGGAAGTTGCTCACGCGCGACGTGTAGATGTCCGCGTAGCGCTCCACCTGCCGCGCCAGGTGGCTCTTGTCGTTGCCGGCGCGGGTGAGCAGGCCCCAGTGCGGGTTGGACAGCTCGCCGGCCGCGCGGGCCATGGGCCCCAGCTCCGCGTCCAGCGCCTCCAGCTCCGTGCGCAGCTCCGCGAGGCGCGTCACCAGGTCGCCCTCGGCGGCGTCCGTGCGCGGGCCGTACTGGTGGCGGCGGCGCTGGAGCTCCAGGCGCACCTGGCAGCTCTCCGCCTCCAGGCGCTCCTTCTGGAGCATGCGCTCGCCGATGCGCACCTCGGTGGCGCGGAAGGCGGCGATGGCGCGCACCTCGTCCTCCAGCTCGCGCAGGATGAGCGCGGTGCGCCAGCGCAGCACGTTCTTGGTGACGTGCACGTCGCCGAACATGTGGTCGCCCACGTAGAGGATTTCGTCGCCGGACAGGCCCAGGTGCCGCTCCAGCTCCAGCGCGCTGCCGCCGAAGTAGGGCTTGCTCTTGTCGAGCGGCCCGGAGTGCGGACGCAGGAGCGCCTCGCCGTTGGCCTCCACCACCTCGAAGAGGGTGGAGCGGGTGGTGAAGAACTCGGGCTTGCGCGCGCTGACGATGACGACGTCGAAGAGCTGGCGCCAGGTCATGCCCTCGGGCAGGTGCCGGTCGAAGGCGAAGTGCATCATGGGCTCCGTGTAGGCCCACTCGCTGTTGGTGATGAGCAGCAGCTTCTTGCCCGCGTTCTTCTGGTCCAGCAGCGCGAGCGGCGTCTCCGGGTCGTCGATGACGTAGCGCTCGGGGTCCGCGATGATTTCGGCCTTGAGGCGCCCCTGCATGTGCGTGGCGTCCAGGTTCTTGCGCACGTGCTCGTAGAGGTCCGCGTAGCCCATGGGGCCGGGGAGCTGGCCGGCGTCCAGGCGATCCACGAGCTGCGCGTAGATGCAGGCCTCGGAGAGGGAGAACAGCGTGTTGAGGAACACCCAGCGCCGGTCCGCCAGGTCGATGACGGTGCGGTTGTAGGCCTCGCGCTGGGACTCGAAGTCCATGGGGCGGCTGCCGTGGAGGGCCTTCTTCACGAAGCCGAAGCGGTTGGCCTTGAGCAGGTTGCCCTTGGCGGTGTCGATGATGAGGCCGCGGATGGCGAGCATCGGGTCGAAGGTCAGGTCGGCCACGGGCCAGCCCTGTTCCACCAGCCGGTCGCGAATGTATTCGTACGCGCGGCGTTCCCACGCCTCCACGCGGTAGTGGATGAGCGTGTAGTCCATGTCGTAGCCCACGGCCTTGATGGCACGCATGTTGAGCGTGCGGTTGCAGAACAGGCCGCGTTCGGGCGGGGGACCGGAGAAGTGAGGACGCATGGGAGCAAGGCTTGCCAAGGCTTGCACGCAAAGTCGAGCGGCCTGTGTGCCCACGTCGGTTCGTGGGCAGGCTCGGGGCGTTCGGGTGTCGGAAAGATGGGATACAGGTGACGCACGCGCCGCGAAGGCCGGGCACGCGCGGAACCAAAGGGCAGACACATGTCGGGAATGACGCGGCGCTGGGGCCTGGCCCTGGCGGTGGTGCTGGCGGCGGGCGTGGCGGGGGCTCAGGAGTGGGAGACGGTGGCGACGACGCCCTATGTGATCAAGGTGCGGCCCCGTCCGGGGACGAAGGCGAAGGACATCTGGGCGGAAGGGGAGCTCAAGGCGAGCGCGGCGCAGGTGCAGGCGGCGCTGGAGGACCAGGAGTCGTACCGGCTCTTCATGCCGTACGTGAAGGAGTCGCGGGTGGTGCGGCCCACGGATGACGGCGGGCGGCTCACGTACACGCGGCTGGACCTGCCGGTGGTGTCCTCGCGCGACTACATCTGCCACGTGGTGACGGAGTCGAAGGTCGCGCCGGACGGGACGGGCGTGTACCAGCAGCGCTGGAAGGCGGAGCCGGACGCGTTCCCCGCCAGGCGGGACGTGGTGCGCCTGCGGCTGAACGAGGGCAGCTGGAGGGTGGAGTCGAAGGACGGGGGCACGTCCTCGGTCGTCTACAAGTTCACGGTGGACCCCGCGGGGTCCATCCCGGGGTTCCTGGCCAACGTGGGGCAGAAGGACGCGGTGGTGGACACGCTGCGCGCGGTGGAGAAGCGCGCGAAGTCGCTGAGCGTGGACACGCCTCCGGCGAAGTAGGGGTTGGAGGCGGAGGGGATGGGAGCAGGCGGGCCGGGTGTTCCTTCCGGACGCCATGGCTGACAACTCCAAGATTGAATGGACGGACGCGACGTGGAACCCGGTGCGCGGCTGCGTGAAGCTGAGCCCCGGGTGCAAGCACTGCTACGCGGAGACATTCGCGGAGCGGTTCCGGGGCGTGCCCGGGCATCCCTATGAGCAGGGCTTCGACCTGAAGCTGATTCCGGGGAAGCTCGCCGAGCCGCTGCGCTGGAAGGCCTCCAAGCGCGTGTTCGTGAACTCGATGAGCGACCTGTTCCTGGACGACGTCCCGGAGGCGTACATCGAGGCGGTGGCGCGGGTGATGGCGCTGGCGGACTGGCACACGTTCCAGGTGCTGACGAAGCGCGCGGAGCGGATGCAGCGGCTGTTGTCCACGCGGCTGGCGTTCGCGGCGAGGCTGCCGAACGTGTGGTGGGGCGTGAGCGTGGAGGACCGGAAGTACGGCCTGCCGCGCGTGAAGCACCTGCGGGCGGCGCCCGCGCGGGTGCGGTTCCTGTCCATCGAACCGCTGCTGGAGGACCTGGGCACGGTGGACTTCACCGGCGTGGACGGCGTCATCGTCGGAGGCGAGAGCGGCGCGAAGGCCCGGCCGCTGGACCCGGAGTGGGTGCGCTCCGTGCGCGAGCAGTGCGCCGCGGCGGGCGTGGCCTTCTTCTTCAAGCAGTGGGGCGGCAAGCGCAAGGCGGCGGCGGGGCGGGTGCTGGATGGGCGCACGTACGACGCGCTGCCCGGGACGTCGGTGGCGCCGTTCCCCGACGATGCCCGGCGCCTGCGGTTGCTGGAGGAGGCCGAAGCGCTGGCGGCCCCGTGGCTGGCGCCGCCGGTGTCGGCCGGACTCAGCGCCGCCGCTTCAGCTTGAAGAAGTCGATGAGCGCCTTGAGCTTGGGCGGCACGTGGGTCCGGCTCGGGTAGTAGAGGAAGAAGCCGGGGAGGGTGGGGGAGTACGCGTCGAGCACGCGCACCAGGCGCTTCTCCGCGAGCAGCCTCCGGGCGCGGCTCTCCGGGACATAGGCGAGCCCCAGCCCGGCGACGGCGGCCTCCAACACCAGCTCCGCGTCATTCAGCACCACGCGGCCCGCGACGGCGACGTCAATGCGCTTGCCGCCGTCGGTGAGGCCCCAGGGGAGGATGCCGCCGGTGGTCCGGCTGCGGTAGTTGATGCAGTCGTGGTCGCGCAGGTCGCGAGGGTGCTTCGGCTTGCCGCGCGTCGCGAAGTACGACGGTGCGCCCACCACGAACATGGGGATGTCGCCGCTCACGGGGACGGCGATCATCTCGCGCTCCACCAGCTCACCGAAGCGGAAGCCCGCGTCGAAGCCCTGCTGGACGATGTTGACGAGTGCGTCGTCCAGCTGGATGTCCACGCGGATGTCGGGATGGGCGGTGAGGAACTCCGCGAGGCGCGGACCGAGCACCTCCTGGTAGCCGTAGCGAGGCAGGGTCAGGCGCAGGAGTCCGGAGGGCCGGTCGCGCAGCTCGCCCAGGGACTCGAAGGCCTCCTGCACGCCGTGCATCGCGGGTTCGAGCTGGGAGAGGAACCGCGTGCCGGCTTCGGTGAGCCCGACGCTGCGGGTGGTGCGCTGGAGGAGCCGCACCCCGACGCGTGCCTCGAGGGCCCGGAGGCTCTGGCTCACTGCGGAGGGAGTGACCCGGAGCTCCGCCGCGGCGGCGGTGAAGCTGCGTCTGCGGGCCACCGCGAGGAACGCCATGAGGCCGGAGAGGTCGTCGCGCATTCCTTAGCGTAGCTACAAAGTGCATCCAGAGACGACGCGTTTCGGAGCGGAGGGCACGGGCGTACTTCATGGGCCACGGAGGCAGTCATGAGCGCACAAGGCAAGGTCTGGTTCGTCACGGGGTCGTCGTCTGGGTTTGGCCGCAGCATCGTGGAGGAGGTCATCGCGAGAGGGGAGCGCGTGGTGGCGACGGCGAGGGATCCGCGCACGCTGGAGGACCTGGTGGCCCGGGCCCCGGACCGGGTGCTCGCGGTGCGGTTGGACGTGACGAAGGCGGAGCAGGTCCAGGAGTCCATCGCGGCGGCGCTGAAGCGCTTCGGCGCCATCGACGTGCTGGTGAACAACGCGGGGTACTCGACGCTGGGCGCGGTGGAGGAGACGAGCGACGCGGAGCTGCGAGCGGTGTTCGAGCCGCTGTTCTTCGGTGCGGTGGCGATGACGCGCGCGGTGCTGCCGCACATGCGGGAGCGCAGGACCGGCACCCTCGTGCAGGTGTCGAGCCTGGCCGGGCTGGTCACGTATCCCGGCGTGAGCGCCTACAGCGCGGCCAAGCACGCGCTGGAGGGGATGTCGGAGTCGCTCGCGAAGGAGGTCGCGTCATTCGGGGTGAAGGTGCTCATCGTGGAGCCGGGCATGTTCCGCACGAAGCTGCTGGGGCCGTCCTACCGGCCGATGCCGGAGCTGGCGCCCTACGCGGAGACGGTGGGCCCGATGCGCGCCTACGTGGCGCAGTCCGCCGGAACGCAGCCCGGCGACCCCGTGAAGGCCGCGAAGGCCATCGTGGACGCCGTGGCCGCGGGAGTCCCGACGCTGCGGCTCTTCCTGGGGCCGGACGCGCCCGGAGCCATCCGCGAGAAGCTGGCGCAGGTGGCCGCGGACGTGGAGCGCACGGAGCAGATCGCGCTATCGACGGGGTTCTAGACCGGCGTGAACAGGACGCCCGTGGCCTTCAGTGCCTCCAGGCCGTGCTTGATCTCCTCGGAGATGAGGAGGGGACCTGGCCAACCCCTGGCTCGAAAGACGCGTGCATCCGCGATGCGAGCGGGATCGACGTGCAGATCCCGCACGGAGGAGTACTGCCCCACCTTCTCCGGGATGCCATCCTCCGCACTCCAGAACCGCACTCGGGATGCGTGCTCGTCGATGCACTCCAGGAGCCGGGTCACGACGAGGACGCAGTACTGGTCGGGATGGCCGGGGACCTCGACGGGTAGGAGCTGCACGTCCCGGGGGGCTCTTTCGAGGAAGACGTCGGCGACCCGGACGTGGACGACGGGAACGCTCAGTCCCGCGAGGGAGAAATCAAGTGCGTGGCCTGGGACGTCGATGGGAACCCGGAGCCTGGGAGGGACGACGATGGTGCGTCCCTCCGTGAACTGCCAGGGGTCCGCCAACTCCGAACCGTCCGGATGGGTCGGATGGGTGAGGTGCCAACGCCCAGGCCACTGAACGTCGTCATGGAGTTCGAAGAAGCGGCGGCTCATGGGGTATCTCTAGTTCGGTGTGCCTTGCGTGACGAGCAGGTTGAGTTCGGTCCCAGGCTGCTTGATTTCACGGGCCAGTGTCCGGAGCACCGCTTGAAGGAGGGCCTGACACTGTGAAACGGACCGACACCCACGCATGGCGCCTTCCAACTCGCGGAAGACAATCCGGTGGTACTGCTCGGGATGCGGACCCCGGTGCCCGGGCACGGGAACGACATTCTCCGGATCCTTCAGTTCCATCCCTGCCTTCTTGAAGAGGTCCCTGAAACGAGGTGTCCAGGGGCCACCGCGCAATGTGGACTTCTCATTGCGGAGGGTCGCCATGTGATGTTTCTCGGTGCGGCGCCCGCCATTGCCTCTCGATGACATTGCTACCGCGTTCGGCGCCAGAGCGATGGTGAAGCCCTCGGCTGTCATCGCCACGGACTCCACACCACTGATTGCGGAGAACTGGATGCCTGCCTCGGCTTCGACTGCGAGTGCTGCTGGCGCGGATCCAGGCAGTGAGGAGGTTCGGATGGCCAATTCCCCAGCGGTCTGGCCCAGCGCCGCGGTCACCAACATGACGAAGATGCGGGCAGCGTTCTTCCCCAGGACCTGGCCATAGGCTTCTCCCGCATCACGGATTCCATCGAAGGTAGTGGCCTGATCAACGCTGCGGACCAGGGTTATCCAGCCATCGAGAATCCGCCACACGGTGTCCACGCCCAGGTACGCCATGGCGGTCGCTGTCAGGATGGCTGCCAGGCCCTTCGACAAGGGCTCGGGAAGCGCCCACAGGAGCATGTAGACCGTCGCCGCCGAAGTGATAGTGGCGAGGACGGCCGTGGGATGGGCCATTCCTTCAAGGGCATCGGCGGTCTCTGCCCACACGGAGTCCATGGCGATGGCCATGGCCAGGGTGTACTTGCCATCACTTCCCAACAGAGGGCCTTCTTCGAGAAGGCGCAGACAATCTTCGCCCTGCTTCTTGCGCCCGCACCAGCGATGGTAGGCACGCGTCAATTCATCGGCGGGTTCCAGAAGCGAAAGGCTGCGAGCCTCTTCTTCTCCCAAGGGGACAAGTCGCCGGTCACGCTCGCTGATGCCGTACATCCCGCTTCGTTCAGGCAAGCCGAAGAGGTCACGCGCATCTTTCAGGGGATGATTGAAGGGCCGTACATCCCGAGCAAGCGACGTAACAGCTCTTTTGAACTCTTCCTTCAGGCTTCCTTCGCGCAGACGACGTATTCCGAGCAGCATAAGGAACTGCTCGCCGTCCGTGTCCTGAACATCGCTACCCAGCGCGCCAAGGAAACCGCGTGACCGCCAGCTCCGAAACCACTGCTTGGCCTGAGACGTATTACGCAGGCGCCTATTGGGGACCGCGCAAAGAGTCTCCCGAGGAATGCGCCCGGCGCACTGCGGACTTCCTCAACCTGCTCTCCCCATATGACCCGCTCTTGACGACCTGGTACAAGTCCACCCGGTCACTCAAGGACGTGCGCAAGTACCCGCTGATGCCACCCGATGTCGCCACGCTCGCCGAGTTGTTCCGGCGCGGTGTGAATCGAGAAAAGGGCGGGCCGGTTTTTGAGTCGCTCGGCTTTCGTTTCTTGTCTGTGAATGGCGGACTGGGGACTGACAGAGTGGACCTGAACACGGTTTGTGGGGCATTTAGCGAGGTCAACGCCAATCTCTGCCTCATGTCCCTTCCGAACAAGGGGCCTCATACGGAGCGGCTGCTTTCAATGCCTGTGTTGAGCGGCGTGCTTCGAAGCATGGCGCTCGCATTCGACCCTGATTGGGCTTTTGCCGGATCCCATGAATACCGTAAGCAGATGAACGCGGACTCAACCGCGGGTGCGTTCGTGGGTTGGGTCACGTACCAGTCGCGACGCCGGGGGACGGTGCCACCGCTCCCGGCGCCGGTCCGCATCGAGCCCGTCGAGGACAGGGGGGCTCTCATCATCCTCTCGCCAGAGCGCATCTCCGCGAGGAACCCCGAGCACGTCGAGCAGGGCCACCGTGTCAGCGCGCTGCTGGCCAAGGCCGGTCTCATGCGGCCTGTCATGCCCTGACCGGCGTGGGTTGATCAGATGGAAGGGAACCGCACTCCTGGCTGGACGAGCAGTCGCGTGCCTTCCGCGTCCTGGAGTTCCAGCGTGTAGACACCGTGCGCCTCCCGGGGCTGGGCTTCGGCTTCCACGATGATCCGGGCGATTCCGTCTTCAGGGGCGGGCGCAACCTCAATCACTTCCACGATCGTCAAGGGCTGATGATTCGGACCCATGAGGCTCGCCCTGGCGACCTTGCCTGACAGTGGCATTGGCCCGGAGAATTCCAGCTGCACCGAGACCCGGCGGGCGGAGCGGAAGCTCCTGACCTGGAATTCCACGCCCGAGAGCCCCCTCAATTCCAATGCCTTGACTCCCCTTTGATCCAGGGTCGTCTTGGAGAGCATCGCCGCCAATCCCACAACAGGACAGACCTGGTCGGGAAGCGGCGTGACTGCATCGGCGGACACCCCTCCATCCGCGGCTGCCAGAAACGGAAGCAAGAACAGGAGCATGTGTCCTCCTATTCGTCGTATCGCCACACTCCACGCACGGACATCATGTTGGGAACGACCGCGGTGTTCTCGTCTCCCCCTTCACTGCGAGGAATGCCCCGAGTGCTGTCGTCGAGGAACCAGAGCTCGATACAGACGGGAAATGTTTCACCTGTCTTCTTCTGCCGCAGTTGGGTGAACCGACCGTAGACCCGCTTTGAGCCGACGTAGAGCGTACCGGTCAGCATGGAGCCCCAATGCACACGCCCCCCGCTGCCTTGCGTGTACACAGCGGCACGTCCCTCGCGGACCGTGACGAATCCATCGGCGCGCGTGCTCGGCTCGAACATGGCGGACCACTGGAGGCCTTCGATTTTCAGCTTCTGCATGGCCTCCTGCGCATCCAGCGGACAGTCCTCGGCGGGAGGCGTGGGGCGATCCACCAGGGGCGCGCTGGCGCAGGCCATGCCCGCCACGCAGGACGCAATCGCCGCGGTCTTGAGGGTGCGACCAGTCTTCGGAGACGGTGGAACAGAGGGTTTTGTCGTCACGAGAGTGTGTTCCTTGGGAAGTGCCACCATGGAGGTAGCGGTCGCCGGGGAAGGGCTCGCGAGCGGCTGGGCGGCGACAGGAACACTGTGCGGGCTGTCCGGTGCGCTGGCCAGTTTATGACCAACCGGGGCGGAAACACTCTCTGGGACCCGTGGGGTTGTATGGCGAGTCCAGCCCCGAAGAAGGACCTCCCAGGTCCCAGGTCCCGCCAGCAGCAACCCCAGGCACACCGCCACCCCCACCCAGCCCCAGGCCGGCAACCGGCGCGGGGCCGACGCCACCACCGGCGCGGCCCGGGGCCGGGGCGCGGGCGTCAGGTACGGCTGCTCCGGCCAGGCCGGACGGCGAATCTGATTCGGCTTGCCCGGAATCTCATCGAAGAGGTGCGCCTCGAACGCCGCCGCCCCACCGGAGAGCAGCCCCCGCATCAGCTCCGAATGCGCCGCCTCTCCCGTGCGGGGCCGCTGCTCCGGCTCCTTCTCCAGCAGCCCCAGGATGGCCCGCGACAGGGGCTCCGGCACCTGCGGGTTGATGTCCCGGGGCGACGGCGGCAGCCGCTCCGTGATGGCCACCGACAGCAACTCCGGCTCCTGCCCCGGCGGGAACGGGTAGTGCCCGGTGACCGCCCGGTACAGGCACACCCCCAGGGCATACAGGTCATCCGCCGCGCTGTACGGATAGCGCAGCTCCGGCTGCCTCCAGTGGCGCTGCTGGAAGCGGATGGCCTCCGGGCTGCGCAGGTGCAGCGTGCCCGGGGGCAGGGTGGTGGTCGTGAGCGTCATGGCCCCCGCCTGGTCCCCCGCGCCGAAGTCGATGAGCACCGGCACCTGCCCCCGCGTGCGGATCAACAGGTGCTCCGGCTTGAGGTCCCGGTGCAGCACGCCCCGTGCGTGCAACACCCCCAGCGTCATCGCCACCGAGCCCCCCACCATGGCCACCTGCCGGAACGTGGGGTTGACCGTCTCCGCCCAGACGTGGAGCGCCAGCCCCTCCACCCAGTCCATGACGAAGTACGGCAGCCCCTCCACCGGATCCGGCCACCGCCCCGTGGCATGCACCCGCACGACGTTCGGGTGCCACGCCCGGTCCAGCAGCAGCGCCATCTCCCGCAGCGCCCGGGCGGGATCCGGATGCAGCGACAGCTTGAGCGCGAAGCTCCGCCCCGGCGCGTCCAGCGGCTCCACCCGGTAGACCGCGCCGTACCCGCCCACCCCCAACGCCCCCAGCACGCGCCAGCACCCCACCACCGCGCCGGGCTGGAGCGCCGCCGGGAACACCTGTGACCCTTCCGGACTCATGGACCCAGAGGGTCGCATGAAGTCCACTCGACCTGGAAGGTCACTCCATCCGGACACGGGACGGAACCCCCTCGGCATGTGCTCTCACGTCAGGAAGTCTCACCCTGGTGCCCGCGCGGAATGCTCCCAGCGGAATCAATCGGCGGTGACTGAAATGTGACATGAACAAGTCGCGCGACGGGCGGGGTGTGTCAGACGGATTTGGTGTATTGAGCCGCGTCTCATCGCAGCACCTCCCCCCATTCAGGAGTTCCTGATGCGTCGTCTTGGCACAGCCCTTCTTGCCGTGAGCATGCTCGCCGCTTGCGGTCCCGGTACCCAGGCGGAGACTCCCTCCGAGTCCGCCCCCTCCACCCCGGCCGTCGAGCAGCAGCAGGCGCCCATCCTCACCCAGACGAACGTCGACGTGGCCATCGAGTGCTCCGGCATCCTCGAGTTCGCGAACACGGCGACGTACGCGGTCCTGGACCGCTACCTGCCCAGCAACGTGGTCACCAACATCGTGAACCGTCGCGCCACCGCGCCGTTCACGTCGCTGGCGGACCTGTCCTCCGTGTCGCTCGTCGGCCCGACCCGGCTCAAGCAGATTGAAGGCGGCGCCCGGACCCTGGACTACATCGACGCGGACTGCGTCGGCATCCTGGACGGCATCGCCATCTCCCGTGACGACCAGACCGCCATCGTGGCGCTGGTGAACAGCATCGACGACTCGGAGCTGCACGACGTCCTGCCGGACGCGTGGAACGGCGCCGTGAACCTGCTCAACACCCGCCCCTTCACCACCGCGCAGCAGATCGCGGACACGGCGGGCATCGGTGACGTGAGCTTCCGCAACATCCGCAACTCCGCCACCCTGAGCCGCCCCCTGGAGGCGCTCTTCGCCGCGGTGAACGCCATCCCCAGCAACGGCTCCTATGGCGCCACCACCCTGCGCCACTTCGACTGGTGGAACATCGCGTCCGCCGGCCACGCCTACCGCGATGACAAGACGTGCTTCGGCCTGGAGCCCTCCAGCGTCCCGTCCGGCGCCGCCATCCGCCCGAACCTGGCCGACGCCGCCGAGGTGCGCGCCGCGGTCCAGAACGCCGTCGCCTACGTCAACGGCAACACCCTCATCCCCGCCTCGGTCCGCACCGCGGGCTACGCGAACCTGGACTCGCTCATCGCGGGCCGGTCGTTCAAGGGCTGCATCATCACCTACGAGAACGACCCCTGGAGCCGCAACACCGTCCACATCTACGTGGACACCGTGAACGGCTTCAGCGTGATGACCGAGACCTGGTGGGCGGAGTAGTCCTCCCCACCTGACGTCCCTGCCGTCCCGAAGCCCCGGGTTCCTCCATGGAGCCCGGGGCTTTGTCGTGTCCGGAAGCAGGCAGGCCCCTGGCCGGCAGGTCTCCCGGCCCCGCGCGCGGGAAGGAAACCGTGCATCCCCAGGTGTCTATGGGTATAGACACGCCCCATGTGCCCCCTGGTGAACACGAAGGACCTGATTGACGCCCAGGAGGTGGCGGGCCTCCTGCGCCTGGCCCACCCCAACAGCGTCAGCACGTACCTGCGCCGTTATCCGGACATGCCCCGTCCGGTGCTCGACCTGGGCGCCGGGCGCCCGCGCCTCTGGCTCAAACCCCAGATGCTCCGCTGGGCCCGCGCCCGCCAGGCCGCCATCACCGACACAAGCTCCCGAGGTTCCCGATGACCACCGCCACCCCCCGAACCGCCCCCGCCGTCCTCCCCGGGCCCAATGACGCCTGCTGGTGCGGCAGTGGCTCCAAGTACAAGAAGTGCCACCGCGGCGCGGACACCGTGGAGGCCCGCAAGAAGGGCCCCGACACCAACCGCAAGGGCGTCCGCCCCGGCATCGTCAGCCCCCGCCGCGTGGTGCCCATCACCATCGCCCGGCCGGACTACGCGGACTCCATGGCCGGCCGTCCCTCGCGCTCGCGCAACGAGCCGGACGTGAAGTCGCCGGACGTCATCGCCCGCATGCGCCGCGCCTGTCAGGCCGCAGCCCAGGTGCTGGTGGAGACCGCCCAGCACGTGCGCGTGGGCATCACCACGGACGAACTGGACGCCATCGCGCACGAGGCCTACCTCAAGCGCGGCGGCTACCCCAGCACGCTCAACTACCACAAGTTCCCCAAGTCGCTCTGCACCTCCGTCAACGAGGTCATCTGCCACGGCATCCCCGACAGCCGCGCGCTGGAGGACGGCGACATCGTCAACCTGGACATCACCATCTACCTGGATGGCGTCCACGGCGACTGCTCGGCCACGTACCTGGTGGGCAACGTGGAGCCGCAGCACCAGCGCCTGGTGCAGATCGCGAAGGAGTGCCTGGACATCGGCATCGCCGCGGTGAAGCCCGGCCGGCCGATCAGCGACATCGGCCGCGCGGTGGAGGCCCACGCCGTGAAGAACGGCACCAGCGTGGTGCGCGCCTACTGCGGCCACGGCATCGGTGAGACGTTCCACACGGCCCTCCAGGTGCCCCACTATTACGAGCCGGAAGCTGACACCATCATGAAGCCCGGGATGGTCTTCACCGTGGAGCCGATGATCAACCAGGGCCACTGGGACCACCGCACGTGGAACGACGACTGGACCGTCGTCACCGCGGACGGCCTGCGCAGCGCCCAGTTCGAGCACACCCTGCTCGTCACCGACACGGGCGCGGAGATCCTCACCGTCCCCTGAGGCTCCCCACCCCTGAAACACCACGGGCCCCGGACGCGCTTGCCGCATCCGGGGCCCGCTTCATTTCCAGCCGGTGGCTTCCGGGACTACGCCCGGCGGCGGCGCAGCTTCAGCGCCAGGCCGCACAGCATCAGCAGGCTGGTGGCGCCCAGCGGGCCGGGCACCGTGCTCTGGCAGTTGCAGCCGTCGGACTCGCCCGGGTCCTGCGGATCCGGATCCGGGTCCACCACCGCGTCGTCGGTGACGAACACCGCGGTGGTGCGCGCGGGCACCGTGAAGCCGCCCGTGGCCGCGTCGTACGCGGACGTGCGCACCACGGGGTCCGTGGACGCCTGCTGCGCCGGGTGGAGCTTCAGCTTCAGGGACTTGTACGCGTCCGCCTTGAACGTCTGCGCGTCGTCCGTGCCGTTGAACAGCACGATGGCGCGCTTGCCCTCCGCGTTCGTGCCGTGGTCCTGCATGGCCATCACGATGAGGCCCGGGATCTGGTCCGGGCCGGTGTTCTCGAAGTGCACCAACTGCTTCACCTCGTCACCGGTGCGCAGGCGGAACAGCCGCGAGCTCTTGCGGATGGTCAGCATCTCCTCGAAGTGGTCGCGCGCCCGGACGATGTCCGCCGACGCCGGCTTCAGCGCCGCGTCCGCCAGCAGCGGCCCGAAGAGCGGCCAGTTGCCCTGGTTGTCCGCGGCCGGGGGCAGGCCCACGCCCCAGTTGTTGGACTGGTAGGTCCAGTCAATCTTGTTGAACCAGTCACCGGAGTTGTAGCTGTTGCGGTCCAGCGACTTGGAGCGCAGCAGCTCGTCGCCCGCGTGGAAGAACGGGATGCCCTGGCCCAGCGCCACCAGCGACACGCCCAGGTTGTTCATCCGCACGCGCTCCGCCATGGGCAGGTCGCGCCGCGCCTTCAGCTGGACCGCGTCGAACAGCGTCTCGTTGTCGTGCGCGGAGACGTAGGTGATGACCTCCTGCGGGTCCAGGGTGTAGCCGGCCTTGGCGCCGTTGTAGTCCACGCCTTCACCCGTGACGGTGGCGCCGGTGCGGTCCACCAGCGAGTAGTCCTTCAGGTTGCCGGCGAGGCCCACGCGGATCCAATCGCTGTAGCGCAGCAGCTTGTCCTTCTGCGCCGCCTCCGTGCCCTGGTCCGTGCCGTTCGGGTCGGACAGCAGGCCGCTGATGAAGCCCTGCTCCTGGAGCCCGCTGAAGGGGCCACCGCCGCGAGCGCCGTCGCGCAGGCGGTCGTTGAACGTGCCGATGCCCGTGCCCGCCATGTTGGCCTGCGTGGCGTTGGTGCCGCGCGCGTTGTTCTGCACCTCGCCGAAGTCCCAGCCCTCGCCGTAGACGTAGATGGCCTTGCCGTCCACGCCGTCCTTCTCCACGGTGAGCGCGTCCAGCGTGGCGCGCAGCTTCACCATGTTGGACTTCATGTGGTGGCCCATCAGGTCGAAGCGGAAGCCGTCCACCTTGTACGCCTTGGCCCACGTCACCACGGAGTCGATGAGCAGCTTCTCCATCATCGCGTTCTCGGACGCGGTGTTCTGGCAGCAGGTGCTGGTCTCCACGTTCCCGTCTTCGCTGAGGCGGTGGTAGTAGCCCGGGACGATGCGGTCCAGCACGCTCTTGGCGTCCTGCCCGGAGGAGTTGGTGTGGTTGTAGACCACGTCCATCACCACGCGCAGGCCGTGCTGGTTGAGCGCCTGCACCATCTGCCGGAACTCCACCGTGCGCGTCGTGCCCTGCGCGTTGGTGGAGTAGCTGCCCTCCGGCACCGTGTAGTGGTACGGGTCATAGCCCCAGTTGTAGCCGTCCAGGTCCGACACGGCCTTCACCGCCGCCTGCTGCTGGTCGGAGTCCGGCGGCAGCGACACCAGGTCGCCCGCCGGGTGCTGCTGCCCCGCGCGGTCCTCGTTGATGGTCGCGATGTCGAACACCGGCAGCAGGTGCACATGCGTGAGGCCCGCCTTCGCCAGCCGGGTCAGGTGCTTCATGCCGTCGGACTCGTGCGTGAACGCCTTGAACGTGCCGCGCTCGTTCTCCGGCACCGTCAGGTCGTTGATGCTGAAGTCGCGCGCGTGCAGCTCGTAGAGGACGATGTCCTCCGGGGCCTCCAGCGCCGGCTTCGCCAGCGTGCTCCAGCCCTGCGGCGCGAGCGCCGGGTCCGAAAGGTCCACGATCTGGCTCAGCTCGCTGTTGATGGAGAGGGCCACCGAGTACGGGTCGGTGACGCGGTTGGTGACGACCTTGCTCTCCTTGCGGGCGTAGACCTCCACCTCGTAGAGGAAGTAGCGGCCCTTCCACGTCGCGTCGCCCGTCGCGCTCCAGACGCCCTTGTCGCCGGCCGTCATGGGCACGCGGGTGAAGGTGGACGTGGGGCTGCCTTCCGCGAACAGGAGCAGGTTCACGCTCTTCGCCGTGGGGGCCCACAGGCGCAGCGTGGGGATGCCGTTCTCGAACGTGGCGCCCAGCGGGCCGTCATACGCGTACAGGTCGTCCAGCGCGCCCGCGAGCTGCGCGCTGGTGGCGTCCAGCGGCTTGCCCTCCGCGTTCGTGGCGGACAGCGCCAGCTGGCCCTTGAGCCACGTGGCGGCGTTCGCCGCGTCCGCCTGCGACAGCTTCAGCACCGGCTTGCCCGCCAGGTTCGGGAAGCGCGCCGCCTGCGCCGCGGTGAGGCCGGCTGGATCCACCGTCAGGGTCACGGCGGTGCCGCCCTGCACGCCCTCGCCCGTGAGCGTCATGCCGCCCGTGGGCGCCGTGTGCAGCTTGAACACCGTGCCCTCGGGCACCGCGACCTCCGGGCTCCACACGAACGTGTCGCGCGCCACCCAGTGCGCCCGCGCCAGCAGCAGGTTGCCCGCGGGAGCGTCAGCGGGCCGCACGGTCACCTTGTGGTAGTTGGTCGACTTCGGGTCGTTGTTCCACGTGAAGAGCATCTCCTGGAGGTCCTGCTCCACGGCGAACGTGTAGTTGCTGCTGGGGTAGGCCTCCGCCCAGCCCTCGTTCAGCGCGACCTTGCACTCGTAGGTGCCCTTCGCCAGCGCCTTCGTGGTGAAGGTGTAGACGCCGTCGCCGTCCGGGTCCTGCATCATCGTGCGCAGGCAGTCCGGGGACCAGTCACCGGGACAGCCCAGCTCGCTCTGGAGCGTGCCCGCCACCGTGGCGATGGTGCTGGAGCGGTTGCTCGTCACGTACAGCGTGTTCGCGTCGAAGTAGAACTTCACCGCGCCCGCCGCCGTCTGGTTCAGCACCACGTCCGCGCCGCCGGGGCCGCCGTGTGTCTGCGACAGCGAACCGTCCAGCGCGACCTTGAAGTGCCACGTGCCCACCGGCACGTTGAACGAGCCCTGCCACTTGTCGTCCGCCGCGTCATACGTCAGCGCCGTCTGCGCGCAGCCGGGGTCGTTGTCCGCGGCACAGCCTGCCTCGCTCTGCAGATCGCCAACGACCGTCACCGACGTGGGCGCCGCCAGCGAGGACATGGGAAGCAGCGCGGCGAAGAGCCCGCCGAACGCGAGCGCTCGCGTCATGCGGGGGACTGCGAATGGAACTCTCAGGGGAAACCTCCAGAGGGGGTGTAAATCCCGGGCACGGTAGCAGCCGGTCCTGTCACGGGTGATCGCGGAGCGCTTTCGCGGTTTGCGTGACCCTCTGGATGATCCGCGTCGGGACCGGCGCATCCACCCCGTGACGTCGGATGCCAACGGGGCCCGAAAACGAGACGCGGTGCGGCAGGAACCGCGCGCTCCGTTGAGTCCGCTCACGCCATGCGTCACACGGATGTGCAGAGGAAGACATCCTGGACATGGCGCGTTGCGGCATCAGCCGATTGTTCCGACGCCCCTTCACCCATTTCAAGACTGTTGGATACAGTGCCGCGCCCAGATGGCCTCACGCCTCCCCTGCCCACAACCGAACGCTGTCTCCCACCGCGGTCGGTGGCGCCCGATGTTCCAGGGCCTGGTCGCCTTGTGTCTGGCGGGGTGCGCCACGGCCCCCACGCCGACGCAACCCGCGCCGGAGGCCGCCGCGACGCAGCCCGCCGCGCCCGCGACGGAGGCTGCCGCCACCCCCGCGCCGGAACCCGTGAAGGAGGCCGCGCCCGCGCAGCCCCTCCAGGCTCCGGCGAAGAAGGAGCCCGCGCGGCCCTGGGCGGACGAGGTGCTGTACTTCGTGGTGGTGGACCGGTTCGCGGACGGCGACCCTTCCAACAACGAGAAGGGCGACGTGAAGGCGCCGGGCACCTTCCACGGCGGCGACCTGAAGGGGCTCACCGCGAACCTGGACGAGCTGTCGTCGCTGGGCGTGACGGCGCTGTGGGTGACGCCGCTGCTCCAGCAGATCCCCGGCTTCGTGACCGGCTCCGGCTTCCCGGACTGGGGCTACCACGGCTACTGGGCGGACGACTTCCACGCGTTGGATCCGCGCTTCGGCACGGAGGCGGACTTCAAGGCGCTGGTGGACGCGGCGCACGCGCGCGGCATCCGCGTGCTGCTGGACGTCGTCTACAACCACCCGGGCTACAACTCGCGCTACCTGAAGGACCACCCGGACTGGCTGCGCTCCGAGGACAAGGGCACCTGCGGCTCGGACGACCTGACGTCGTGCGTGGCGGGCCTGCCGGACTTCAAGACGGAGCGGCCGGAGGTGGCGAAGTACCTGCTGGACGCGCAGCTTGACTGGGCGAAGCGCTCCGGCGTGGACGGCTTCCGGCTGGACACCGTGAAGCACGTGTCGCACGACTTCTGGAAGGAGCACCGCCGCCGCACGCGCGCGGAGGTCTCCCCGGACTTCTTCCTGCTGGGCGAGCTGTGGGGCGGCGACGTGGAGTCACTGGCGTCGTACTTCACCCCGGATGAGATGGACGCCGGGTTCGACTTCGCCTTCCAGGGCAACACGCTCGGCTTCATCCAGGGGCGCGGCCGCACGGTGGCGTTCGACCGCTATCTCCAGTCGCGCGCGAAGGTGACGGCGGGGCACCACCTGGCGCACTTCCTGTCGTCGCACGACGTGGACGGGGCGCTGCACCAGCTCCAGGGCAACGTGCCCCTCTTCCGCCTGGCCGCCACGCTGCAGCTCACGACGGCCGGCATCCCCGTCATCTACTACGGCGAGGAAGTGGGCCGCGCGGGCGGGGACTGGCCGCAGAACCGCGGCGACATGCCGTGGGGCAAGCAAGCGGTGAAGCCGGGCGCGGGCAAGAAACGCGACGAGTCCCTGCGCGAGTATTACAAGCGCCTCATCGCCATCCGCCGCGCGCATCCGGCCCTGTCGCGGGGCGTGCACGCGCCGCTCTCCACGGAGGGCGATGTGTATGTCTTCCAGCGGCGGGACGAAGCGTCGGGCGACACGGTGGTGGTGGCGGTGAACCGCGGCAAGACGAAGGGCACGGCGTCGGTGCCGTGGCCGGACGGTTGGACGGGCGTCGGCGAGGTGGAGGACCTGCTGAACGGAGGGCGGACGAAGGCGGGCGCCACGCTGGACCTGGCGCTGCCGCCGCTGTCCGCGCGCATCCTCGGACGCGTGCCGTGAGGCACCCGGCGGAGCGTGCGCAGAACCTGACCCGGACGTGCTGTTGTCACCGGCGCGAGCGGGGCTCTTGCTGGAGGGCCTGATGGCCGGCGTGTCGTTCAAGGACGTGGCGAAGCGGTACGGAGACGTGTCGGTCATCGAGGGGCTCAACCTCGATATCCGCGACCATGAGTTCATGGTCCTCGTGGGGCCGTCCGGGTGCGGCAAGTCCACGGCGCTCCGGATGATCGCCGGCCTGGAGGAGATTTCGGGAGGCACCATCTCCATCGGTGAGCGCGCGGTGAACGCGCTGCCACCGAAGGACCGGGACGTCTCCATGGTGTTCCAGAACTACGCGCTCTACCCGCACATGTCCGTGCGGCAGAACCTGGAGTTCGGCCTCAAGATCCGCAAGACGCCCAAGCCGGAGATGGACAAGCTGGTGGACGAGGCGGCGGAGATTCTGGGCATCACGCACCTCTTGGACCGCAAGCCCAAGGCGCTGTCCGGCGGCCAGCGCCAGCGCGTGGCCCTGGGCCGCGCCATCGTGCGCAAGCCGGCGGTGTTCCTCTTCGACGAGCCGCTCTCCAACCTGGACGCGAAGCTGCGCGTGCAGATGCGCTCGGAGATCAAGAAGCTGCAGCACCGGCTCCAGGTCACGTCCGTCTACGTCACGCACGACCAGATCGAAGCGATGACCATGGGCCACCGCATCGCGGTGATGAAGGACGGCAAGCTCCAGCAACTGGGCACCCCGCTGGAGGTCTACGAGAAGCCGGTCAACGTGTTCGTGGCGCAGTTCATCGGCACGCCGCCCATCAACATGCTCGCCGCCACGCTGGACGCGGACGGCACGTCGCTGTCCGGTGACGGCTTCCGGTTGCCGGTGCCGCAGAAGCTGCGCGCGGCGACGGCGGGGAAGGGCGGCCGCAAGGTGAAGGTGGGCCTGCGTCCGGACAACATCCTGCCCGCGGGCGCCACGGCGCGCGGCGAGTCCTCGCCGGTGGAGGCGCGCGTGGAGCTGGTGGAGCCGCTGGGCAACGAGCTCATCGTGCACGCCCGCCTGGGGGACAACCCGCTGGTCTTCCGCCTGCCGCCCCAGGCCACCCCGGAGCCGGGCGTCGCCGTGCCCGTGACGGTGGAGCTGGAGTCCCTGCACCTCTTCGACGCTGAATCCGAGCTGCGGCTGTCCGTTTGATATCCCGGAGGCTTTCCCCAATGACGCACCTGCGAACGTTGCTCGCGGCCCTCTGTCTGTGCGCAGTCGGCCTGTTGCCCGTCCCGTCCTTCGCCGCCACGGAGCTGGTGCTCTGGCACGCCTACCGCGCGGAGGAGAAGGCCGCGCTGGAGAAGGTGGTCGCCGAGTACAACAAGGCGAACGAAGGCAAGGTCAAGGTCACCACGCTGGCGGTGCCCTACGACGCCTACGCGGATAAAATCAGCGCCACCGTGCCGCGCGGCAAGGGCCCGGACCTCTTCATCTTCGCGCAGGACCGGCTGGGCGGCTGGATTGAAGCGGGCAACACGGTGGAGCCCATCGACTTCTTCCTGGATGATGCCACGAAGAAGCGCTTCATCCCCACGACGATGGAGGCGATGACGTACCGGGGGACGACGTACGGCCTGCCGCTGAACTACAAGGTCATCACGCTCATCTACAACAAGAAGCTGGTCCCCACGCCGCCCAAGACGTCCGGCGAGCTGGTGACGATGGCCAAGAAGCTCACCGACTCCAAGGCGGGCCGCTTCGGGCTGGCGTACGCGTACAACGACTTCTACTACCACGCGGCGGTGATGAACGGCTTCGGCGGTGGCGTGTTCGACGCGAAGGGCGCCCCCACGATGAACTCGCCCGCCAACGTGAAGTCGGTGGAGCAGGTCCTCAAGTGGAAGAACAAGGACGGCATCCTCCCCGCGGAGCCCTCCAGCGCGCTCATCACCTCCCTCTTCAACGAGGGCAAGGCCGCGATGGTGTTCTCCGGCCCGTGGTTCCTGGGCGAGGTCGCCAAGAACGTGGAGTACGGCCTGGCGCCACTGCCCACGCTGGATGAGAACAAGGGCACGCCGCTGAAGCCCTGGATGACGGTGGAGGGCGTGTACGTGGCCGCCCCGTCCAAGAACAAGGAAGCGGCGTACGACTTCGCGAAGTTCCTCACCGACGCGGGCGCGGAGAAGACGCTGGCGCTGGAAGGCCGCCAGAGCCCGTCCAACACGGCGGTGTACCAGGACGCGAAGGTGGCCGCGGATCCGCTGCTCAAGGCGATGAAGGCCCAGGTGGACGTGGCGGTGCCCATGCCCAACCTGCCGGAGATGTCCATGGTCTGGACCCCCGCCACCAGCGCGATGAACACCGTGTTCAAGAACACCGCCACCCCCAAGGCGGCGCTGGACGCGGCCCAGAAGAGCGTGGCGAAGGACGTCGCCGGCCTGCGCAAGAAGTAAGTGAGGACCTGAAGTGAGCCAGAACGCCCCCCAGCAGTCGCCCTCCCAGGCCGGCGCCCCCACGCCGGCCGGCACTCCGCTGAACAACGCCGCGACAGGCCCCTCCACCGCGGGCCCGTCCGGCCGTGCGGGCGGGCACCGGGGGCGCGTGCTGGTGGGGCTCGCCCTGGCGCTGGGCGTGTCCCTGCTGCTGGCGCACGGCCTGCTGGCGCGCGCCAACCAGGAGCGCGCGGCGGAGCGCGAGCAGCGCACCGCCGCCGTGTCCCTGCTGGGGCTGGCGGACCTGGTGCAGCGCGCGGGAGGCACGGGCGACGCCGTGCGTGCCGTGGTGGCGGGCTGGCCCGGCATGCCGGGCAGCGCCGTGCGCGTCATCGCCTTCAGCGGCATCCGGCTGGAGGCGTCCACCTTCCCGCAGGACACCGGGGAGAAGGCGGCGCCGCGCAAGCTGTCGCGCGACGAGAAGCCGCTGTACGACCGCGGCCAGCGCCTGCGCACCGCGGTGGAGACGAACCGCGAGGAGGGCGGGGCGCGCAAGCCGGAGGTGGAGTCGGAGCTGCTCGACGCGGGCGCCAGCCGCCTGCTGTCCGCGCCCGTGGAGGTGGACGGGCAGGTGGTGGGCTCCGTGGAGTCCCTCACCCCGGCGGTGGTGAAGGCTGACGCGCCGTCGTGGACGGCGGTGCTGCTGGCGTTCCTGCTGCCGCTGGCGGCGTGCGCGGCCGCGGTGTTCGCGCTGTCGCGCCAGGGCGTGCGCGTGGCGGTGGCGGCGGCGCTGTTCCTGGCGGGCCTGGGTGGCTACACCGTGTACTCGCTGCGCGCGCTGGACGCGGAGCTGCGGGAGACGGAGAACGCCGTCAGCGCGGAGCTGCGCACGCGCGGCGAGAAGGCCCAGTCGCTCATCGCCGCCAACAACCTGAAGGCGGACCCGGCGCTGAAGCCCGGCGCGTGGGACGCGGACATGATGCGCCGTCCGCTGGGGCGGCTGACGGACTCCGGCGCGCCGGACGCGGACAAGCTGGCGGCGGCGGGCGCGCAGGTGCGCGGCAACGCGGGCAAGGCGCTGGGCGCGCTGGGCGTGCTGGGCCTGGCGGTGCTGCTGTTCATCGGCCTGGGCGCGCTGCACCGGGCGGTGCGGACGACGGTGGAGTACCGGCAGGCGTACGCGTACATCGCGCCGGCCATGGTGGGCATGGTGGTGCTGGTGTTCTTCCCCTTCGCCTACGGCATCACGCTGTCGTTCACGGACGCCAACCTCTACAACAGCAGCCAGCCGTTGTCGGAGCTGTGGGTGGGCTTCCGCAACTACGCGGACATCCTGGGCGACTTCAGCTTCGCGAAGACGGCCGCGGATGGCTCGTGGGTCTTCAACTACCTGAACTTCTACTACACGCTGCTCTTCACCATCGTGTGGACGGTGACGAACGTCACCATCGGCGTGACGGTGGGCCTGCTGCTCGCGCTGGCGCTCAACGTGCCGAAGCTGAAGATGCGGCCGGTGTACCGCGTGCTGCTCATCCTGCCGTGGGCCATGCCCAACTACATCACCGCGCTCATCTGGAAGGGCATGTTCCACCAGCAGTTCGGCGTGGTGAACCACGTCATCCGGATGTTCGGTGGGGAAGGGCTGGCGTGGTTCGATTCCCCCTTCACGTCGTTCTTCACGGCGCTCGCCACCAATGGCTGGCTGTCCTTCCCGTTCATGATGGTGGTGTCGCTGGGCGCGCTCCAGTCCATCCCCGGTGAGCTCTACGAGGCGGCGCGCGTGGACGGCGCCAACCGGTGGCAGCAGTTCACCGCCATCACGCTGCCCGCGCTGAAGCCCGCGCTGGTGCCCGCGGTCATCCTGTCGGTGGTGTGGACCTTCAACATGTTCAACATCATCTTCCTGGTGACGGGCGGCGACCCGGGCGGCTCCACGGAGATCCTCGTCACCCAGGCGTACAAGTTCGCCTTCGAGCGCTACCGCCACGGCTACGCGGCGGCGTACTCCACCGTCATCTTCGGCATCCTGCTGCTCTACAGCATGGTGCAGAACCGCATGAGCCGCGCCACGGAGGCCGCGTAAACCCCATGGCGCTCTTCTCTGAACGTCGCGAAGGCATCCCGCACCTGCCGCTGCACGCGGTGCTCATCGCCTTCACCCTCTTCACCATCTACCCCATCCTCTGGGTGGTGAGCCTGGCCTTCTCCGGCAAGCAGAGCCTGGCCATCGCCACGCTGCCGGAGAACCCCACCTTCTGGGACCGGCTGCGCGCGGTGACGCCGTGGCCGGAGAGCTTCTCCGTCTCCAACTTCGTGTCGGTGATGTCGGATCAGCCGTTCGCGAAGTGGATGCTCAACAGCGCCATCGTGGCCATTGGCACCACGGTGCTGGGCGTCTTCATGGCGTGCACGGCGGCGTATGCCTTCAGCCGCTTCAAGTTCCCCGGCCAGCGCGCGGGCATGATGGCGTTCCTCGTGTCCCAGATGTTCCCGGGCACGCTGATGCTCATCCCGCTCTACATCATCCTGGTGCAGTGGCTGGGGCTGGGCAGCAGCCGGCTGGGCCTCATCATCGTGTACGCCACCACGTCCATCCCGTTCAGCGTGTGGATGCTCAAGGGCTACTTCGACACCATCCCCAAGGACCTGGAGGAGGCGGCGCTGATGGACGGCGCGTCCCCGGGGCGCATCTTCTGGAGCATCATCCTGCCGCTGGCCAAGCCCGCGGTGGCGGTGACGGCGCTGTTCAGCTTCATGACGGCGTGGAACGAGTTCATCCTCGCGGCGACGTTCATGGACCAGGAAGCCATGTACACGGCGCCGGTGGGCCTGCGCTTCTTCGTGGGCGGCTTCAGCCAGCAGTGGGGCTACTTCGCGGCCGGCTCCATCATCGTGTCCGTGCCCGTCGTGTTCCTCTTCCTCTTCCTGCAGAAGTACCTCGTCTCCGGGCTCACCGCCGGTGGCGTGAAGGGTTAGTCCCGCGGTCGTTCTTCGCAGTCCTTTCGTCTGTCGTTGCAAGGAGCAAACACCCCCATGATCAACCCCCGCATCGCAGTCCTCACCCTGGCCGCTTCCCTGTCCGCGGCCCCGGCCCTGGCCGACAAGGTGTCGTTCAAGGACCCCACCGGCGACGACAAGGGCCCGGGCAAGTACACCTACCCGACGGACCCCGTGTACAAGCCGGGCTCGTTCGACCTGACCGGCTTCAAGCTGGACCAGGGCGGCAACAAGACGGACGTGGAGATCCAGCTGAAGGCGTCGCTGGAGAACCCCTGGAAGATGGCGGACGGCTTCTCCGTGCAGGAGGTCTTCATCTTCATCGACACGGACCACAAGGCCGGCAGCGGCTTCACGGACAGCCCCCCGGGCCTCAACGTGTCCTTCGCCCCGGAAGACGCGTGGGACAAGGTCATCATCATCTCGCCGCAGGGCTCGTCGCGCGTGCGCGCGGAGGCCAACAACAAGGCCGGCGCGATGAAGGGCGCCGTCGTGGTGCCCACCAAGGTGCGCGCCTCCGGCAACAAGATCACCGCCACGGTCATGAACGCGGACCTGGGCGCCGGTGACCCCTCCACCTGGGGCTACCAGGTCGTGATGCAGTCCAACGAGGGCTTCCCCGCGGACAACGACCTGCTCACCCGCCGCGTCAACGAGTACGAGGGCCAGCACCGCTTCGGCGGCGGCTCCGACTTCAACTGCGACCCGCACGTGATTGACGTGCTCGCGGGCCAGGGCAAGGGCGACAGCTCTGAAATCAAGGCCCAGTACGACATGCTCGCCTACGAGTGCGCGGGTGACGGCTCCGCCACGAAGAAGGCCACGCTGAAGATGGTCTCCGGCGAGAAGCGCCCGGCGGCGCAGGGTGGCGCGGCGGCGGCGGCTCCGGCCCCGGCTCCGGCCGCTCCGGCCCCCGCGGCTCCGGCCCCGGCTCCGGCGCCCACGCCGGCCGCTCCGGCTGGAACGTCGGTCGCTCCGGCGCCGACGACGGCCACGCCGACGAAGTAGTCGGTGGTGGACTGTTCAAAACAGTCCGTTTCAAGGTTTGATGTGACACGGGGAGGGCTGCCGTGGTGACCCCGCGGCGGCCCGGGAGAGGGGATGACCCCCCTCTGGTTCAAAGCTTTCGACAAGGGTTTTCCGGACATCATGAAGAATCGCAAGAACGTGGTGCGGGGAGCGTGTGCGCTCACCGTGGCGGTCGGCCTCATTCCCGGGGCGGCCATGGCGCAGGACAGCGGCCCCAAGCTCACCATTGGTGGCACGACCTATACGAAGTACCTCTGGGGCACGCAGCGCGACCAGGGCGCCCTCTACAACTTCACGACCGTGCCCGGTGAGGGCTACGGCGACAACGGCATCGGCACGGAGCTGGAGCTCCTGCTGAACGCGAAGATCTCCCCGCAGGTGGAGGTCAACGGCCGCATCCACAGCCGCTTCAACCAGAACTTCTGGACGAACTTCGGCGGCTTCGGCGGCCGCAACCCGCCGACGAACTGCACCGCGGGCGACTGCGGCGAGTTCGACCCGCGCTCCAACCAGTACATCAAGCTGCGCGGCATGTCCGTGACGCTGCGTCCGGGCTACCTCATCGACTCGGCGCTCATCGGCGCGACGGACCTGGGCCAGTTCGACCCGTTCGTCATCGGCCGCGTCCGTTACATCGACCGCGACAACGCGGCGGCCATCATGCTGCAGGGCTCCAACTTCGACCGGAAGCTCACGTGGGACGCGGCGCGCATCTCGCTGCCCCGCTTGTGGGCCGGCCCGAACTTCAGCACGGGCGCCTTCCACGCGCGTGACGCGGCCTACGGCTTCCAGGCGAAGTACACGGCCTCCGAGCTCTTCGACGTGGGCGGCATCTTCCAGTACGCCAACGACCAGGAGGTCAACACCGAGGACACCAACTTCGACGACGGCCGCGACCTGACGCCGCGCTACCGCAACGGCGTGGGCGGTCTGAAGGCGGGCCTGCACATGGGCTCGTGGCTGGACGTGCGCGGCGCGGTGTACTCGTCGTACTCCAACGCGGACCCCGTGCTGTCGCCGGCGAACTTCGGCGGCATCGGCGGCTACAGCGCGGTGCTGGCGGGCCACCACACCGACCAGACGTACATGCTGAACGCGTCCCTCAACGACCCGCTGGACGTGGGCCTGTCGTTCAACTTCCAGCTGTTCAGCATCGGCGCGGACTACGTGGCGGTGATGGCCAGCCGCCGCGAGGCGGACGTGCTGCTCACGGAAGGTCACGACGGCAGCTTCGCGTTCCCCGGTCCGTCCAACGCGGCCTACGGCATCTACAAGGGCAACCCCACCCGCATCGGCTACGGCGGCTGGACGAGCGAGGCCCAGCAGGTCGCGACCATCAACGTGGACAACGACTTCACGGACTTCGACGAGCCCATGGCGGAGACGGCCATCGGTTGGAAGGGCGTGACGGCGAACCCGGTCTACACCAACGGCGCGCTGGAGCTGGGCGGTGAGTATTCCTTCATCACCTACAACACCAACTGGCAGGCGTACGGCAACGACCAGGAGTCGCTGAACAACACCACGTACCCCGGCACGGAGCTGGACTCTGGCGTGGGCCACAACTTCCGCACGGCCTACCAGCCCTTCCAGGACAAGAAGACGCACCTGGTCGCGCTGCGCGCCAAGTACGTGGTGGACGTGCTGAAGGGCATCGATGTGTTCGGCAAGTTCAAGTACATCCACGAGACGGACAAGCGCCTGAACGACCCGCGCTTCCTGCCGTTCCAGTCCGGCGCGTGCGCGGGCGGCGGCGTGGCGTGCGACAACACGCTGGTCAACGAGTACAGCGCGGGCAACAGCACCTCCGGCGTCTACAGCAACCCGAGCGTCATCACGAACAGCCAGGGTGAGACGGGCTACCAGTTCAAGCCGTTCGACAACATCGGCGACGACGACCGCCTGCTGGACTACACGACGTTCACGGCCGGCGCGGGCTACCAGTTCACGGACGACCTGTACGTGTCCGCCAGCTACTCCAAGTTCTTCGCGGACCTGCTGGACGGCAACACGGCGTTCCAGGCGTACAACAACCACGAGATGGCGTCCGGCAAGCACAACAAGAACCAGGTGCTGGTGAAGGCGCGCTACATCCTGTCCGGCGTGGAGTTCGGTCTGGAGGGCCAGTACGCGTTCGGCACCTTCCGTCCCGACTTCGGCGACGGCTTCGTGGTGCAGTACGCGGACGACACCATCGCGGCCGACCACGGCGTGGCGGTGGGTTCGCGCGGCTTCACCAACCGCAACGGCGGTTGGAACAGCCTGGAGGAGCGCAACTTCGAGCAGATGCGCGTCAAGGCGTTCATGAAGGCGCAGTTCTAGTCACCGCGCGCCCCGCTTCCGGCGGGGCGTGAGGCGGCAGTGGGAGCCCGGGGCGCCTGTGAAGGCACTCCGGGCTCCTTGCGTTTGGGGCACCGCGCGGTACACCTGACGGGCCGTTCCTTCGTGCATGAGGTGCCCCTCCATGTTCGTGCGTTCTCGCGTGTCCGCGCTCCTGCTCGCCTCCACCCTGGCCGCGTGTTCCGGCGGCAAGACGCGCGAGGACGCGCTGCTGTTCCGGCTGACGGACCCGGTGGGGGACGACCACGGCGACGGCGAGCTGGTGTATCCGCGCCGGACGGACCTGGGGCCCGGGGACCTGGACGTGGTGTCGGTGGCGGCGTTCGCGGACGGCGAGGCGACGCGGTTCGAGGTGACGTTCTCACACCCCATCGCGAGGCCCTCGCGCGCGCAGTCGGTGGACCTGGAGGGCGCGACGGTCGCGGAGCGCGCGCGGCACGGCTTCTACACGTTCAACGTGGACCTGTACGTGGACCAGGACCGCAAGCCGGGATCCGGACGCACGGACACGCTGCCGGGGCGGGGGCTCACGCTGGCGGCGGACTCGGGGTGGGAGAAGGCGGTGGTGCTGACGCCGCGTCCGTACGAGGCGCGCGAGACGCTGCGCAAGCACTGGCGGCAGGTGGCGCTGGATGCGTACGAGAAGAAGTCGGGCGGGATTGGCGGCAAGGTGGAGTCGGAGCTGAACGCGGCCGTGGAGCAGGAGCTGGAGGCGCGGGTGTTCTTCCCCACGATCATCCAGGTGAGCGGGCGCACGGTGATGTTCACGGTGCCGGACCGTTTCCTCGGCGCGCACGCGAGCGCGGACTGGGGCTACGGCGTCGCGGTGACGGGCGCGACGCTCGAGCGGCGCGTGTCGCTGGGCGGGATGTTTGGCGGGGACACGACCGCGAATCAGCAACTCATGGCCATGGGCATCATGGCGGGGGAGCCGTACAACGACCGCTTCGGTGGCGGGCGCAAGGGAGACCCGTCGCAGTCGCCGGTGGTGGATCTGCTGGTGGCGCCGGGCACCACGCAGGAAGAGGTGCTGGGGGCCACGAAGCCGGCGTGGGACCTGGTGGTTCCGTCGGGGAAGGCCGTGGCGCCGGCGGCCGTGGCTCCGGATGCGGGCACGGTGGAGGACGCCGGGGCGCCCGTGGACGCGCCTGCTGTGGACGCGGGAAGCGTGGGTCCGTCGTCGCCCGCCCCGTGATGGAGGGCTCCCGCGGGGTGCTCGGGAGGTCCTGGTTGCGGTGAGCCCGCGCGGCCGAGGATGGATGCCCTGGAGGCATCCATGTCCTCGTGTCGGAGCTGGGCGGTCGCGGTGCTGTTGTTGTTGCTGGGCACGGGGTGTTCAGCGACGCGCGGCGTCCGGCTGAAGACGGGGCGTGGGGCGCCGGTCGTCCATGTGCCTGGGGCGGAGGTCGCGCCTGAGCCTCTGGAGGAGGAGGCGTTCACGGAGGCGGTGCGGACGCTGGCGGAGGACGCGCCGGTGTCCCCGCATCCTCGTGAGGCTGCGTATCGGCAGTTCGCGGGCTCGTTCTCCACGAAGGCGTATGCCCACGTGCGCGGGCGCCTGGGATTGGTCTCCGTGGAGGAGCCGACGCGTGCTCGACTGCTGGTGGATGATGCTGACCGGGAGCTGGCGAGCGCCTATGGGCGGTGGTGCCAGCGCAAGCAGACTCCGGGGGACTGCCTCCAGTTGCTGGAGACTGGAACCACGCTGGATGAGGACGGACGGCGTTCGCTGGCGTTCGCCATCGCGCTGGACTCGGTGTGGGACGAGACGTCGGAAGCGCTGGTGGGGATGACGGATCAGCGGGCGGTGCTCACGACCATCGTCGCGACGGGGACGATGTACCTGGCGCTGTGGTTGATGCCCGAGCCCGTTTCCAAGGGCGTCGCGGCGACGATGACGGCGTGTCTCATCGCCTACCTGGGTATCGACACGGTGTGGAACCTCATCCAGGGCTGGATCGAGCTGTCCGAGCAGGCGCGGATGGCCCGGACGTTCGATGAGCTGCGCGATGCGGGGGAGGAGTACGGCGAGGTGATGGGGAAGAACGCGGCGCGGGCATTCGTGATGCTGGCGCTGGCGGCGGTGGGCAGCACGGCGGAGACGTTCGCGGCGAAGGTCGCGACGCTCCCGGGTTCAGGACAGGCCTCGTTGGTGGCCGCAGAGGTGGGGGGCTTCCGGCTGGGCGCGGCGGCGCAGGTGGAGTCCGCGGCCGTGTCCTCCGCGGGTGTCATCACCCTGGTGCTGGCGCCGAACGCGGTGGCCATGTCCGCTCGGGACGAGAAGAGCCCCGTCGCGAGTGGCGCGGATGCGGAGGGACATGAGCACCACATCGCATCCAACAAGTGGTGGAGCGCCACGAACCGTGGTGGCCCGTGGTCTCCCCAGTTCCAGAAGATCTTCGACAAGGCCGGGATGTCGCTTGATGATCCCGCGAACAAGGTTCGTGTGCCGGGACATAGGGGGCCTCACCCAGAGGCGTACCATCAGAGAGTCTTGAACGCGCTCCGCCGGGCAACGAAGGACTGCAGTTCCATGGAAAGTTGCAGAGCGCTTTTGACGAAGGAGTTGAGAAGCCTCGCAAGCCAGATTCGAAAAGAAGGAACCTTGCTGAATCGATGGGTGACTGGCCTTGAGTGATGCGGGAATCCCGTGAGGACCATGGAATACTTCGACCTTTATGAGGATGTCGCGGAAGGATTCTGGTGCCTGGGGCATCCGCTCGACCTCCAAGGGCGCGAACTCGACGATCCCTGGCAGTTCACGGGTGGAAAACCCGCGCATTTCAAGGACCCGATTCGGCTTCCATTGGACCTGGAGGGAGCATCCCGTGATTACTCACATGCGGCGTTCGGTACCCCGGTCATCAATGCGAAGCTCGCGGCTCTTTTTCAGGAGTTGGCTCCGAACGACGTGGAATTGATCCCCGTCAAGGTCGACTCCCGCGCAGGGCCATACTTCATCCTCAATGCCCTCCGCACCATTCCGTGCGTCGATATCGAGGCTTCGGAAGAGGCCTATTACTGGACCGAAGAGGATGGGGTTCCGGAGAAGGTCGGCACCCTCAGGTCCATCTACGGCATGCGCATCGACCCGTCGAAGGTGGGGGATGTAAAGGTGTTCCGCCCCTCGGAATGGGATATCTCCCTTATCGTCTCCGAGGACATCAAGGACGCGATGGCGCGTGCGGGCATCACGGGCGCGAAATTCGAAGCGGTCACGGGGCCACCGACCTTTGACCCTGTGCGCCGCGCGGAGACGAAGCGGCGAGGCGAATTGTGGGACCAGGCTCACCATGCCCGCGCGGCCGTGTGGCGCGGGCTCGGCACCATGTCCGACGACTTCTACATCCCTCCCGTCGTGGGTGGCCCATGGCCCGCCAAGAGCCAGCACTGGATCGCCATGCGACGTGCTGACGGCGGCATGCTCATCGTTACCGACGGCCTGTCCGACCCGTTCAATGACATCCTGGACCGGCCCACCGCTGGCTTCGGGCTGGAGCTCGCCATCGAGACGCCGGAGCCGCTCGGGGAGGTGTGGAAGAGCTGGCCGGTGCACCTGCTCGAACGTGTCGCCTACGAAGTCGCCGAGTTCGAGAAGCTCCGTGTCTCCCTGGCCAACGGCACTTTGTCCATGGAAGTGGACGGCGTGGGCATGCCCGAAAGCCTCATCACCCCCGAGGGCCGCGTGGCCGTGCTCATCGGCATGGAGACGGACTCGCTGCCCTCTCGCTTCATGCTTCCCGGGGGCGAGGTCCGGCTGCTCACCGTGAAGGTGCTGATGCCCGCGGAGCTCAAGTGGCTGCTCCGCCAGGGCAAGGGTGCGGCGGCCGACTTGATCCGCCGCTTCAACGAAGCGGGAGAAGGCCACCTCTCCCGCTCCTGGCGCCAGCCCGTCGTCAGCTAACGCAGCCGCCAGATGCCCGTGCCGCGCGCTGGGATGCTCGTCTTCCACGCTCCCGACCCACCCGAGAGCGGTGTCACGCCGTTGTCCAGGAACAGCGGCTCCGCCGTCGTGGCCTCCACGTCGAACGGGCCCACGGACTCCGGCGCGGTGGAGAAGTTGTGGACCACCAGCACCTGCTCGTCTCCCAGCGTCCTCACGAACGCCAGCGAGCGCGACACGCCCGTCGTCGGCGTGAACAACCGCAGGCCTCCGTTGCGCAGCGCCTCCGAACCCTGGCGCGCGTGGATGAGCGCCCGGTAGCGCGACAGCAACGACCCCGGGTTGCTCCGCTGCGCCTCCACGTTCGCCGTCTCCCGGCCACTGGAGAAGCCGTACCAGGGCGACCCCGTGGTGAAGCCTCCACCCGCGGCGGCCGTCCACGGCATCGGCGTGCGCTTGGACTCGTCGTTGTTGGCGTTGCCGTTCCCCAGGCCCACCTCCTCGCCGTAGTAGAGGAACGGTGCTCCCGGCAGCGTCAGCAACACCGACGCCGCGAGCCCCAGCTTCGACCCGTCGTTCGTGAACTGCGTCGCCAGCCGCACCATGTCGTGGTTGGTGAGGAAGGGCGCGTCCGCCACGCCGGCCGGATAGTTGTTCTTCATCTCCAGCAGCTTCGACGCCACACCCCCGCCATTGCCCGCGTTGATGCCTTCAATCACTCGCGCGGACAGGGGGAAGTTGAAGTTGAGCGGCAGCTCGTCCCCGCCCGGCACCGTCGCCGTGGAGCCGTAGTACTTCGCCACCGACGGCGTCTCGCTCCAGTTCTCACCCACCAGCACCGCGTCCGGCTTCACCGACCGCACGTGCGCGGAGAACTCCTTCCAGAACGCGTGCGTCTCCGGCGTGTCCGCCTGTCCCACGCCTCCGCCCGTCTCGATGAGGTAGCGCGCGGCGTCCAGCCGGAAGCCGTCCACGCCGCGCTGGAGCCACAGCGTCGCCAGGCGCTTCACCTCGTCGCGCACCGCGGGCGTCTGGAAGTTCAGGTCCGGCATGCCGCCCCAGAAGACGCCGTAGTACCAGCCCGTGTCCCGCTGATGCCACGTGTTGGTCTGCGAGTACGTGTCCCACGGCTGCGCCCATCCCGGGTTGTTCGCGCGCCACTGGTACCAGTCTCGCTTCGCCGACTGCGCCGAGGACGCCGAGTCCACGAACCACGGATGCGACGCGCTGGTGTGGTTGATGACGAAGTCGAGGATGACGCGCATGCCCCGACGGTGCGCCTCGTCACACAGCCGCTGCAGGTCCTCCAGCGAGCCGTACGCCGTCTGGATGCGCTCGTAGTCCACCACGTCGTAGCCGTGGTAGCTGGGCGACGCGAACACCGGCATCAGCCACAGCGCGTCCACGCCCAGGTCGTCCGTCGTCGCCGGGTTGCCGTCGTTCAGGTAGTCCAGCCGCGAGATGAGCCCCGGCAGGTCCCCCACGCCGTCGCCGTTGGAGTCCTGGAAGCTGCGCACGAACACCTCGTAGAACACCGCGCCCCGGTACCACGCGTCTCCCGCGGGCGCGGCGAGCGTGATGTTTCCGGACGCGGGTGGAGCGACAGCGGGCGAAGGCGAGGAACCGGCGCAGGCCGACAGCAGGGCCGCGCCGCAGAGGGAGAGTCCGCGGAGGGGGCGCATGGCTCCTCCCTCTAACAGCGAACGTTCCACGCGGGCCAGCGCGGGGCCTGGATGCCGCGCGCTCACCCGGACAGTAGGCTTGTGGCCGCCATGTCCCACCCCGCGCGCCGCCTCCATTCCCTGCATATCCGGCAGGGGCACCCGGACTTCCTCGACCTGCCGTGGGAGCTGCCGCTGGAGGCGTGGCCGGAGCGCTCACCGCGCGTGGTGGAGGTGCCGCGCGGCCTGTCCCGGCACGTCGTCGTCTTCGTCAGCTACGGCGCCACCATCTACGCCTTCAAGGAGACGCCCGCGCGCGTGGCGCAGCGCGAGTACGACCTGCTGCGCGGCCTGGAGGACCGCCGGCTGCCGTCGGTGTGCCCCGTGGGGCTGGCGGTCCAGACGGAAGAGGGGCTGGAGTCCGCGCCCGGCGACAGGCCCGGGCTGCTCATCACCCAATACCTCGCGTCGTCGCTGCCGTACCGCGCGCTGTTCATGCACCAGGGACTGGAGCGCTACCGCTCGCGGCTCCTGGACGCGATGGCGGGCCTGCTGGTGCGGCTGCACCTGGGCGGCTTCTTCTGGGGGGACTGCTCGCTGTCCAACGTGCTCTTCCGCCGCGACGCGGGCGAATTGCAGGCGTACGCGGTGGACGCGGAGACGTCCGAGCTGCACGAGCAGCTCTCCGCCGGCCAGCGCGAGCTGGACCTGCAGATCATGGAGGAGAACGTCGCCGGAGGCCTGGCGGACCTGGCCGCTCGCGTGGAGCTGGCGGAGGAGCTGCCCCAGGAGCTGGAGGCCTGGCAGGAGACCGCCGCCAGCATCCGCCAGCGCTACGAGCGGCTGTGGGCGGAGATCAACCGCGAGCTCATCCTCCAACCGCACGAGAGCTACCGCATCCACGAGCGGATCCGCACGCTCAACGACCTGGGCTTCTCCGTGGGCGAGGTGGAGCTGCTGGCGAGCGGGGAGGGCAGCCAGCTGCGCATGCGCACCATCGTCACGGACCGCGAGTACCACCGGCACCAGCTGCACACGCTCACCGGCATCGTCGCGGAGGAGCGCCAGGCGAGCCTGCTGCTCAACGAGATGCAGGAGATGAAGGCCACGCTCACGCGCAAGCTGGACCGCAGCGTGCCCCTGAGCGTGGCCGCGTTCCGCTGGCTGGACGAGCGCTACCACCCCACGCTGTCACGCCTGCAGAAGGACCTGGGCCGCGCGGCGGACACCGCGGAGCTCTACTGCCAGGTGCTGGAGCACAAGTGGTTCCTGTCCGAGCGCGCGAAGCGCGACGTGGGCCTGGACGCGGCCCTCCAGGACTACGTGGCGCTCACCCGCAAGCAGCCCGGCATCGCGCCGCTGCTGGAGGACGCGGCGCGGGCCGCGAGCTCCAGCGCGGAAGGGGAGGACGCTCCTCGCGCGCCTCCCGCCACGGGCACGGCCGGGTAGCGTCAGCGGCAGACGCGGATGGGCGGCTCGATGAGGAACGGCTCGGTGGCGCGGGGGTCGTCCGGGTCGAACGCGGGCGACATGGGCCCCGCGCCGGTGGGCTTCCACTTGCGCGGCACGCGCTCCAGGCCCACGGGGTAGATGGTCAGCGCCCCGTCCTTCCCGATGCGCATGCGCAGGAAGTTCTTCCAGTCCGGCAGCGCCAGCGACCCGAAGGCCTCGTTGGAGTGCGCGCCGAAGAAGTTCACGCTCAGCCAGAGGTACACGCCCGTGATGAACGGGCCCACGAGGAAGCCGCCCACGAAGGTGAACGCGCAGGAGAAGAAGAACTTGCCCGCGAGGTGCAGCCAGCCGTCCGCGCAGTGCGCGCCATCCGCCGTCAGCACCGGACACACGCCCAGCCTGGTCACCGTGAAGTACGTGGCCCCCCAGGCGATGAAGAACGCCGCCACGATGTGCGCCGCGCCGTGCAGGCCGCCCAGCAGCGCCCGCCACTTCCCGAGCGCCGCGTCCGCCAGCCCCGCGAGGCCGCCCACCGTCACCATCCCCAGGATGAGCGTCCAGGGCCGGTTGACCATGCTGTTGGCCACCGCCGTCACCACCTCCGGCAGGTGGGACAGGCCCAGCGAGCCCACCTCCGCGTAGGCCGCCAGCGCGAGCAGCAGGTACCACAGGCCGGTGATGAGCCCGAACAGCGGGCTGTACCGGATGAGGAACAGGTTCTTGCGCGCCAGCTTCCGCGACGTGGCCTCGTCCGGGAAGCTCTTGCGCAGCGTGGAGCCGTCGCGCAGCACGGGCGCCGCGGGCGCGTGCGTGGGGTGCATGAAGGCGCCGCCGCCGCCCGCGGTGATGCGGTGCTGGCCGGTGTCGTCCTCGTGCCGGCGGTAGTGGTGCAGGTCGCCCGCGAGGAAGACAGCAATGCGCCGCCCGAGCACCTTCTCCTCCAGGTACTCCAGGTTGTTCTCCAGGTAGCTGCCCTTGGCGCGCCGCGCGGCCGCCGCCAGCACCCACGCGGGCTCCGCGTTGCAGAGGATGACGCGGTCGTCGGGGCCCATCTGCTCCGCGACGTGGCGGAAGTACTCCACCTGCGGCACGTCGATGTCGCTGTTGAGCTGCACGTCCGTGCCGATGAGCCACCAGTTCTTCGGCAGCTTCAGCGCGAAGTAGCTGCGGCTCTGCTTCGTGCGGCGCCCGGCCACCCAGCGCTGCGCGCAGAACAGCCGCATGAAGGCGGACAGGCCGTCGTACCAGTCGTGGTTGCCCGGGATGACGAACAGGTCCGGGTGGGGCGCCTGCGAGCGGCGCATGGCGGCCTCGTAGGGCTGCACCGTGCGCTCCTCGTACGTCTCGCGGCTGGCGCCCGGGTAGACCTCATCCCCGCCGAACACCAGGACGCGGCCTCGCGGCGTCACGTGGGCCGTCCTGCCGTCCTCCTCCGGGAGCCGCAGCTCCGGCAGCGCCAGCAGGCGCGCCACCGCGTAGGTGGAGTCCCAGCCGTCGCCGATGTCGGAGACGTAGTCGAGCCAGAAGTCTCCGTCCGCGCCGCTCTCCTCCGAGTAGTCGAAGTAGGGCTGCTGCGGACGCACCACCGCTTCGATGAGCCGGTGGTCCGCTCGCGCACCGAACACCGTGGCCACCACCGCGTCCAGGCCCGTGCGCAGCACCTGCGTGGGGTGCAGCCAGCGCACCATGTCCGCGTGCTTCTGGGGCTTGGTGGCGGTGGCGCTGCCACGCTCGCGCACCACCTGCGGCGGAGGCGTGGGGCCCTGTTCCTCCCAGGGCGCGGGCGCGTCGTAGGGGCGCTCCGCTTCAGGGCGCAGGGGCTCACCGGCCATCGCGGGGACCCCGGGCGGCGGAGGGAAGGGACGGGAAGGCGGGCGGCGCCAGTGTGGACCGGAGAGCCATGGACCCCTGGCTTAGCATGCCTGCCCGGGGCTCCTGGAGGGCAGGCAGGCGTGGTTTCCGTTCCCTGGCGGGACGGTCCTTGAGAGCCTGGGGGCATGTCGAACGCTGCCCTGAAGGACTTCCCCGTCGTCGTGCCCTTCCCCGTGCACTGGAGCGAGATGGACGCGTACGGGCACGTCAACAACGCCCGCACGTTCACCTGGTTCGAGTCCGCGCGCATCGCGTACCTGGCCCGCATCGGGCTGGTGGGGCCGTCCGCCGCGGGGGCCGACATGACGACGGCGGACGGGGTGGGCCCCATCCTGGCGAACACGCACGCGGACTACCTCAAGCCGGTGGTGTTCCCGGTGAACCTGGTGGCGGGCGCGCGCGTCACGCGGGTGGGCAACTCCTCCATCACCTTCGAGCACGTGGTGGCGGGCGCGGACGACGGAGTCCTCTACACGCGCGGCGGCTCCATCATCGTGACCCTTCGCTACACGACGCACGAGAAGGTGCCGGTGCCGCCCGCCGTGCGTGCGGCCATCGAGAAGCTCGAGGGCCGCACGGTGGGGGGCCAGGCGTAGGCCACGAGCGGGCGCGCGCCACCCTGGACCGAAGTCCACGGGCATCGCTGGGACGTGCTGGCTAGACTCGGGCGTGAGCAAATCCATGAGCCCTCCCCAGCCCGCGAACGCGCGGATCCGTCCCCTGGCTTCGCTCTCCGCGGATGTGGAGGCCGTGGGGCGCATCGAAGCGGTGAAGACGGTGCTGCGGGTGCTGGCGCGGACCACGGGGCTGCGCCTGGCGGTGGTGGCGCGCGTGACGGCGGAGTCGTGGACGTGCTGCGCGGTGCTGGACGAGATGGGCTTCGGGCTGACGCCCGGGGACACGCTGGCCGTCAGCACCACGTTCTGCAACACCGTGCGGAACCTGGGGACGCCGCTGCGGGTGAACCAGGCGAGCCAGGACCCGCGCTTCCAGGACCACCCCGCGCCGAAGCTGTACAACGTGGAGAGCTACATCGCGGTGCCGCTGTACCGGCGCAACGGGGACTTCTTCGGCGTGATGTGCGCGCTGGACTCGAGGCCCGCGGACCTGACCGACGATGCGCTGGAGATCTTCCGCCACCTGGGCGACCTGGTGGGCCACCAGCTGGAGCAGGAGGAGGCGCTCTCCGAGCGCGACTCGCAGCTGCTGGGCGCCCACGAGACGTCGGTCCTGCGCGAGCAGTTGATGGGCATCGTCAGCCACGACCTGCGCAACCCGCTCAACGCCATCTCGCTGGCTGCGGCGACGCTGATGCGCAGGACGGACCTGGATGACCGCGCGCGGCGCGGGCTGCGGCGCATCCTCGACTCGTCGGACCGGGCGAACCGGCTCATCCGCGACCTGCTGGACTTCACCCACGTTCGCACGGGCATGCCCCTGCCGGTGAAGCCCCAGCCCATGGACCTGCATGAAGTCGCCGAGCAGGTGGTGGACGAGGTGCGGCTCACCGCGCAGGGACGCGCGCTGGACCTGGTGTGCGAGGGCAGCGGGCGCGGGAAGTGGGACCCGGACCGCATCGCGCAGGTGCTGACCAACCTGCTCACCAACGCCGTGCAGTACAGCGCTCCGGGCGCGAACATCCGGGTGGAGGCGCGCGGCGACGCGCGCGAGGTGGTGCTGGCGGTGACGAACGCGGGGACGCCCATCCCGCCCGCGCTGCTGCCCGTGCTCTTCGAGCCGATGACCCGGGGCACCACGGAGGGCAGCGAGCACCGCAGCGTGGGGCTGGGCCTCTTCATCGTGAATCAAATCGTCCGCGCGCACGGCGGCGAGGTGGAGGTGGAGTCCACGGCGGAGGCGGGCACCACCTTCCGCGTGCACCTGCCTCGCGGGTGCTAGTCAGCCCGCGTCTGGCAGGGGCCGCTTGAGCACGACGAGCGCCAGCGTGGTGGCCAGCGTGCCCGCGACGAGCGCCAGCACGTAGGGGCCCAGCGGCTGCACGGCGTTGGGGATGGCGAAGACGAAGACGCCGCCGTGGGGGGCTCGCAGCGCGCAGCCGAAGCCCATGGACACGGCGCCCGCGATGGCGGAGCCGAAGGCCATGGCGGGGATGACGCGCAGCGGGTCGCGGGCCGCGTAGGGGATGGCGCCCTCGGTGATGAAGGCGAGCCCCAGCACGGCGGCGGCCTTGCCGGCCTCGCGCTCCTGGAGGGTGAAGCGGCGCTTCGAGACCACGGTGGCGAGGGCGATGCCCAGCGGCGGCGTCATGCCCGCGACCATCACCGCGGCCATGGGGGTGAAGGTGTTGGAGCCGAGCAGGCCCACGCCGAAGGCATAGGCGGCCTTGTTGATGGGGCCCCCGGTGTCGACGGCCATCATCGCGCCCAGCAGCAGGCCCAGGAGCACGGCGTTGGTGCCGGACAGGCCATGGAGGAAGCGGGTGAGGGCGCCCATGAGCGCGGCCACGGGCGCGCCGATGACGTAGGTCATCAGCAGGCCGACGATGAGCGCGGACAGGAGCGGGAGGACGAGCACCGGCTTGAGGCCCTCCAGGTTCGCGGGCAGCCGGATGCGGTCGCGCAGCAGGCGCGTCACGTAGCCCGCGAGGAAGCCCGCCGCGATGCCGCCGAGGAACCCCGCGTTGAGCTGGTTCGCCAGCATGCCGCCGATGAAGCCCGGCGCGAGGCCGGGGCGGTCCGCGATGGAGTACGCGAGGTAGCCCGCGAGCGCGGGCACCATGAGCGCGAAGGCCGCGTCGCCAATGCCCTTCAGCGCGGCGGGCAGCGTGCCGGGTTGCTTGTACGCGTCGATGCCGAAGACGAACGACAGCGCCAGCAGCAGGCCGCCCGCGACGACGAACGGGAGCATGAAAGACACGCCCGTGAGCAGGTGCTTGTACGCGCCCGCGGGCTCCGCGCGTACCGGGGCGGCGGGGAGGGAAGGAAGGGAGCCCGGCGGAGGGGGCAGGGTGAGGGCCTGCTCCACGACGCGGTCGGCCTGTTTCAGGGCCTCGCCCACGGAGGTCTGGAGCAGGCGCTTGCCGGCGAAGCGTTCGGTGGAGACGTGGGTGTCCGCGCCGATGATGACCGCGTCCGCCTGGGCGATCTCCTCCGGGGTCAGCGTGTTCTTCGCGCCCACGGAGCCCTGGGTCTCCACGCGGATGGCGTAGCCCCGGGCGCGGGCGGCGCGCGTGAGGGCCTCCGCGGCCATGAAGGTGTGCGCGATGCCCGTGGGGCAGGCCGTCACCGCGACCAGGGTGCCCGCGGGCGTGGAGGACGGCGGCGTGCGCGTGGGCGCGGCGGCGTCCGCGCGGCGTGAGGAGACGCCTCCCGAGGCATCCGCGCTGCGTGAGGCGACGCCGTGCGCGACCGAGGGTGGGGCAGCGCCTTCGCCTGGAGTGTCCGCACGGCGCGTTGTTCCGGTGGCGGGTGCCGGAGGCGTGCGCGAAGTCTCCCCGTGCGGTGACTCGGGGCCGGCGCGGGATGCGTCCGTGGCGGGGGCTTCGGAGGCCGCTGTCTTGCGGTGCAGCGTGGCGCGGGCCACGGCCTCGTCGATGATGCGCTCGGTGTCGCGGATGGCCACCGCCGTGGAGGTGCGGACCAGCGGTTTGCCCTGGAAGCGCGACTCGTCCACGGTGATGTCCGTGGCGAGGATGACGGCCTCTGCCTGCGCCACCACGGCTTCATCCAGCGGCGTGCGCACGCCCTCCGCGCCGCGCGACTCCACCCAGAGCTCGTGGCCCTTGAGGTCCGCCACGCGGCGCAGCGCCTCGGCCGCCATGAAGGTATGCGCGATGCCCGTGGGACAGGCGGTGACCGCCACCAGTTTCGCCATCGTCGTCGAGTCCTTGTCGTGCCGCTGTCTCTCAGGCCGTGCCCAGCGGGTGCATCCGCACCGCGTGGACCAGCTCCGCCACCCGCTCCGGCGCCGGGGGCACCGGGCCCACCTTCGCGAGCTTCCCCGCCGCGAAGGCCGTGCTCCTCCTCGCGCAGGTCTCCAGGTCGTGCCCGTCCAGCCTCGCCGCCAGCACGCCCGCCACCAGCGCGTCGCCCGCGCCCACGGTGCTCGCCACCTCCACGGGCGGCGGCAGCGCCCGCCACGCGCCGTCGTGCGACACGAACAGCGCGCCGTCCGCTCCCAGTGACACCACCACCAGCCCGATGCCTCCCGCGTGCAGCTCCCGCGCGGCGCGCGCCACGTCGCCCGGGTTCCTCAACGGACGCTCCACCAGCTCGCCCAGTTCGTGCGCGTTCGGCTTCACGAAGTCCGGCTTCGCGGCCACCGCGTGGCGCAGGGGCTCTCCGCTGGTGTCGACCGCGACCAGTGCTCCCTTCGCTCGCAGGCGCTCCGTCAACGTGGCGTAGATGGACGCGGGCACTCCCGCCGGTACGCTGCCCGACAGCACGAAGCAGCCGTGGTCCTCCGCCAATGCATCCAGCGTCGCCATCAGCGCGGCCAGCGCCTCCTCCGGCACGCGCAGGCCGGGCAGGTTCAGGTCCGTCACCGCGCCGCTCGTGCGGTCCACGACCTTGATGTTCACGCGGCTGGAGCCGGGCAGCCGGAGGCAGTGGTCCTGGATGCCGCGCTCGCGGAACAGCGCCTCGAACAGCGCAACGGTGTCCGTGCCCAGGAAGCCCGCCGCCGTCACGGGCCGGGCACCTCCCGCGAGGAACGCCGCCACGTTGATGCCCTTGCCTCCGGGCGTGCGCGTCTCCGCCACCACACGGTTCACCGCGCCCGCAGTGAACCCCGGACACTCCAGCGTCTGGTCGATGGCCGCGTTCAACGTGACCGTCACCACGCCCGGCTTCGTCGGCCTCATGCCTTCGCTTCCTTCCGGGCCAGCAGGCCGCGCACCAGGCCTCGCACCTCGGCGGCGTTGCCACACTCCAGCGCCAGCCGCGCCAGCCCCTCCGCGTCCGCCATGGAGATGCCCCGGAGCAGCGCCTTCACCGCTGGGATGCTGGGGATGGCCACGCTCAGCTCCGTGACGCCCAGTCCGGACAGCACCACGGCGCCGGACGGGTCCCCCGCGATGCCACCGCACGCGCCCACCCAGATGCCCGCCCGCCTCGCCGCCTTCACCGTGAGGTCCACCATGCGCAAGACGGCCGGATGCAGGCCGTCCGCCTGGGGCGCGAGCACCGGGTGCTGCCGGTCCATGGCCAGCACGTACTGCGTCAGGTCGTTGGTGCCGATGGAGAAGAACGACACGTCGCGCGCCAGCCGCTCCGCCATCATCACCGCCGAGGGCACTTCAATCATGATGCCCGTCTCCACCGGCGCCGCGCCGACCTCGCGGCGCACGGACTCGGTGATGGCGCGGGCCTTCGCCAGCTCCTCGGGCATGGCCACCATCGGATACATGATGCGGACCGGCCCCTCCTTCGACGCTCGCAGGATGGCGCGCAGCTGCGTGCGGAACAGGTCCTCCCGTTCGAAGCACAGCCGGATGCCGCGCACGCCGAGGAACGGGTTCTGTTCCGCTGGCAGCGACAGGTAGGGCACGTGCTTGTCCCCGCCGATGTCCAGGGTGCGCAGGATGAGCGGCAGGCCGTTCAGCGCGTGGACCATGGTGCGGTACGCGTGGAACTGCTCCTCCTCGCCGGGCGGTTCGTCGCGCTTGAGGAAGAGGAACTCCGTGCGCATCAGCCCCACGCCCTCGCCGCCCGCGTCCACGGCCTTGCGCGCATCCGCGGCCTCGCTGATGTTCGCGGCCACCTCCACGCGCTTGCCGTCGAGCGTGATGGCGGGCCGGTAGCGCTCCAGCTTCTCCTCCTCGCGCCGCGTGCGGATCCGCTCGCGCTGGTGCGCGGCCTTCGTCCGGTCCCGCTCCGAAGGGCCCACGACGAGCACGCCCGCGTCCCCGTCCAGGATGCAGTGCTGGCCATCCCGCAGGTCCAGCACCGACGGCCCCACCGCCACCACCGCCGGCAGGTCCAGCGAGCGCGCGATGATGGCCGTGTGCGACGTGGTGCCGCCGCTCGCCGTGCACAGGCCCAGCACCATGGCGGGGTCCAGCTTCGCGGTGTCCGACGGCGCCAGGTCCTCCGCCAGCAGCACCACGGGGTGGTCCGGGAAGGCGGGCGTGCCCTCCAGCACCCGGGCCAGCGGCCGCAGCACGCGCCGGCCCACGTCCCGCAGGTCGGCGGAGCGCGCGGCCATCACCGGCTCATCCAGCGCGGCCAGCGCCTCCGCGCGGCTCTCGAAGACGCGGCGCCAGGACGCGCCCGCGCTCAGGCCCGTGTCGATGAGGCCGTGCGACTCCGCCAGCATCTCCGGGTCGTCCAGCAGCTCCAGGTGCGCCTTGAAGATGGCGGCCCGCTGCGCTCCGGCCTTCAGGAGGAAGCCCTCGTGCAGCTGGCGCAGCTCCGCCGCCGCCCCGGCCAGCGCCTCCTCCAGCAGCAGGTGTTCCCGCGCGGCGTCGGCGGCCCGCTCGTCCACCTCCAGCCGTTCACGCTGGAAGGCCCAGATGGGCCCGGCCGCGATGCCCGGCGACGCGGACAGGCCCGCGACCAGCGTCCCCTCGTAGTCGAGCACCCCGGTGGGGATTGGCTCCGGAGTGGGAGCGTTGGTGGTGGTCTCGCCCAGGCCCGCGTCGAAGGCGTCTCGCAGCGCGCGGAGCACCGCGTCCGCGTCTTCCCCCGCCGCCGTGAGCGTCAGCGTCGAGCCGCCCCCCGCGCCCAGGCGCAGGAGCGACAGGAGGCTGCGGGCGTTCGCCTGCCGCCCTTCGTGGTGGACGGTGACGTCCGCGCGGAAGCGGCGCACCACCTCCACCAGCACCGTGGCGGGCCGCGCATGCAGGCCATGCGGTGAAGGGGACAGGACCTGGAGCGCGCGGCCGTCGAGCACGGGAGCGGCTTGGGGCTCCGGCCGCGGATCCGCGCCGGGGCCGTTGAGCGCCTGGATGATGGCGGCCGTGTCCAGGGTGGAGGCCAGGGCCACGGCCTGGGCCTCGTCGTCCAGCACTCCGGTGAGGTTGGCGAGCACCTGGAGGTGTTCATCGGACTTCGCCGCGATGCCCACCACGAGGTGCGCGTGGCCGTCCTCGCTCCAGACGACCCCGGTGGGGAACTGCACCACGACGACGCCCGTGCGCAGCACCAGGTCGCGCGCCTCCGGCAGGCCGTGCGGAATGGCGATGCCGTGGCCGAGGAAGGTCGCGGCCACCTGCTCGCGCTTGAGCATGCTGTCCACGTAGCCGGGCGAGATGAAGCCGGACTCCACCATCACCTGTCCGACCAGGCGGATGGCCTCCGCCTTGTTCGCGGCGGCCCATCCCAGGCGGACCTGCGAGGGCGTCAGCATCAACATCGGGGCTCCTTGCTTCGGGTGCGCGCGGGCTTCACGCGGGGAACGACGGTGCATCCTGCCCGGTGTCCGCCCCTGCCGCGCGGGCTTCCCGAGTCCCGTCTTCCTGGTAACAGCTCCCAGAGGGGAAGACCTCCCGCCAGCGACATGACGGACAGCCGACGTCCGGCGTCCCTGCGCGTGACGGCCCGCATGGGGGTGTTAAAGGGGAAGCCGTCATGTCTGACAGCGTCCTGGACTTCTACGAAGGGCTGGCCGAGGAGTACCACCTGCTCTTCGCGGACTGGGAGCAGTCGGTGGACCGGCAGGGCGCGGTGCTGGACGCGCTCTTGCGCCGCTCGGGCGCGCCGCCGCCGCGCCGGGTGCTGGACTGCGCGTGCGGCATCGGCACGCAGGCGCTGGGGCTGGCGGCGCGGGGCTACGCGGTGCACGCCACGGACCTGAGCCCTTCGGCCGTGGCGCGCGCGGAGCGGGAGGCCCGCGCCATGCACGTAAGCCTCACCACCGGCGTGGCGGACATGCGGATGCTGGACTGGCAGGTGCCGGGCACCTTCCACGTGGTGATGTCGTGCGACAACGCGATGGCGCACCTGCTGGAGGACTCGGACCTGGATGACGCCGCGCACGCGATGGCGTCGCGCCTGGTGCCCGGGGGCCTGCTGGTGGCGAGCCTGCGCGACCACACCGCGCTCTTGGAGAAGCGGCCGCGCTTCACCGCCGAGCGCGTGCTGGACACCCCGCTGGGCCGCCGCGTGCTCTTCCAGGTCTGGGATTGGGCGGTGGATGAGAGGCAGTACACGGTGCGCCAGTTCATCCTGCGCCAGGAGTCCGGCGTCTGGCACACCACCGAGCACACCGGCGTCTACCGGCTGCTGCAACCCGTGGAGCTGGAGCAGGCGCTCACGAAGGCGGGGCTCGTGGATCCGCGCTGGTACACGCCGGAGGAGACGGGCTTCAACCAGCCGCTCATCACGGCGCGGAAGCCTTGAGCGCGGACTGGAAGTGCCGCATCACGCGCTCCCACTGCCTCGCGGTGACGAGCGGATCCGTCACCCGGTGCGTGGCTCCGCTGAGCGGAAGGACGTCGTGGTCCTTGCCCGCGCGCAGCAGCGCGTCCGACAGCTTGAGCGTGTGGAAGAAGAGGACGTTGTCGTCCGCCGTGCCGTGCACGAGCAGCAGCCTGGCGATGGGCCGGTCCTCCCGGATGTACGTGAGCAGTGAGCCCTTCGCGTAGGCGTCGGGATGTTCCTGGGGCAGCCCCAGGTAGCGCTCGGTGTAGTGCGTGTCGTAGTCGCGCTCATCCGCGGTCGCGGCCCCGGCCACGGCGGCCTTGAAGACGTCGGGCCGGTGGAGCGCCGCGAGCGCGGCCAGGTCCCCGCCGAAGCTCCAGCCCTCGATGCCCACGCGGTCCAGGTCCAGCTCGGGGACCTCCGCGGCGAGCGCCCGGAGCGCGGACACCTGATCATCCAGCGTGATGCCGTAGACGTCGTACTTCAGGGCGCGCTCCCAGGCGCGGCCCCGCAGGGGCGTCCCGTGCCCGTCGAACTTCACGACCAGGAAGCCGTGGTCGGCGATCCACTGCGAGAGGAGGTTCTGCGCCAGGGACTGGTGGACGACGGTGACCGTGGGCCCGCCGTACACCTGGACGATGACGGGCAGCTTCACGCCGGGCTTGAAGTCGCGAGGCCTCACGAGCGCGGCCCAGAAGCGCTCCGCGCCGACCTGCCGCACGTCGAGCTGGAGGCGCGTGGAGGGCTCCAGCGCCACGGACGGGAGCTGGCCCACCCGGGTCCCATCCGCCTGGAGCAGGTGGACCTGCCTCATCCGCTCGGGGCCTTCCGTGGAGAGGGCGACGAGCGCTCCGTCCGTGGACACGACGGCGCTCTCCAGCGCGCGGCCCGCCGACGCCTGCGTGACGCGTGTGGCCCTTCCGTCCGCGGTCATCCGGTACAGGTAGCGCTCGGTGGGGTTGGGGCCTCCGAGGAAGTAGAGCGTGCGGGTCCGCCCCACGAACTGCACGAGGTGCCGGAAGCCGGCCTCGGGGCCCACCCAGGTGCGCGCGAGGCCGCCGTCCGGGTGGCGCAGCTCGACCTCGGGCGCGCCGTTGCGTTCGGTGAGCCAGAGGAAGCCGGAGCCATCCTCCAGCCAGGAGGGGAAGCGTTGATCCAGGTTGAGCCACGCGTCATCCCGCTCCACCAGCAGGGTGCGCGTGGCGCCCGTGCGCGGGTCCACCGCGAGCAGGCACTCCTCCGTCTGCGCGCGGTTCTGCACGAGCACCGTCAGGGGGCCCTTCGCGGGCCAGCGCACGGTGGCGAGGTAGGGGTAGCGCTCCGCGTCCCACCTCACCCAGACCGTCTTGTTCCCGGGGAGGGACGCGATGCCCAGCCGGACCTTCGCGTTCGCCCGGCCCGCGCGAGGGAAGGGGAAGGCGTCCGCGGGCTGCTCGGGGTGCATCACGTCCACGACGGAGAGCTTCTCGACGTCGCGCGTGTCCACTTCGGTGAAGGCGATGGCCTTCGCGTCAGGGCTCCACCAGAAGCCGGACAGGCGGCCCATCTCCTCCTGGGCGACGAACTCCGCCAGCCCGTGCGACACGTCCGCCGTGCCGCCGCGCGTGACGGCGTGCTCGGTGCGAGTCCGGAGGTCGATGCGGTAGACGTCGTGGCCGCGCACGTAGGCCACCTGCTGTCCGTCCAGGGAGAGCTGCGCGTCGAAGGCGCCGGGGCCCGTGGGCAGCTCGGAGACCCTTCCGGTGGCGCGCTCCACGACGTAGAGCCTGCCGGACAGGGGAAGCAGCAGCTTCGTGCCGTCCTCGGAGAGGGCGTAGGTGGTGAAGCCCCGCGTCGTGGTGCGCGTGCGTTCGCGGCGGGCCTTCTCCTGCGCGCTCAGCGTCTCCTCCGCGCCCTGGAGGAGGCGCTCCGGCGTGAGCCATTCGCGCGTCTGGCCGGTGGCCACGTCGAACGAGAACAGCGTCATCACGCTGGAGGTGGGCGGGCTGCGAAGGAAGAAGACCGTCCGCGCGTCCGGCGTGATGCGCAGCACCGTGGGGCGGCCGTTGTTGAACTGGCGCGTCTGGGCGTACTGGAGCAGGAAGGGGTCCGGGGGCAGGGCGGAGGCCGTGACGCCCAGCAGGGCCAGGACGAGGCTCAGCTCGCGCATGACGTCTCGGGAGTGCTCCGGGCCGCCAGCGCCTCGCACCACCAGGACTCCAGCTCCGCGCGCATGAGTGGCGCCGCGTGACGGCGCACGGTGTCCGCGACCTTCCACCAGACGCGGGCCTTGTGCGCCCCGGTGCTCAGCGTCTCAGCCAGGTGCAGGGGAGGCGTCAGCGCGAACAGGAGGTGGAGGGCCAGCAGCCAGCCCAGGCCCTCACGGAAGGTCGGCGGTCCTCGCAGCGGTCTGTCCATCGCACGCCTCCTGACGACAGTTGTAGTCAGGAGCGATATGTCATGGCTACAGTTGTAGTCAAGTGGCCGTGTGGCGAGTGTCGTGCTTGTCGCGCGGCAGAGCCCAGACGTCTTCATCTGGCCTGTAGACGCTGGCCTTCTTGCCGGAGGAGCTGTGCGCCTTGGTATCGAGCAGCCCCGCGTGCCACAGGTTCTGCTTCAGCTTGAAGACATTGGACGGATAGATGTCCGGGCCGCGCAGGCCGGGTTTGAGCTCGATGGACGGATCCGCGAGGAAGAGGGCTGTCGCCAGTGCGAGGTCCTCCCGGCCGGCGGCCACCGCCAGCTTCGGCAGGGTGAGACTGCCTCCGTGGTCCATGAGCGTCCGGTGGATGAGGCGCACCGCAGGCTGACGGATGAGGACGAAGCGCGCGACGGCGGCGAAGGCTGGATGGACCTCCATCAACCGCTTGCGCTTCTCATAGTGCGCGTCCGGGTCGAAGTGGAGCGCGGCCAAGAGGTCCGCCACGGCCCGGCCCTCGACTGTCGGCTTCCAATCCAGGTCCAGCAGTCCGAGCGTGTTGGCTCCCGTCGCGGCCTGCTTCCGGGTTCCTTCGCTCTTCAGGGCCTCCCAATGAGCCGCAAGCGATTCCAGCAACGACTGGGACGGGGTTCCGCGGTCCGCGAGGAACGCGGCCGCGAGGTAGTTGAGCGGATGGTTGAGCTGGAGGCTGCGCGCGGCGGGAACGCCTTCGAGCAGGGCGGAGGCCTGGCTGACGGCGCGTGGCAGCGGGGAGGGGTCTTCGGGCGGAAGGACCTCCACCCAGTGCTTCGAGTCCTGCGCGAGGATGCCGACACCGATGCGCCGCGCCTGCGCGAGCGTGGGGGCGCGGAGCTCGCCCGCAGGCGTGGGCAGGGCGAGGTAGGCGTGGTGGACGCCCGCGCGATAGCTGTGCGCCTGACCCAGGCCCTGGACCCAATCCCTCTCGGAAACCTTCACCTCGATGCCCGTGACGAGGACGCCTTCGGGCTGCGCCACGCTGCACAGGATGTCGGGCCTTGTGCCCTCCAGCGTGAGCCGCGTCATGGGCTCCAGGTCCCGGGCGACCGGGCTGTGGACGTACGAAGGATGCGCGTCCACCAGCAGGTGCAGGACGCGAGACTTTCGCAGCCCATGCTTGAGCAGGTGTTGCTTCAGCGAATGGACGACCCTGGCCTCGGCGTGGGGCATGTGGCTCAGGCGCGCTTCGCGTCAGCGGGGGCGTTGGGGTGGCGCGCGAGCATCATGCGCAGCTGGGGCTGACGGCGGACCAACTCCTGCTTGAGCAGGTGGGCGATGAGCGCGGGCGGCGCGGCGCTCCAGCGCGCGATGTTCTGCACCAGCATGGGCGAGCGGTACGTGCGGCCACACAAGAGCGACGTCGTCTTGCCGTCCACCGGCATGCCCACGAGCGCGCCCAGGGCCCGGCCTTCCGTGTTGAGGATGAGCTCCACCTTCTCCTCGGACGGGCCGGTGGAGAAGCGCTGGCGCAAGAGCTCGCGAGCGGTGCGGCGTGTCTGCTCCGGCACGTCGCGATCCACCGTGAGCTTGTGGTGCTCCATCAGGCGGCGCATCGCCCACAGGCGGCGGAAGAGGGCCACCGGCAGCTGTGGGTTGCGCACGAGGAAGCGACGCACTCCCGTGTCGGACGCGAAGGCGGCTCGGGCCACCAGCGCCTCCAGGCCCACGGGGTTGCGGTGGTGCCTCGCGATGAGCCGCGCGTGCGTCAGGCCCACGCGCGAGTTCTCCAGCACGGCCTTGATGACGGCGGGCACCGGGTCGAAGCACAGCGCGGACAGCTCCGGATCCTCCGCCCCGTGCGCGAGCGCCGCCCGCTGGTCCTCCGGCAGCCCGTGCAGCCGCGTCTCGAAGAGCTTGCGGAAGTCTCCCAGCACCGCTTCGGGCACGTCGTCCGCGGAGCTGGCTTCGTCGTCGGAGCCGTCCGAGGCTTCCGCTTCCGGCAAGGGCTCCGTGTCGCTCGCGTCGACTGACGGCGCGGGATGATCAGCCTCCTGGGGCGCGGCCTGCCGCACCGTGTTCACGGCACTCGCGGTCTCCGTGCCCGGCAGCAGCGCTCCCTGCGACACCAGCCTCGCGAGGATGTCCCGCAGCTTGTCCGGCGGGAACCCCGTCAGCGCGGGCAGGTCCTTCTCGCGGGTGTGGCCGTCCAGCCGCGACAGCACGAAGCCCTCCTCCGCGTTCAGCGGAAGCCGCCGCAGGTCCACCGTCGGGTTCAGCTTGGGCGTCCAGTCACTCATGCGTGCCCCGAGTCTTTCACGACACGCGTATTTCGCGCCTCTCCCGGGCCCAGCCGTCCGCACCGGATTGTTCCCGGTCCGTCCGAAAACGACAGGCCGCGTCGAGGACCGCCTGGCTGCCCTCCTGCCCACGGACCCCCTCCGGGTTGCCGAGTCCCCAGGGCCGAACGGTGTCGGTGTCGGCACGAAGGGGCCCCGCATGGGTTGACGGGAGGCAGGCAGCTGGACACAACTTCACTTCATGTCCGACCGCATCCAGACCTATGGCGAGTTCTGGCCGTTCTACCTGCGTGAGCACGCGCATGCGTCGACACGCTGGCTGCACTTCGCCGGCACCAGCCTGGGCGTGGGCCTGGGTGTCACCGCCGCCGTCACCGGCCGCGGTGCGCTGATTCCCGCCGCGCTGGTGGCCGCCTACGGCTTCGCGTGGGCCAGCCACTTCAAGATCGAGCACAACCGCCCCGCGACCTTCAAGTACCCGCTCTGGTCGCTCATCTCCGACTTCCGCATGGCCGCGCTGATGCTCACCGGCCAGCTGGGTCCGCACCTGGAGCGCGCGAACTCCGGTGCGCCGGCCGCCGCCACCCTGGCGCCGGCCCCCGTCGAGAGCCGCTGACGCTCGCGGCTCCGTCGCTGCGCTACCTCGGCGGCGGCGGACCGAAGCGGCCCGTGCGGTAGCCCTCGATGGACCTCAGGATGTCCGCCTGGGTGTCCCCGATGAACGGCCCGTGGCTCACCAGCGGGTCCCGCTGCGGCTGGCCCGCGTACAGCAACACGCGCGCCCGCGTCGTCCCGGTGACGTGGACGATGCTGTCCCCACCCGACACCGGCCGGTCCAGCCAGCCCACCTGCCCGGGCTTCAGCGCCCTCCGGTCCGGCCCCACCGCGACCTCGCCCTCCAGCACGAGGAAGAAGCCGTTGTACGAGGCGGGCAGGTCCTGCGCGATGGACGCGCCTGGCTCCAGCTGGAGCTCCGCCAGCGTGACGGGCACGTAGTTCTTCGTCGCCGACCGCACCGCGCCTGAACTGCCGCTGTACAGCCGCACCTCCACGCCCGGCTCACGCCGCACCGGCAGCTCCGCGTACGACAGGTCCTGGAAGCCCGCGGGCACCCAGCGCTGTGCCTTCGGCAACGTGAGCCAGAGCTGGAGGATGCGCGCCTGACTCATGCCGCCCTCCAGCCCCTCGCCGTGGATGACGCCACTTCCGGCCGTCATCCACTGCACGTCGCCTTCACCCAGCCTGCCGCTGTCGTGGGTCATCCCGCCCTTCACCACGAGCGTCACCGTCTCGAAGCCCGCGTGCGGATGCGGCCCTCCGATGGGCTGGCCGTCGATGCGGTCGTCCATCAACAGGATGAACGGATCCGACCGCGCGTAGTCCTCCGGCGAGATGACCGGCACCACCGTGTGCGCCGGTCCGAACTGTCCCGGCGCCGGCTCCGGCAGGTCGATGATCCGCTCCAGCCTGCGCTCCAGGACGTCCACGCGTTGCGTGCTCATGACGGTTCCCTCCCTTCCCGGCTTCAGGCCAGCGTCGGATAGCTCGTGTAGCCCTTCTCCTCGCCCGCGAAGAAGGTGGTGGGGTCGGGCGGGTTGAGCGGGGCCGTCTTCTGGAAGCGCTCCGGCAGGTCCGGGTTGGCGAGGAACGGCACGCCGTACGCCACGAGGTCCGCCTCGCCGCGCTCGAGCACCGCCTCGCCCGCCTGCGCGTCGTAGCCGCCGTTCGCGATGACCGTTCCCGGGAAGGCCTTGCGGATGAGCGGGGTGAGGCGCTGCTCGGCGCTCACGGCTGCGGGGCCCGTGACGGCCTCCGTCACGTGCAGGTAGCCCAGGCCCAGCCGGCCCAGCTCCCGCGCGATGTGCGTGAAGGTCTCCGCGGGGGTGGAGTCCGTCATGCCGCCGTAGGGGAAGTTCTGCGGGTGGAGCCGGTAGCCCACGCGCTCCGCGCCCCAGACCTCCGCCACCGCTTTCGCCACCTCCAGCGGGAAGCGCACGCGGTTCTCGATGCTGCCGCCGTACGCGTCCGTGCGCTGGTTGGAGCCATCCCGCAGGAACTGATCCAACAGGTAGCCGTTGCTGCCGTGCAGCTCCACGCCGTCGAAGCCCGCCTCCTTCGCGTTGCGGGCGGCCTGGCGGAACTGCTCGACGACGCCGGGAATCTCATCCGTCTCCAACGCCCGGGGCGCCACCGCGGGCTTCTTGCCCTGGAACGTGAAGACGTCCTGTTTCACCCCGATGGCGGAGGGCGCCACCGGCAGCTCACCGCCGTGGAAGTCCGGGTGCGAGACGCGCCCCACGTGCCACAGCTGCGCGAAGATGACGCCGCCCGCCGCGTGCACGGCGTCCGTCACCTTCTTCCAGCCCGCCACCTGCTCCGGCGAGTGCATGCCCGGCGTGCGGATGTACCCGACACCCTGGGGGCTGACCTGGGTGCCCTCCGTGACGATGAGGCCCGCGGAGGCCCGCTGCGCGTAATAGGTCACCGCCAGCGGGTTGGGGACGTTGCCGTCGACGAGCGCCCGGCTGCGGGTCATGGGCGCCATCACCAGCCGGTTCTTCAGTTCGAGCCGGCCCAGACGGAAGGGGGAGAGGAGCTTGAGGGTATTTGCCATGGCCGGTAAATGCTCCAGCCGCTATGGACGTGCCATGGCATCCAGTCCAAACAAATTGACCGAGCGTCCAGAACCCCCGGAGTGCAAGGGCGTGGACGTCCTCGCGGACGTGCTGGACACGCTGCGCCTCTCCACCCGGATGCACGGCCGCTTCGAGCTGTGCGCCCCCTGGGGCCTCCAGTTCCCCACCATCCCGGGCGCGCACATCGTCCTCATCGCCCGGGGCGGGGCGCGGCTGGAGGTGGAGGGCGTGCCGGAGGCCCGGGTGCTGTCGGCGGGGGACCTGGCCGTGCTGCCGCATGGCGGAGGGCACACGCTGCGCGACGCGGCGGGCAGCCCCATCCACGTGCTGGAGCCGGGCGCCTGCGCGCGCTCGCACGGGGCCGGACCCATCCGGTTGGGCGGTGACGGCGCGCGGACCGCGCTGGTCGCGGCGTCGTTCGAGCTGGGCGTCGCGCCGCGCACGCTGCTCTTCAAGGAACTCCCGCGCGTCATCCACCTGGCCGCGGACGACGCGGTGACGGCGCCCACGCTGGCGTCCACGGTGCAGCTGCTGCTGGTGGAGAGCGCGTCGTCCCAGCCGGGCGCCAGCGTCATCATGAGCCGGCTCGCGGACATCCTGCTGGTGCAGGCCCTGCGCGCGCACATCATGACGAAGGACGGGTGCCAGGAGGCCGGGATGCGGGCGCTGACGGATCCGCAGATTGGCAAGGCGCTCGCGCTCATCCACGAGCATCCCCAGGAGCCCTGGACCGTGGAGAGCCTGGCGTCCGCCGTGGCCCTGTCGCGCTCCGGGTTCGCCGCGCGCTTCAGCGAGCTCGTCGGTGAGCCGCCGCTGGAGTACCTGGCGGGCTGGCGGATGATCAAGGCCGCCCAGCTGCTGCGCGAAAGCGAGCTGCCCCTGAGCGAGGTCGCTCCGGCCATCGGCTACGGGAGCGAGGCGTCCTTCAACCGGGCCTTCAAGCGCTGGGACGGCAACGCTCCCGGCGCGTACCGGCGCAGCCACCGCCGGGCGTGAGGCTCCAGCGTTGAGACGCATGCGGGGCCCGTGTCTGGAAGACAGCGGGCCCCGCCGCTCAACTCAAGCTCAGGCGCTGACGCCCACGCCGATGGGGCAGCTCACGCCGGTGCCGCCGACGCCGCAGTAGCCGCCCGGGTTCTTCTGCAGGTACTGCTGGTGGTAGTCCTCGGCGTAATAGAAGTCCGGCGCCGGGAGGAGCTCCGTGGTGATGTCGCCCAGGCCCTTCGCGTTGAGCGCGGCCTGGTACGTCTGGCGCGTCTCCTCCGCGGCGCGCTTCTGCGCGTCGTTCGCGTAGTAGATGCCGGAGCGGTACTGGGTGCCCGCGTCGTTGCCCTGACGCATGCCCTGCGTCGGGTCGTGGTTCTCCCAGAAGACCTTCAGGAGCTGCGCGTACGTGACCTTCTTCGGGTCGTACACCACGCGCACCACTTCGTTGTGGCCGGTGAGGCCCGAGCAGACCTCTTCATACGTGGGGTTCGGCGTCAGCCCGCCCGCGTAGCCCACCGCGGTGGAGTACACGCCCGGCACCTGCCAGAACTTGCGCTCGACGCCCCAGAAGCAGCCCATGCCGAAGACGGCTGTCTCAAAGCCTTCCGGCACCGGACCCTTCAGCGGGGTGCCCAGCACGGTGTGCTTCTGCGGAACCGGCATCTCCTGCGGACGGCCCGGCAGCGCCTCCTGGGGAGTGGGGAGCCTCAACTTCTTCGGGGACGTGAAGAACATGCTCTAGCTTTAGCCTCCACCGTCCCCATTTTCACGCCTGGCGCACGGCCGCACACCTGCCCACCGTCCCACCAGGAATGCTCCGTCCGCCCGACGGTTTCCCAGGTCTCCCATGCGCACCCGCCTCCTCGCCGCCCTCTGCCTCCTGGCGCCCGCCGCCGCCCTCGCCGCCAAGGACCCCCGCTGCGCCGGCAAGCCCGCCGCCCGCGCCGCCCGCTTCTCCGACACCGCCCTTAAGGGCGCCTCCGCCGCGGAGCGTTACGCCGCCTACGTCCAGGCCTGTGCGCTGGAGGACGTGGTGGCCCTCACGCAGACGCTCGTCCGCTTCAAGACGGTGAGCAGCGAGTCCCCCGCCGCGAAGAACCCGGAGGTGGCCGCCATGGGCCGCTCCCTGGAGGCCTGGGCGAAGCAGCACGGCTTCGGCTTCCGCACCGTGGGCGAGAACGACGTCTTCGAAGTGTCCTGGGGCGAGGGCGAGCCGCTGCTGGGCCTGGTGTTCCACGGCGACGTCGTGCCCGCGCCCGCCCACGAGTGGAAGCGCGCGCCCTTCAAGCCGGTGGTGGAGAAGGGCCGCCTGTACGGCCGCGGCGTGGAGGACGACAAGGGCCCCATCGCCTCCGGGCTCGTCGCGCTGGCCATGGCCAAGGACCTGGGCCTCAAGCCCCAGGGCAAGGTGCTGATCATCATCGGCAACGGCGAGGAGAGCGACTGGTCCGGCATGCAGAAGTACGCGACCACGCAGCCCAAGCCCACGCACGTCATCTCCGTGGACTCCGGCTACCCGGTCATGGCCGCGCAGTCCGGCTTCGTCGCGTGGACGCTGGAGGCGCCCGTGGGCACCGCGCTCGCGACGCCGAAGGAAGGCACCGTCGCGCGCGCCGTGGACGTGAGCGCGGGCGAGTTCCTCACCCAGGTGCCCGGCACCGCCACGCTGAAGCTCGCGCCCGTGAAGGGCCAGACGCCGGAGGCGGTGCTCGCCGCCGTGAAGGCCGCCATCGCCGCCGAAGCCCCCTCGCGCAAGGACCTGAAGGCGGAGGCGAAGCGCGAGGGCGGCACCGTGGTGCTCACCACGCACGGCGTGGCGGTGCACTCGTCCACCGCGGACGAGGGGCACAACGCGCTCTGGGACCTGTCCGCCGTGGCCGCGCGTCTGTCATTGGAGGACAACGGCATCGCGGCGCTGCTGCGCGTGGTGGCGAAGCGCTTCGACGGCGACCACCACGGCGACAAGCTGGGCTTGAAGTACGAGGACACGCTGATGGGGCCGCTGCTCGTGGCGCCCACCGTGCTGCGCGTGAAGGACGGCAGCGTGTCCCTGGGCGTCAACATGCGCAGGCCGCAGGGCCAGGACGCGGCCGCGTTCAACGCCGCGCTGGACGCCGCCGCGAAGCGCGTGGGCGAGGACTCCGGCGGCCAGGTGAAGGAGGGCTCCGGCCGCTACCTGGGCGACCCGCACGTGGCGGACACGTCCGGCCCGCTGGTGAAGACGCTGATGGGCATCTACCAGCGGCAGCGCAAGGAACCGGACGCGGTGCCCGGCTCCATCCGGGGCGGCACCTACGCGCGGCTGTTCCCCCGCGCCGTGGACTTCGGGCCCGCGTTCCCCAAGGAGCCCTACACCGGCCACGCGCCGGACGAGTCCATCGCGCTGGAGACGCTGGACCTGAGCACGCGCATGCTCGCGGAGGCCGTGCACACGCTCGCCATCGCGCCCGCCTCCGAGGCGAAGGCCGCGCCGTGACACCAGGGCACCAGGTCATGGCGGCAGGTAGCCCTTCGGCGGCGGGACGCGGGGCCAGCGCACCGTGAAGGCGGTGCCCTGGTCCGGAGCGGTCTCCACGCGGACGCTGCCCTGGTGCACCTGGACGATCTCACTGACGATGTAGAGCCCCAGGCCCAGGCTGCGGTGCTTGGTGCCCTGCTGCGGCAGGCGCGACCCCTTGAACGGGTCGAACAGGTGCGGCAGCAGCTCCTCGGGGATGGGGTCGCCCTCGTTGCTCACGCGCATCACCACGTCCATCACCTCGCTGGTGAGCGTGGTGAGGACGGGCGTGTCGTTCCTCGCGTGTTGCAGCGCGTTCACCACCAGGTTGCCCAGCACCTGCGTCACCCGGTCCGGATCCCAGTTCCCCCACAGGTCGTCCCCGTGCACCTCCAGCGTGAGGGGCCGCTCCGGGTACACCACCTGCAATTCGTCCAGGACGCCCTGGCACAGCTCCACCATGTTCACGCGCTGGCGCGTCACCGGGATGCCTCCGCCCAGGCGGCTGCGCGCGAAGTCGAGGATGTCGTTGATCATCCGCGTCATCCGCGCCGTGGCCTTGCGGATGCGGTCCACGGAGCGGCGCGCGGGGGTGTCCAGGTCCGGGGCCTTGCCCAGCATGAAGGCCGACGCGTTCACCGCGTGCAGGGGGTTGCGCAGGTCGTGGCCCAGGACGGCGATGAGCTCCTCGCGGAAGTCGATGGCCTGCTGGAGCGCGGCCTCCGCGCGCTTGTGGTCGGTGATGTCCACCACCGTGGAGCCCACGCCGAGCAGCACGCCGTCCGGGGTGCGCACCGGGAAGTAGTCCGCGCGCCAGATGCCCTCGCGGCCCCGCACCGGATCCGGCCCTTCGAGGAGCACGTCCTGCACGGGCTGCCCGGTCTCCAGCACCTGGCGCAGCGAGCGCTCGATGGAGTCCGCGGAGTGGGTGCGGACCATCTCCCGCAGGGTGCGGCCCCGGTGTGCCTCCACGGGGTTGCTGTTGAGGCGCGCCAACGTGCCGTTGATGCGCAGGTAGCGCAGGTCGTGGTCCAGGAACGCGATGCCCACGGGCGCCGCCTCCAGCAGCGAGTCCAGCAGCGCCAGCGACCGCTCGGCCTCCTGTCGCGCCTCGTGTTCGCGCGCGTGCAGCTCCGCCTGCGCGATGTGCGCGGCGGCCCGCTCCGCCACGGAGTGGAAGAGCAGCACGTCCGCGTCGGAGAAGGCGAAGGCCGTGCGCGAGCCCATGTACGCCATGCCCAGCAGCCGCTCGCCGTCCATGAGCGGCAGGCCGTACAGCGCGCGCAGCCCCGCGCTGCGCAGCGGTTCGAAGAGGACACGCGGGTCCGTGGCGGCCGAGCGGACGAAGAAGGGCCGCCGCTCCAGCGCCGCCTGGCCGGTGACGCCGCGCCCCACCGGCACGCGCCGGCCCTTCACCTCGTCCGTGCCCAGGCCCACCGCGGCGCGCACCACCAGCGCGTCGCCTTCCAGCAGCATCACCGCGGCCGTGTTCACGGCGAGCGCGGACTCCATCAGCCGGGTGAGCAGGCGCTCCAGGAGCGTCTCCATGTCCGGGTCGTCCAGCGTCGCCTCGGCCATGCGGTCCAGCGTCTGGAGGATGCGCTGCTTCATCTCCCAGAAGTACGTCATCGTCCGGGTGACCACCCGGTCGAGCGTCTCCTCCAGCCGCGTGAGGTCGCCGGGCCGGAGCATCCGCTCCTGTGCCTCCAGGCGGTGGAGGATGCAGCGGCGCAGCAGGGCGTACTCCCGCGCCACCTCGCCCAGGTTGAAGCCCGCGTCCAGGCGGGCCGCGGCGTGCGCCGCCTCCAGGCGTTCGTCCAGCGCCTCCGGCCCCAGCTCCATCGCGTCCGCCAGCGTGGTGAGCAGCTCCGGCAGGTGGTCGATGAGCCAGGGCGGGCTGGCGGGCACCTTGTCGCCCAGGTGCTCGAGCACCGCCTGCTGCCAGTCCGCCAGCAGCGCGTCGTGGTTCGCGCGCAGGAACTCCGCCGCGGACGGGCGGGGCCCGCCACGCGCATGCTCGTCCACGGAGTGTGAATCCGGCTCCTGCATCGCCAGTCTCCCCAGGCCATCGCCCGGCCGCGCCGCCCCTCGCGCAAAGTCTGCGCACGGTGGCCCCGCCGCGCTTCGCCCCTTCGTCTGGCGAAGGCCTCTTCCACGAGCCCTCGGCCGCGGGCCTCCGCCGCGGCCCTCCGGACGCACCGCCCGGCGCGCCGTTCACCTTCGTGCGCTCGGCCGCCTCCGGGGATGTTCACCCCCCAGGGCACGCGGGCGCTCGGGTAGGGTGGCCGGCAAAGCATGCGCACCCTCCTGCTCAATCGCTCCGCCGTGGCCCGCAACATCCAGGCACTCCTCCTGCTGGACGACCTGCGCGAGGCCTTCCGCACCGACGTCCTGGCCCGCACGGTGGCCCCGCAGCGCGTGCGCGCGCCGCTGCACGCGGAGGGCACCGCGCTGGTGCTCTTCCCCGGCTGCGTGCCCGGCATCCCCGCGTACACCGTGAAGGTGCACGCGAAGTTCCCCGGGCAGAAGCCCGCCATCCAGGGCGTGGTGCACCTGCACGACCTCGTGACGGGAGGGCTGCTCGCGGTGATGGACTCCGGCCACCTCACCGCCGTGCGCACCGGCGTGGTGGGCGCGCTGGCCGCGGACGTGCTGGCCCGGCCGGACGCGACGCGCGTGGCGGTGATTGGCGCCGGCCAGCAGGGTGTGCTCCAGCTCAAGCAGCTGCGGCTGGTGCGCACACTCAGCCAGGTGCGCGTCTACGACACGAACATCGCGCACGCGAACGCCTACGCGCAGCGCATGTACCAGGAGCTGAGCCTGCCCGTGCACGTGGAGACGTCCGTGGCGGACGCCGTGGCGGACGCGGACATCATCGTGACGGCGACGTGGAGCCACCAGCCCTTCCTGCACGCGGGCATGGTGAAGCCGGGCACGCACATCACCGCGCTGGGCGCGGACGAGCCGGGCAAGGCGGAGCTGTCCCAGGACCTGCTGGAGCAAGCGCTGTTCATCTGTGACCACCGCGCGCTCACCGTGTCCACCGGCGCGGCGGGCGCGGTGGGGCTCACGGAGAGCGCCATCCACGCGGAGCTGGGCGAGGTCCTCGCGGGCCTCAAGCCCGGGCGCACGTCAGAGGAGCAGGTGACGGTGTTCGCCGGGGTGGGCCTGCCCTTCCAGGACCTGGCCACCGCCTGGCACGTGTACCAGGCGGCGTCCGGCGACGAGGACGTGCCCACGCTCGACTTCAACGCGTAGCGCGGGACACGTCCGGCCGGTGGTGTCCGGGGGGGCTTCAGGCCTTGGACAGCGCCTGGGAGAGGCGCACGGCCTCCTCATGCAGGTCGGTGTCCTCCGCCAGCGGCATGGCGAGCACCTTCTGCACCAGCTCCTTCGCCTTCGCCTCCTGGCCCAGGCGCGCCTGCGCGAGCGCCAGGTTGAGCAGCGGCTCCGGGCGGTCCGGGGCGCGGCGCACGGCCTCCTCCAGCACCGTCACCGCGCGCGGCAGGTTCGCGTTCGCCGGCTCCGCGGGGACGCGCAGCAGCAGCTGGCCCAGGTTGTTCGCCGCGCGCCAGCCGTCCGGCGCCAGGCCCATGCCCTGCTCGTACGCGGTGATGGCCTTGTCGTACGCGGGCGGCTCCAGCGCCTCGAAGCAGGTGGCCTCCGCCATCTTCAGCGACTCGCTGGCGACGCCCAGCGACGCCATGGTCTGGCACAGGTGCCGGGCCTGTTCTATCTGACCGCGCGCCAGCATCAGCTGCGCGAGGTTCGCCTGGGCGTCCGCGTCCTTGGGGCGCTGGGCCGCGAGCGTGGAGGCCGCCTGGTAGGACGTGCGCAGGTCGCGCAGCGCCATGGACAGCACCGTCACGGACGCGAGCAGGCGCGGCTGGTTGGGCACCGCCTTGAGGCCCTGCTCCAGCACCTTGCGCGCCTCCACCAGCTTCTCCTGGGAGGACAGCGCGTGCGACAGGCTCAGGTACGCGGGCACGAAGCGCGGCGCCAGCGTGAGGACCTCGCGCAGCGTGGCGAGGCCGGCGTCCGTCTTGCCCGCCTCCAGCTGCACCTGGCCCAGCCGGTAGCGGAACACCGGGTTCTGGGGCGCGAGCTTCGCGGCCTGGGACAGGGCCTCCAGCGCCTGGGGCGCCTTGTCCTGCTTGATCAGCATCATGCCCTTGCCGAAGTGCGCCTCCGGGCGGTTGGGCTCCAGCGCGAGCACGCCCTGGTAGGCCTTGAGGGCGGCGTCGAGCTGGCCCTTCTGGGCGGCGATGTTCGCGCGCACGAGGCCGGTCTCCCCCGTGGCGCCCTGGGCCTCCGCCTTGGCGAGCAGCGCTTCGGCCTGGGGGACCTTGTTCTCCACCAGCGCCAGCTTGGCCATCACCACCAGCGCGTCGCGGTGGTTGGGGTTCTTCGCGAGGAGCTTCTCGGCCTCGGCCTTCGCCTGGGCCACCTGGCCCTGCGCGAGAAGGGTTTCCAGAGAGTTCATGATGGAAAGTGTCCCCCAGGGGGCGGGGGCTGTCGAGCAACGGGGAAAAAGGAAGGGCCCCGCCCGGATGGACGAGGCCCTGGAGGGAGCGTCGGGTGCGAAGGGCGCTGGGACTACCAGTGCTTCATCACGTTCTTGATGCCCTCGCCGACGTTCTTGATGCCCTCGCCGACGTTCTGCACCGCGTTGCCCACGCCCTCGACGGCGTGCTTCGCCGCGTCGCCAATCTTGCCCACGTCCACGGAGAAGCCGAACTCCAGGCTGGCGCCGATGCCCAGCGCCGCGCCCACGTCGAAGTTGGCGGACAGCTTGCCGTCCTTCAGGCCGACGTTGGCCTCGAACTCCACGCCGATGCCGGCGAACGCCTCCGCGCCGGCCGTGACGGTCGCGGGGCCAATCTCCTGGCTGACCTCCGCGCTGGCGCGGGCGCCGGCGAAGGCCTCACCGTGCACGGAGGCCGCGGCCTGGCCGTGCAGCGGGTCCAGCACCACCTGGCCCGTGGCGGTCGCCTCGGCGCCCACGTTGCCCTCCGCGCCCCACTCGGAGCGGCCCAGCGCGCTGTCCGCGTGGCCTTCCACGGAGCCGCGCACCAGGTCGGCGCGCGCGTCCACGGAGCCCTGCGCGCCAATCTTGCCGTGCAGCGGGTCGATGGAGACGTTGCCCTGCGCCGCCACGTCCGCCGTCAGCACCTGGCCTTCCACCGTGTTGTGGAAGTTGCCGTTCACGTCACCGGAGGTGTGCGAGCCGGAGGCCGCGGTCCAGCTCTTGTTCCACTCGCCCTGCGCCACCGTCTTCTCGAAGCGGCTGGTCTCCAGCTGCTTGTGGATGTCCGCGGTGGTGTTGGGGTTCGCCTGGTTGCTGGTGCTGACGCGGTTGCCCTGCACGCCGCGGTTCAGGTCGATGGTCGCCTCGCCCTGGGCCCGGCCTTCCTTGTGCGCCTGGACCTCCTTCCGCACCAGCTTGCCGTGCTCCGGGGGCGTCGTCGTGGTGTTCCGGAACACGGGGCGGTAGCGGTTGGTCTCGATGGACATGGAAGCGGGCTCCGGCGGCGCGAGGCGCGGTGGGGGAATCTTGTGACTTGAGACTTTATCGGCGGCGCTCCCCAGAAAGTTTCCGCTCCTCTTTTTCTTCGATGATCCGCGCCGCCCCTCAGGACTCGGATCTCCCGGGAGCCAGGATTCCCTCGGGGTCCAGCGCCGCCTTCAGCCGCCGCCGCACCTCCGGGGAGTCGTCCCGCACGGGCGGTGTGGCGCCCTGTGCCTGGAGTCCGGCTCGGGTCAGGTGGTACCCGGCGTCCGCCAACTCGCGGGTGAGGGCGCGGTAGCAGGCCTGGGCGCGGGCGTCCTCGCCCTTCGCGTCGCGGTCATAGGCGAGCGCGGTGATGAGGTAGAGGCAGCGCGGGGAGAAGGCGAGGAGGGCCAGGTTGGGCTCGAAGCCGAAGAGGCGGGGGACGCGGTCGGCGATGTCCGTGGCGCGCTTCGCCTCCTGTCCGGTGAAGGGGACGGCGACGCAGCACCAGATGAAGCCGCAGCGGTCCCGGTCCGGGTTCGGGTCTTCGGGCTGGGGCGTGCGCTTGCGCCAGTAGGTCATGGCGAGGTTGGCCTCGGAGGGGACGCCCTGGAAGCCGCCGTCGCCGTCCAGGACCTCCGGCCCGAAGGACAGCGGGCGGAAGGCGCCCTCCAGGGCCCGCGCGAGCCGCTTCTCCAGCAGCGCTCCGAACTCCGCGTCCGGGGCGGTGAGGGTGCCGCTGATGGCCCAGCGGCCGAAGCCCTCGCGGAACTTCTCGCGGGCCCAGTCCGGCAGGGGCGTGCGGCCCACGGCGGCGTAGGGGTACTGCTGGGTGACGCTGAAGGCCTTGATGTCGTTCCAGAAGAAGAAGCTGCCCTTGAGCGTGCCGTCCAGGGCCAGCGCCTGGAGCCGGTCCACCATGTCCCAGAGCTGCGCGTCGTCGTTCACGGCGCAGACGAACTCGCGCAGCCAGGGCTGCTTGCGCGCCAGCCAGAACGTCATCCGCGTCACCACGCCGAAGGACGACTGGCTGAACAGCCCGTCCAGCACCGGGCCCAGGCCCCAGCGGAAGACGGGCGCGGCGCGCGAGCCGGGGAAGCGCGCGTGGCCCGTCTCGATGCGCTCCCCCGTGGGCAGGACGACCTCCAGCGCGCAGACGTGCTGGAAGATGTCCGCGTTGGGGCCGCGCCCGTCGCCGCGCTCCAGCGCGTTGCCCACGAGGCTCGCGTCCGGCGAGCCGCCGATGGTGGTGATGAAGTTGGAGGACTGGCGCTCGCGCAGGTACGCGGCGGCCTGGCGGAACGTCACGCCCGGCTCCACGGTGAGGTACGCGAGCTGTTCGTCGTGCGCGAGGACGCGGTTCATGCGCCCCAGGTCCAGCAGCACGCTGCCGTCGCCGGGGGGCACGCGCGAGCCGTAGCCCCAGTTGCGGCCGGCGCTCACCGGGTACACCGGCACGCGGTGCGCGCTCGCGATGCGCAGGCACGCCTGCACCTGGGCGGTGTCCGCGGGCCGCACGATGGCGGGGATGCGCTGGGTGGTGGCGAAGGTGGCCGTCTGCGCGGCCTCCAGCGCCTCGGGGTCCACGACGACGTGCGCGTCGCCCACGGCCTCCCGCCACGCGGCCAGGGCCGCACGCAGGCCCGCGTCCACCGGCGCCTTCGCTTCCGTTTCGCTCACGGCGCCGCAGTATGCCCGCGCGGGCGTCCCCCCGCTGGCCCCCCGGGCGGCGAGCGGGCGGACAGGCCCCGGGCGGTGAGGGTCGCCGGGTGGACACCGGCCGTGGTCGCCTCCCGCCGCGTGTTCATCTTCGGCGTGGGGAGGTGTTCATGGTCGGCTTCATCGCGTCGCGCAACGGACGGTGGCTTCGGATTCTGGCGGGCACGGGCATGGTCCTGGGCGGACTGGGCTCCGGCACGCCCCGGGGCGCGCTGGTGGCGCTGACGGGCCTGGTTCCGCTGCTGGCCGGCGCGCTGGACCTGTGCCTCCTGGGGCCGCTCATGGGCCTGCCCCTGCGGGGCGCGGACCTGCGGCGCGCGCTGGGGGAGCCGGAGGACGCGCGGCTGCTCGACCTGGCGCACGACGGGGGGCGCTCTCCCTACGCGCCGCCCAGCACGCTGCTGCACTAGCTACTTCGTGCTCACCTGGAAGGGGATGCTGAGCGAACCGAACGGCTCCCCCGTCTGGGCGTCCACCAGCTTCACCTGGAGCGTCACCGCGTTCTCGCGGCGGGCCACGCCCTGGAAGTAGAGGAAGCCCTCCTGCGTGCCGCCGGGCTCCAGCGTGCCCTCCGGCAGCGCGTTGTTGAGCATGTCCTCGGTGGGCAGCGGCTGCTCGTAGTACGGCGGGTAGTAATAGGGGGAGTAGAAGGGGCTGCCCCAGGGGCCGCCGTACCACCCCGGTCCCCAGCCCCACGGCCTGTAGGGGTAGCCGCCGCCCACCCACAGGCCGCCCCGGGTGGCCAGGGCCGGGCTGTAGCGCGGGGGCGCCTCCGCGTCGCGGGAGGACACGGTCCCCCGCAGCGACAGAGGTGGCAGGGCGCTGTAGCGGAAGCGGGACTCCTTCCCCACCAGCGAGAAGTCCGGGTACTGGATGCGCAGCGGGTGTTGTCCCTGGTTCTCCAGCCGGACGTAGACGGGGGTGACGCGGCGCTCCAGGTCGGACGGCGAACCCCTCCACGCCGAGCCGTCCGCCGTCAGCCGCACGCCCTCCTGTTCCGTGATGGCGCTGCTCTTGCCGTTCTGGAGGATCCCCGCCTCCGGCGTGGGCCGCAGCTTCGTCTCCGCCGCGCAGCCCGCCATCAGGCTCAGCGCCAGCGCCCCCAGTCCCAGTGCTCCCCGCATCGCATGCCTCCTCGCGTTGAAGCTAGGGAGCGCGGCGTTCAGGGGACGACATGCCTCGCGCTCCCTCCCGGAGTGCGGACGGGCGGCCGGGGCCCTCAGGGCTGGGGCGTCACCGGCTCCGCGGCGGCGGCGGGCCAGGAGGGTGCCTTCACGAAGCCCCAGTCCTGGTGGCGCGCCCAGGTCTCGAAGTTCTGCCAGCCCACGCCCAGGTAGTTGTTGCGCAGGGTGAGGATGTCCGCGTGGTAGCCCACGCGGTCCAGCCACTCGAACATGGCGGCCAGGTCCTCGCTCTGCTGCTGGAGCTGAGCGAGGGGAATCTGTTCGTAGTGGATGCGGTGGCCGCCCACCATGGAGAGCAGCGCGGCGGCCTGCTGGCCCGTCACCTCGTCGGAGGCGACCTCGATGCGCTCGCCGATGAAGCGCTCCGGATCCCCCAGCACGTACATGGCCAGGCCGGCCAGGTCCTCCACCGCCACCATCTGGAGCCCGCGCGTCGCGGGCAGTCCCAGCGCCAGCCTCCCCTCCGCCAGCAGGTCGCGCGTGGGCGGGTGGAGGAGGTTCTCCATGAAGAAGGTGGGGGCCAGGATGGTGAAGGGCATGTCCCGCCGCTTCAGGTACAGCTCCACGGCGTGCTTGCTGTCGAAGTGCGGGATGCCGGTCAGCTCGGACGCGCCCGCCACGGAGGAGTAGACGAAGTGCCGCACGTTGGAGCGCTTCGCCGCGTCCGCCAAGTTCTTGCCGTGCTGGACCTCCGCGTCCACGCCGCCGGCCCCGAAGGGCGTGGCCATGGCGTAGACGGCGTCCACGCCGCGCATGGCGCTCTCCAGGGAGACGGGGTCGTCGAAGTCCCCCTGGGCCAGGGTGACGCCGGGCCTGCGCAGGGCGCGGGCCACGGGGGCGTCCACGTCCCGCACCAGCGCCACCACGTGATGCCCCCGGTCGGCGAGCTTGCGGAGGACGGCACCGCCCTGCTGGCCGGTGGCGCCAGTGACGAGCACGGTGATGGAGAAATCCACGGGCATGGCTTCAGACCTCCGGACGCGACGTGTCACGGAAAACTGGAGACGCCCCGTCCCATTGGCGAGGGCCGCGAGCCGCACTGTCCGCCCCCGAGCACAGGCTCCCGAGGCAGGCAGGCGGCCGTCGGGGAGGGGCGGGCGGCGTGGCATCCTCCCGGCCCCATGAGCAAGCGTGACACGCCCCCTGCCTCCGAACTGGTCTCCGCCGCCCAGGCGCTCGACTCCGAGCTGCTGCGCTTCGAGGCGCTGTCGGAGCAGCTCAAGGAGGCCCCCCTGACGTCGGAGAAGCAGCTGGAGCGCGCGTCGAAGACGCTCAAGGACCTGGCGGACCTGGACGACGCCTTGCGCATGCGCGTGGGCGCGCTGGTGCAGGCCATCACCGGGGTGCGCAACCGGCAGCAGGCGCAGGCGGACGCGGTCAACGTGCGCGCGCAGGAGCTGCAGCAGCGCACGGAGGTGTTCAAGGACCTGCTCACGCGCTACGGGGCGCTGGGGCAGAGCGCGGCGGACCTCAACGGGCGCATGCAGGAGTTCGCGTCGCTGCGCCAGCAGGCCACGCGCACGGCGGAGGAGGACGCGCGGCTCACGGAGGTCTTCACGTCGCTCCAGGCGCGCATGGCGGAGGTGGCGGACGAGGCGGCGACGCTGTCCACCGCGGCGGAGGAGGCGAGGTTCGCGGACATCGGCCGGCAGGCGGAGTCGCTGCGCCAGCAGCTCTTGTCCGCGCGCAACAAGCTGGGCCTGCTGCACCAGAGCCTGGGGACGTGAGCCGTCCGCGTCAGCTGAGGTAGGTGGGCTCGAAGTCGTCCGGGCTGTCGATGGGGCGGCGGCCGGAGAAGCCCGCCTTCAGGTCGTGCCAGTGCGCCACGGCGTCCTCGCCGTAGCGCCAGCAGAGGTAGACGGGCTCCTCGCCGCGCCGCGCGTGGAAGTCCACCAGGCCGTCCGCGCCCTTGATCTCCAGGCCCATCTCCTGGAGCGGGCCCAGCTCGCCGCGGATGCGCTCCAGCAGCTGCTCGCGCTCCTCGCGAAAGGCGCGGGTCTCCGCGGTGTCGGGCGGGGCCTCGGGGGCGTCCAGCACCTCCGCCAGCTTCTGCACGCGCTCCACCCAGGGGCGCACGCGCCCGAAGGTCTTCGTCAGCAACGGCACCAGCCGGCTGGCCTCTTCCACGCTGAAAAAGCGCATCGAGGGGACAGCATGCAGTGCGCGCCCCCCGCTGACCACCACCTTCCCGGTGGGGCGGGGTGGGTGTGTCACGGCGGTGTCGACATGTCTGAAACATGTCAGCCGACGGGACGGACGGTCACCCGCGTCGCAGTGATGACAGGTTTTCCAGGAGCCAGCGCCAGGCGGCTTCGCGCAGGGGGAAGGCGGCCTCGCGGGCGAGGAAGGCGGGGGTGTGTGCCGCGGCGCAGCGGCCGGCGGCGTCGTGGAGGTCCTGGCCCGCGTCCTGGCCCGCTTCAGGGCCCGCTTCATGGACGGAATTGGCGGCGGCGAGGTCCGCGTGCAGCAGGGCGTGGAAGACGATGAAGTCCACGACGAAGGCGGGCACGGTGGGCCGGTCCAGCGCGGGGTGGACGCGCACCTCGCGCAGGCGCGCGTCGTAGCCGCCCAGGTGGATGGTGCGGCGGGTGCGGCGGGCGGGGCGGCGGGCCCAGCCCACCTCCACGCCGTGCACGCGTCCGTCGAAGTACGTCGCGTCGAGCCGGGCGTGGACGGCCTTGAGGTCGAAGCACCGGCCGCGCGTGCGCAGGGGGGCGCCGGGCCTGCGTTCACGGCGCACCTGGCCGTGGTGGGCGTGGCTGAAGGCCTCCAGCACCTCGCGGGCGGCGGTGTCGCCGGCCACGTAGAGGGCCAGGGCGCGCACCACGGAGTCCGGAGCCTCCAGGAAGAGGTGGTGCAGGCGCAGGCGCACGCCATCCGCGAGGCGGCGGTAGCTCACCAGGGTGGCGCGGTTGTCGGTGAGGCGCAGGTGGACGGGGAGGCCCAGGAGGGCGGAGACGCGCCGGGCGAGCTCCGCGGCCCGGGGCAGCGCGTCCTCGCGCGAGGGCAGCGAGCGCGCCGCGGCACTCCCGGGCGCCGGGGCGTCGAACATCGCCAGTTGTCCGGGCGGCGGACGCATGCCGGGAAGGTAAGCCCTGCCCCCGCCCGCTGGCCAGGAGGATGCGGCCCGCCGTGTCCGGCGTCCTACGTGGCGCGCGGGGGTGATCGGCCGTCACGCCTTGGGGAGCGGCTGGTACCGGCCCGCGAGCGACGCGAGCACGGCGAGCAGTTCCCCGGGCTCCACGGGCTTGGGCACGTGGCTCTGGAAGCCGGCGCGCAGCACGCGGGTGCGGTCCTCGGAGCGGGCGTAGGCGGTGATGGCCACCGCCGGGGTGCGGCCTCCCTTTTCATCCGGCAGCGCGCGCACCTGCTTGATGAAGCCATAGCCATCCGTGCCCGGCATGCCGATGTCGGAGACGAGCACGTCCGGGTGCTCCACCTGGAGCACCTGGAGCCCCTCCGCCGCGGAGCCCGCCGTCGCCACGTGCGCTCCGCTGTCCTCCAGGAGCGTGCGCAACAGCTCGCGCGCGTCCTCCTCGTCGTCCACCACGAGCACCTTCACGCCGCCCAGCTCCGGAGGGGGCATGGGCGCCCGGCCGGGCACCGGAGGCCGTGGCAAGGGCGGCATGGCCGGGTCGCGCGGCTGCGTGACGGACACGGGCAGGCGCACCGTGAAGGTGGCGCCCCGGCCTTCTCCCTCGCTGGCGGCGGAGACGGTGCCGCCGTGCATCTCCACGATGTGCCGCACGATGGACAGCCCCAGCCCCAGCCCGCCCGTCTTGCGCGTGGTGCCGCTGTCGGCCTGGCGGAAGCGCTCGAAGACGTGGGGCAGGAAGGCTTCGGGGATGCCCTGGCCGCTGTCCTCCACGGTGAGCTCCACGGAGGAGTTGCGCCGCGCCACCACCAGCCTCACGTCGCCGCCCCGGGGCGTGAACTTCACCGCGTTGGACAGCAGGTTCCACACCACCTGCTGGAGCCGGTGCGTGTCACCCATGACGCTGCTGGAGGTGTCCACCGTGGCCCGCACCTGGATGCCGCGCGCGTCCGCCGCGGGCCGCACGGACTCCATCGCCTGCCGCACCACCATGGACAGGTCCACCGGCGCCACGTCCAGCTTGAGCTTGCCGGACACGATGCGGCTGACGTCGAGCAGGTCCTCGATGAGCTGGCCCTGCGCGCGCGCGTTGCGCTCCATGGTCTCCAGCGCGCGCTCGCGGCGGGACTCGGGCAGGTGGCCGGTGCGCAAGAGCTGCACCCAGCCGAGGATGGCCGTGAGCGGCGTGCGCAGCTCATGGCTGACGGTGGCGAGGAACTCGTCCTTGAGCTGGTTGGCCTCCTCCGCCTCCTTGCGCGCGGCGCTCTCACGGGAGAGCAGGGCCTCGCGCTCCATCTCCGCCTGCTTGCGGTCGCTGATATCGATGACGCTGCCGATGTAGCCCAGGAACTGCCCCTCCGTGTCGAAGCGGGGCGAGCCGGTGTCCACGGACCAGTGGTACTGGCCGTCCGCGCCGCGCAGCCGGTAGTCCAGCCGGAAGGGCCGCCGGGCGAGGCTGGAGTCCAGGAAGGTCCGCCGCGTGCGCTCCAGGTCGTCGGGGTGGATGGCGTCGAGCCAGCCGAAGCCCAGCCCCGTGGCCTCCGTCTGGCCGGTGAAGGCATACCAGCCCCGGTTCATGTAGGTCGTGGCGCCCTGCGTGTCCGTCACCCAGAGCATGACGGGGGCGTGGTCCGCCATGTTGCGGAAGCGGGCCTCGCTGTCGCGCACGGCCTCCAGCAGGCGCTCGCGCTCGTGGGCGACGGCCTTCTGTTCGGTGATGTCGCGCGCGGCGGCGTAGATGAGGCCCAGCGCGGGCACGGGGCGCGAGGCCCACGCGAGCCACCGGTAGTGGCCGTCGCGGGCGCGGAAGCGGTTCTCGAAGCGCAGGCTGGGGATGCCCTGGGAGAGCTTGCGCAGCTCCGCGCGGGTGGCCTCCTGGTCGTCGGGGTGGACGAGCTCCATGAAGGGGCGCTGGTAGAGCTCCGTCTGGGTCCACCCGAGCACGTGGACGAAGTGCTCGTTCACGCGCTTGAAGTACCCGTCCATGCCCGCGATGCTGAACATGTCCGGGGACAGCTGGAAGAAGCGCTCGCGCTCCTCGGCCTCCGCGTGGTGGCGCTCGGCGCTGTCGGACGCGAAGGGGAGCGAGGCCAGGGCCATCGCCTCGTCGATGGAGGCGCAGAGCACGCGCACCTGCGACAGCGGCACGTCCACGTCCGCGCGCTCGGCCCGCGCGAGGATGCAGTCGCGCAGGAGGGCGTATTCTCGCGTGACCAGGGTCACGTCGGCGCCCAGCCGCAGGCGCTGGCGGCCATGGGCCTCGGCGGCCTCGCTGTGGTGGAGCGGGCCGCTGTCGGGCTCCTCCTCCGCGTGCACGAGCGCGGCGTGCAGCTCATCGAGGAAGGCGGGCAGGGCATCGATGATCTGCTCGCGTGACAGGCGCAGGGTGGAGAACAGGGGCGTCACGCGGGCGACCCACTCCCCGACGAGCGCTTCGCGGTCGGTGTCCAGCAACCTGGCCAGGGACGAGGCAGCCGTGCCCCTCATGGACGTGCGCCCTTCCGCGGAAGGGCCCCGCTCCTGTGAACCCGACGAAGCCATGAGTGGCTTTAGAGGTGAGGCGGCCCGGAGCGCATGGGCAGGGGCGGGGAGCCTGACGCCTCCCTCCTTGCCCGTTCACCTGTCAGGGAGCTGCGGCCGGACGGCTACAACCCCAGGTACGTGAGCAGCGCGCCCAGGTCCGCGTCGGACAGGGCCTCCGTGCCGTAGGGCGGCATGTTGCCTCCCACGCCGAAGAACTGCCCGTGCCGCACCTTCTCGATGACGACCTGCGCGTGCGGGATGCCCGGGAAGAGCCGGTCGTAGTCCTGCGTCACCTCCGGCAGCAGCGACGCCAGCTCCGTCAGCCGTCCCTCACCGGTGTGCGTCGCGCCGTGGCAGCTCTGGCACGCCGCCCGGTACACCGCTTCTCCTCGCGCGATGTCCCCCCGGGGCACGTCCTGGATGTCCTTCACCACCGTGAACGGCAGCGCGGGCGCCCGCGCGTCCGGGCTGATCCGCGACAGGTACTCGTACAGCGCGCGGGAGCGCGGATCCTCCGCCTCCAGCTTCGTCACCCCGCGCATGAAGTTCACGTAGCAGAAGTTCACCGCGTCCAGCAGGTGCGTCTCGTAGCCGCCCCACCAGCTGGGCCGCGCCGCCACGTTGTAGAGCGAATGGCCGGAGTCGATGCGCCCCGCCGGCGCCTCCGGCGTCGTCACGTGGCACGTCGCGCACGAGAAGCGGTTGAACGTGCTCTCCGACAACCGCGCGTCCTGGAACAGCGCCTCCCCGAAGTCCGCCGCGGCCCGGGGCTCCACCTCTCCGCCGCACCCGGCCAGCACGCCCACGAGCAGCGCCGCCACACCCCCACGCAGGCCCCGCATCACGGCTGCCCCCGCAGCAGGCTCACCGAGTCCGGGAAGAGGCCCATCTGCACCGTGGACACCACCGTGCCCTCCGCCAGGTCCACCACGTGCAACGTGCCCGGGCCGATGTGGTCCCCCTCGCAGACCGCGAGCCCGTGGCGCTCGTCCGGGGTCAGCATGAACTGGTGCACGTTGACACAGCCCGCCTGCGACAGCGGCAGCGTGCGCGACACCGTGGACGTCGCCGCGTCGATGACCGCCACCGCGTCCTCCTGCTGATAGGGCAGGTACAGCGTGCGCCCGTCCCGCGTGAACGCGCCGAACATGGGCGCGCCGCGCAGGTACACCGTGCGCTCCGGGTTCATCGTGCGCGTCCCGGGCTCCAGCACCTGCACCTGCTTGCTCGCCAGCGAGCTGACCCACACGTCTCCCGTCGTGGGCGACACCGTCAGCGCGTACGGCTGGTGGCGCGGGTTCGTCGCCGTGCCGGAGCCTGACGCCACCTTCACGCGCGTCACCGGCATGCCCTCCGCCGCCAGGTCCACCACCGCGACCTCGTCCGACCAGCAGGCCACGTACGCCGTGCGCTCGTCCGCGGACAGGCGCACCGCGTGCGGCGCGGGGCACACCTTCACCCGCGCCTTCACCGTCATCGTCTCCGCGTCGAGGATGGCCAGGCGCGCGACCATGTCCTCCTCCGGCCCGCCCTGCCGCGCCACGTCCGCGATGCGCAAGAGGTCGAAGTGCGTCTGGTACAGCGTGCGCCCATCCGCGCTGACGATGACGTCCCCGGGGTTGCGGTCCACGCGCGCGGACGCCACCAGCCGGTTGTCCTTCGCGCTCAGCTTCAGGCAGTAGCCGTCCGCCGTGCCCGTGCCGTGCGCGCCGTGCGGACCGGAGCCGCCGCCGGGCACGTAGTTGGAGATGCCCACGTAATAGAAGTCCCCAGCAGGGGACACCGCCGTGTGGTGCGGCCCCTCCAGTTCCACCGGGTTGAGCCCCACCGGCACGCGCGCCAGCTCGCCCCAGCCCGGCGTGCCCAGCCCGTCCATGTCCAGCAGGCTCACGGAGTCATCCAGGCTGTTCGTCACCAGCAGCCGCCCGGAAGGCCCCGGAGGCGGCACCGCCGAGCCTCCCCGCGTCCACGGGTCCGCATCCGCGTACGTCAGCGCGGGCACCTCCAGCGTGCCCTCCGCCCGGAGCGCGCCGTCGTTGCACGCGGCGAGCGCCAGCGCGCAAAGCCAGACGCCGAGCCTCGCGCGGCGCCTCACCTGGCCATCCCCATCGAGAAGGGCACCGGCGTCCCCAGCGTGTAGGGCCCCTCCGTGATGCGGTTCTGCACCAGGTACGCGCTCTCCACCTGCACCGACAACGCCTTGCCCGCCGCGTCCTTCACCGTCCGCCAGGAGCCGTCATCCAGTTGCCACTGCAATTCGGTCGTCAACACCTGCGCGATGGGGCACTCGCTCCCCTGCGCGTAGACCTTCACCCAGTACAGGTCGCCCGTGTACGGCGGCAGGTGGGCCTCGGCGGTGGGCAGCACCCAGTTCCCCAGCCACGCGAGGACGGAGCGCTTCGACTCGCGCGGGTGGCCCTCCAGCGAGGGCACCATGCGGCCGGGTCGCTCCCGCGACGCGCGCAGCGGGGACGTCCACTGCCACAGCGGCGCGGCCTGGTCCGTGAAGTACGACTGCCCGGACCCGGGCGACACGAGCGTCACCGCGCGCGAGCTGTCCTGGGGCTGGTTCCGCGCATCCACCAGCGTGCGCCAGGCCTCATCCGTGGCGCCGCCCGCGTACAGCGGCTCGTCGCACGCCGTGGCGTCGGTGTCGTCGTCGCCGTTGCAGGCGCTCAGGGCGAGCAGCGCGACGGCGGTGATGCTCCACGGCAGGGACGTCTTCATCGGCTTCATGGGCATGGGTCCTCGCGCCGCCGGCCGCGACGCAACAGGGGAAGGAGGAACAGGGGAAGCAGCGTACTCGCGGGCGCGGCGGCGCAACCGGAGGAAGGCTTCGGGGCAGAGGGCGTGCCCGCGTCTTCCACGGGCTGCACGCCCGCATCCGGCACGCCCGCGTCCGGCACGCCGTCCGGGTAGAGGGGCGCGCCAATCGTCTCCGCGACCTGTGGCCAGCGTGACGGGCACAGCTCCCGCACGGGCGTTCCCACCGGGCACTGATGGCTGCCTTGAATCTGCTCCAGGCTGAAGAGGGGCTCCCAGGTGGTGCCCTCGTCGCTGCTGCGCGCCAGCGACCAGTCATGGAGCCACGGCGAGCCGCAGCCGTAGAGGACGTCCCCCACGCGCGTCACGCACGCGTTGCCGGTGGGCAGCGTCAGCTTGGAGAAGGCGCCGCCCTGCTGGCTGCGGAAGAAGGCGTTGTACGTGGCCACCCACGCGGTGCCGCCGTCGGCGGAGACGTCCATGTTGACGAAGACGTCATCGATGCCCGCCCCCGAGCGCGCGACGAAGGTGCGTCCCCCGTCCGTGCTGTGGAGGATGTGCGTGGCGCCCTGCGCGGACACGCGCGCCCAGACGCCGTGCGCCTGCGTCGGATCCGTGGCCGTCACCACGAAGTCGAACGGGCGCACCAGGTCCGGGAAGGTCTGGGGCAGCTCCTCCCACGTCTCGCCCGCGTCGTCGCTGCGGAACAGGTACATGTGCGCCGTGTCCGACGCGGACACGTAGAGCGTGCGCGGCTCCGCGGTGGACACGCGCACGGAGGAGAAGAGGACGCCGGCGCGCTGGAGCGACAAGGGCCGCCACGTCTGCCCGCCGTCCTCCGAACGGAACACCCCGTTCGTCGCCGACGTGGATCGGCCCGTGGTCACGTACAGCACCGCGTCATCCGTGGGGTGCACGGCGAGCCCCGTCACCCACGTGTCCTTGAACGCCGGGTGCGACGCCCACGAACACGCGCCATCCTTCGAGGACAGCAGCGCGTTGCCGGTGGCCGCCAGCAGCTCCCCCGACTCGCGCCAGACGAAGGACTCCGGGCGCCAGCCGCCATACCCCATGGCATCCGGACACACCCAGCGCCACGTCCGCCCACTGTCGCGCGAGATGACCGCGCCGAACGTGGCGCCGACGAAGTAGTCCTCGGGGTGGCCCTTGCGCAGCGTGACGTTGGACGTCTCCGGCAGGCCCGCGTGCGCCCAGGCCGCGCCGGACCCCAGGAGGCCGGCCACCGCCGCCCCCCTCCAACCCCCCGTGACTCGTGGCATTCGCATCCGGCGCTCCGGGGCAGGCCTCATGGCCCCCCCACGATAACGCCCGGACCGCGCCTGGATAGCGGCGCGGATGGCCTGCTCAGCAGCGGAGCAACCGCGCGCTCCCGGCTCCCGTCACGGCTCCCGCTCCCGCTCCGACTCCGGCTCCGACTCCGGCTCGGAGCCCGGCCGGTCCAGGATGGTGAGGGTGGCGACCCCCACGTTCGCCGTGAGTCCCGACGGCTGGACGCAGGCCGCCAGCGTGGTGAGGGTGGGCACGGCGGTGACCAGGCGCACCCCGTGGCCCGCGTGACGCCCGGCGTCGATGGTCCCCTCGGACGTGAAGACCCGCATGGCGCCATCCGCACGCACCTCCACGTGGTCCAACCGCACGGAGGACCTCTCCCCGGTGGACCACGTCACCGTAGCGATAGAGGCCCCGCCCGTGTTGCCGATGCACGTCGCGCGCTTCAGGTGCAGGGTCTCCAGCCCCACGGACGCCACCACCACGCCGTCGTTGACGGGGCAGCCGCTGAACTGGAGCGACTCGCGCTGCACGGTGTCCCGGGGCGTGGTGAGCAGCAGGCCCGGACGGTAGGCCTGCTGGAGCGACCCCGAGCACACCACCACCGGCGCCTCCCCCAGCGTCCGCGCCGCGTCCTTCATCGACGCCGGCAGCTCCGACTGGACCAGCGCCTCCTCGCCCCACACCGCGTCCTCCGCCGGGGCCGCGTCCCCTTCCGCGCTCGCGGCCGGGGCCTCGGCCCGCACCGGGGCTTCGGGCGGCTCCGGCTCCTGGGCGCCAGCGGCTCCCGACGCGAGCAGCAGCAGGCAGCCCGCGCGCGCGGCGGCGGCCCGCGCGCGGCGGAGGTAGGACGACTCCAGGACCGGGAGGCAACGGAAGGCAGCGGGGCGTGTCGTCATGGGGAAGACACCTTGGGTAGGAGTCCCTTGGGGAAGGGAGACCGGAATATGGGGAATCCCTCTCAATCCAGACAGCCACCCTGAAGCGCAGGGTTCATCCGACCCCCAACCTCTCAGGTTCCACGCAAGCAATCCGAGCAGTGGACAGTGTGTCCAAGGCCCGCCCCATCTACCCGTGATGACTGGCTTTCCCTGTTTCAGGATGCTACGGAATCAAGGTCCCGGACCCCGGTGGGGACGTCCATGGTCCGCCAGGGTGTCCGGGGGGAACGACAAGGCCGTGACTCCAGACGATTCGAAGGCGGGCGACGTGGCCGTGGGGCCTGGCTCCAGCGTCACGCGCGGGGTGTGGGCGCGGGTGCTGAAGGGCGCGGTGGGGGAGGCGGTGCGGGCCTACGAGGCGATGGGGGCGGGGCAGCGCGAGCGGGTCCTGGAGGAGGCGCTGGCGGTGCCCGCGGACACGCGCACCCGGCTGGTGGAGGTGCTGCGGCAGGCGCGCGACTTCGCGGGCGCGGCGCGGCTCCTGGAGGCGGATGGCGACGACGCGGGCGCGGCGCCGCTGTACGAACAGGCCGGAGCGCCGCTCCTGGCGGCGGAGGCGTGGCTGAGGGTGGGAGAGCAGGCCCGCGCGGCGGCGGCCTTCGAGCGCGCCGGTTCGCTGGAGCAGGCGCTGGCGCTGTACCAGGCGCTGGGCGCGCGCGAGTCGCTGGCGCACCTCTTGGGCCGCATGCACCGGCCCATGGAGGCCGCGCAGGTGTTCCGGGTGCTGGGCAACGCCCACGCGGAGCTGGAGATGCTGCGCGCGGTGCCCGCGGACGACGCGCAGCGGCCGGAGGCGGTGCTGCGCATGTGCGAGCTGCTGGACGCGGAGGGCGCGACGTGGCGCGCGCTGGTGCTCCTGGCGGACGGCATCAAGCACGCGACGGGGGCGGGGCTGCTCTTGCTCCAGGCGGAGCAGGCGCGGCTGCTCCAGCAGCTGGGGCTGGCGTCGGCGCCGGAGGGCGCAGCCGCGGCGGAGAAGGCGCCGCCGGTGGTGGATGGCTATGGCTATCTGAAAGCCATTCCCATCTTCGATGGTCTGTCTTTGGAGGACATGCGCGACCTCTACCGCCTGGCCCGGCCCATGTTGCTGCCGGCGGGGACGACGGTGCTGGAGAAGGGCGCCAAGGGGATGGGGCTGGTGGTGCTGCTGGAGGGCATGGTGAGCGTGTCCACCGGCCCGGGCCCGGACGCGCGCCAGCTCAACATGCTGGGGCCGGGCGCGTTCCTGGGGGAGATTTCCCTCATCCTCGACGGTCCGGTGTCCGCGCACGTGCGCGCGCACACGGTGGTGCGGGCCCTGCGCGTCACGCGGACGGACTTCCAATACTTCCTGGAGACGCACGAGGCCGCGGCCCTGCGCATCTACCGCCTCTTCACGCAGAGCCTGGCGGAGCGCGTGCGGGATTTGAGCAGCTGACAGCGGGGCGGCCCCGCCGCCGGGTGTGAACCAGGACACCCCGCCGGGTGGTGTTCGGTGACACCCGCCGGGCCCTCCGAACGGATGCGTGCGCCGCGCGGCTGGGTTACAGAGGCCCGCATGGCGGACTCCCCACACGCGCGGTCGTTGAAGGCCCAGGCGGCGACGCTCGCCGCGGAGGGGAAGCTGGAAGCGGCGCTGGCCGGCTACCGGGACGCCCTGCGCGCGGAGCCGGAGGACGCGGAGATCCACCAGCGCGTCGCGGAGCTGCTCGAGTGGCTGGAGCGCACCCCCGAGGCCGCCCGCGCCTACGACGACGCGGCGCTCGCCTGGACCCGCGCGGGGGGCCTCTTGCGCGCGGTGGCCGCCGCGGTGCTGTCGCGAGGCCTGAGGGGTTCGCGGGCCCAGACGGTGCGCACCCTGGCGGAGCGCTTCGCCCTGCCGCCCGGCGCGCTGGCCCCGACCTTCGCCTGGGTCCCCGACGGCAAGGACGCGGGCGTGCCCGTCCTCTCCGGCGTGGGGCGCGAGGCCTTCGTGGCGCTCGTGGACGCGCTGGAGGTGCGCGCCTTCTGGCCGGGCCAGCGCGTGGTGGAGGAGGGCCAGCCGGGCGACTCCATGTTCGCGCTGGTGGAGGGCCGCGCGGAGGTGGCGCGGCGGGTGGAGGGCAACGCGCGCCAGGTCGTCGCCACGCTGGGGCCGGGGGACTTCTTCGGCGAGGTGGCGCTGGTGTCCGAGGGGCCCAGGCTCGCCAGCGTGGAGGTGCGCGAGCGCTCCGTGCTGCTGGAGTTCAAGCGCCAGTCCCTGGCCCGCGTCAGCGCGGCGCACCCGGAGGTGGAGGCGGCGGTGCAGGCCTTCTACCAGCGCCGGCTGGTGGACAACCTGCTGCGCACCAGCCCCCTGTTCACCAACCTGCCGCCCGCGCTGAAGCAGGCCATGTCGCGCGAGTTCGACCTGCGCGTCATCCCCGCGGGCCAGGTGCTCCTCACGCAGGGGCAGCCGGGGGACGCCTTCTACCTGCTCTTGCGCGGCCAGGTGCAGCTGTCGCTGGAGCAGCCGGGCCGCATCGTGTTGCTGCCGGAGCTGCGCGAAGGGGACGTGTTCGGCGAAATCTCCCTGCTCCTGGACAAGCCCGTGTCCGCGACGGTGCGCACGAAGACGGCGTGCGTGGTGCTGCGCCTGGAGCGCGCCGCCTTCGAGCGGCACGTCGTGAGCCAGCCCGGCCTCAAGGGCCAGCTCATGCGCATGGGCACGGAGCGCCTCCAGCAGACCGCGAAGGCGCTGTTCGTCTGAGACCCTGAAGCGTCAGGCCTCCGCGTCCAGCCGCACGGGGTGCTCGCGCAGCCAGTCCTGCGCGCGGCGGATCCGCTCCGCGCCCTCCGCGCGGCCTTCCTTCTCCAGCAGCTGCCGGTAGGGCTCCAGCTGCTCCGGCGTCCACGCGGGCAGGGCCTTCAGGTCCGCGAGCGCGACCATTTCCTCCGCGCTCCGTCCCCGCGCCTCCTGCCGGGCGGTGAGCAGCGCCGCCAGCACCAGCCGCGCGGGCTCCGCCTCGAAGGCGATGGCCGCGTCGGTGAGCCACTCGCGCGTGGGCTCGTCCGCCGCCGGGTCCTTCGCCCCCGCGCGCATCCGCTCCAGCATCCCTTCGAGGAACTCCGGATCCACGGCGCCCTTCACGGCGCGCAAGAGCCCGGCGATGACCTGCCGCCGGCCCTCCGGGTCCTTGGGCTGGGACTTCATCGCGCGCAGGGGCTCCCACAGCACGCAGGTGAGCCACAGCTCCTCCTCCGGGGAGAAGACGGACGGCGTGGCGGCGTCCCTGAGCTTCGCCTCCACCCGCTGCGCGCGCTCCTTCGCCTCACGGGAGATGCGCTCCACCAGCGCGGGGTCCGCCTGCACGTGCTTCACCAGCGCGTCCAGCTCGCCCGCCTCCGCCTTCCGCAGGGCCTCCGCGGCCTCCGGCGTGAGGGCCTCCGGCTCCATGTTGGCGACCAGGGACTCGTACTTGCGCACCACCTCCGCGTGCTTCTGGCTCCACTCGCGGAACTGCACGTCGAAGACGACGTCCAGCACCGGGTTGTCCTCCGGCCGCACCTTGCCCGTCTTCTTCGCCGCCGTGGCCAGCAGCGCGCCCACGCACAGCGCCCGCCGCTCCTCCGTCGTGCGCCCGGCGCGGGCCGCCTGCGCGAGCAGCCCGGCGCCCAATTTCTCCTGGAAGCTCCGCGTGCCCAGCTCGCGCACCACGCCCACGCGCAGGCTGTTGCGGGCCTCCATCGCGTCCAGGCCCTCCTGCGCGGCCAGCTTCGCGAGCGCCTGGCCCACGTGGTCGCTGAAGGCCTTGTCGTCGTACCGCAGCCCCGGTTGGGGCCCCGCGCCCGCGAGCAGCACGCCCAGGTGCTCCAGCGCCTGCGACAGGCGGGACACGTCCGCGTCACCCAGCAGGGCCATGGCGCCCTCCAGGTCCTGCTTCAGCGGGTGGGCGGGGGCGGAGGCAGGAGGCGTCGCGGCTTTCGCGCGGTCCTCGGCGGCGTGACAGGCCTTGTACTTCTTCCCGCTGCCACAGGGGCACGGGTCGTTGCGGCCGGGCTTGGAAGGGCTCACGGCCCGGCACCGTAAGCGAAAGCGCCCGGCCCTTCCACGAACGGAAGGAGCCGGGCGCCCCGGTGCTTCAGGATGCGTTCAACCGGTTACTGGGGGGTGAAGCCCAGCGTCAGGCCGAACACGTGCGCGGAGCCGGAGTACGTGCCGGGAATGCCCGGCGCGGAGCTCTCCTTGTCCGACAGCGCGACGAACTGGTAGCCCAGGTCCGCGCGGAACGGCTTGAGCTGGTAGCCCACGCCCGCCGTCACCTTGATGCGGTTGGCGTCCGGCAGGTCCGGCGTCAGCGTGCTGTTGGGGCTGGGGGACGGGTCGTACACGAAGCCCGCGCGCACCTGCAGGGCCTCCGTCACGCCGTACTCCGCGCCCAGCGAGTACTTCCACTTCGCGTGCCAGCGCTTGGGCAGCGGGTTGTCGATGGCCGGGTTCTCGAAGCGGATGGCCAGCTCCGCGAACGAGGACCAGTCCACCCAGCTCGCGTCGAACGCCAGCATCAGGTTGTTCAGGGGCCGGTACGCCAGGCCCGCCGTCACGGTGGACGGCAGGGTGACGTCCGCGCTGGCGGTCTGGTCCGTCAGCCGGCTCTGGAACTCCGCCGGGATGTTCTGGAAGTCCGCCTTGCCCTTGAACTGGATGTCCACGGCGCTGCGGTAGTGCAGGCCCATGTCCAGGTTGTCCAGCACCTTGGCCTGCACGCCCACGTTGAAGCCGGAGCCCCAGTCCGCGCCACCCAGGTGGATGGAGCCCTCGCTGTTCACGAAGTCCAGGCCGCGCGTCAGCTCGATGGTGGCCCGGGCGATGTCCAGACCCGCGCCGAAGCGGAAGCGCGGGTGCAGCTCATACGCGAACGACGGGTTGATGTAGTACGTCGCCAGCGAGGACTCGTAGCCGCGGAAGCGGCCGCTGAAGCCCTCTTCCCACCGGCTGCGCGCGCCGAAGGGCGTGTACACGCCCACGCCGAACGCCGCCTTCTCGAACGGCTTGTAGACGACGAACAGGTGCGGCGGCGGCGACAGCGTGGTGCGCTGCCCTTCCGCCTCCTGGCCCGGCCGCTGGAACGTGATGCTGGGGAGGATGCCCGTGTCGCCCAGCGTGATGTCCAGCGTCTTCACGCCGACCATGTTGGCCACGTTGTAATAGATGGAGGACGAGTCCTCCAGCCATGCCGTGGCCGCGCCGCCCGTGCCGGTGGCGCGTGCGCCCTGGGTGTCGATCTGGAAGCCCGCGGCCTGGCTGGTACCGGCCGCCAGGATTGCCACGAGGGAGAGTGTCTTTTTCATGGGTGTTTGATTCCTCTCTCAGTGGTTGCCGTTACTGCGCCACGGTGCCGGTCGCCAGGAAGCCGATGATCTGGTCCTGGGCCGCGTTGCGCACGGCCTCCGGGATCTGCGGGTTGTTGAGGAACGCGTGACGGCCGGCCGCCGGGATGGCGCCGATGACGCTCTCCGGGAACATGTACGAGGCCACCGTGCGCGGAGCGCCCGTGCGGTTGGCCGCGTTGATCAGCGCCAGCGTGTTCGCGTTCGGGATGACCTGGTCACCCTCGATGTACTGGACGAACGTGCGGTGCACGTTGGGGTCCGTACCGGCCACCGCGGCGTTGTCCAGCAGGTAGGCGTAGTTGCGCGCATCCGCCGGGTCCAGGATGGTGCCCGCCAGGCTGATGAACGTGTCGAACGCCGGGGTGCCCGGGTTGACGCCCGCGGAGGCGAGCGAGCCCAGGAACGCGGTGCGCTGCGCCGCGAAGGCAGGCGCGGTCAGCAGCACGCCGGCCAGGTTGCCACCGGCCACGTTGAGCACCGAGCGGCGCACGCGCGGGGACACCGCGGTGGACATGGTGCCCATGATGCCGCCGAGGCTCTGGCCCAGGTAGTCCACCTGCGCCGCGTTCAGCTTCACGGCCGCGTTCAGCTCCGTGCTGCCCAGCACGCGCAGCAGCTGGCTGAAGTCCACCACGTGGTGGCGGAAGTTGTCGCGGGTGGTGAACAGGTTGGTCAGGTTCAGGAAGTTCCAGCCGGAGATGGCCGGGACGCCGGAGCTGTTGCGGGTGAAGTCACCACCCTCGCAGCGGTTGGTGGCCGCCACGCAGCGGCCCTGCGACGGGGACACGACGCTGGAGCAGTACACGTCGGCCGGGACGCCTGGCGGGAGCGCCGCGGCGCTGCAGTCCGCGGCGGTCGTCGGCGTGCGCGACACGCAGCGGCCGTAGGACAGGCTGGCGGGGTTGTTCTCGCAGCGCTGGGTGGAGGGGTTGGCGCACGCGCCGTCGTCGCCCACCGTGCCCGTGGTGCCCAGCACCGTGGCGGAGCCCACGCAGCTGGTGCGCTCACCGTGGTAGACGGCGTCCATCGCGACCACCGCGTAGCCCGCGCCGTTCATCTTGTTGGCCACGCCGAGCACCGCGGTGCGGTTGCTCGTCAGGCCGTGGCCGAACACCAGCACCGGCCAGCCCGTGGCGGGCGCCTCGCCGGCCGGCACGAACAGCATGAACGGGAAGCGCGTGGGGCGCGGCTCGGCCGGGTTCAGCGTGCCGAAGGGACCCGTGAGCAGCAGAGGCGTGTTGGCCTGCACCTCGTAGACCGCGCCGACGTTGTCGCTGGGCAGCCCCGAGCCGGTCATCGCGCCCTTCACCTGCGCGGTGATGGGGAGGATGTAGTTGGGCGAAGCCGCCGCCCCGAGCGCGCCGGGCAGCGCGTACAGCTGCTGCAGGATGGACGTGGTGCTCTGGGTGGTGAACGACCAGCCCAGGGCGATCTTGCTGCGCGGCAGGCCCGCGGCGGCCAGCGCGTCGAAGTACGGCTTGTAGGCCGCGCGCACCGGCTCCAGCGCCTGCGCGAGCGAGTCCGGCACGGAGGAGATGGTGCTCTTGCCGTTGGCGAACACCGGGTTCGCCAGGCGCATCAGCGCGAACGCCGTGGCCGGGGCGACGTTGCGGCCCTGGGTGTCCTTCAGGTCCGTGGTCAGCGCCGCGCCGTACTGGGTGGCGCCATCCAGCGGCGCCTTCGGGACGATCTGCAGCTGCTGGGGCACGGCGACGACGCCCGCGGTGCCCACGCTGGTGCCGCAGTCACCGGTCTTGTTCACCAGGCAGGGCGCCACGTCCGGCTTGGTGCCCTTGTCCAGGTTGGACAGCTTGAAGAACTTCACGCCCGCGGCCAGCGACGCCGGATCCACGGTGGGGACCGGGCCGTCCGCGGCCTCGCGGAACATGGTGCCGTCCAGCACGCCCTGCGCATCGCCGTTCTCCGACACGATGGCGCCCGTGGTGGAGAAGCCGTCCAGCGTGTTCAGGCCCGTGAACAGGTCCTGCTGCAGGCCCGGCGTCGTCGGGACGGGGAAGTTCAGGTGCGCCGGCGTGGTGGCCGTGGCCGGCACGCGCAGCAGGTCGTTGGGGAAGGGGATGATGGTGGGGACGCGCGCGTTGGCCGCCAGGTTGATGGTGGCCTCCGGCTGGTTGACGATGGAGAAGGTCCACAGCAGGACCACGTCCTCGCGCTTGAAGCCCTTGGCGACCAGGCCCTCGATGAGGGGCGCGTAGCCGCGGCGCAGCTGCTCCAGCTGGATGGCGCTCTGGGTCTGGGCCGCCAGGCGCTTGGCCGGATCCGTCTCCGTGGAGGGGATGATCTCCGTGGCCGGGGCGCAGTCCGGCGAGGTCAGGTCCTCGCAGGTGACCAGCGGCTTGGCGGAGCTGGCGAAGGCCCACGTGGCGGACCCGATGATGGGGTGGCCGGAGGTGGTCTTCAGGCCGTTCTCACCGCCGATGAGCGCCACCGCGTAGCGGCCGCCCTTCGGCCACGCCGGCAGGCCGGTGTTCGGATCCACCGGGGGGATGAGGTTGATGAGGTCCGTGTCCTCGTTGTACGCGATGGTCGGCGTCACCGGCTTCTTCGCCAGCGGCGTGCCCGCGTACAGGTCGATGAAGACGACCGTCCGCGCGTTCACCGTGAACGCGTCCAGGTCCTTCACCTTCGTGGACGCGATGGCGGACGTCGGGAAGCCGTTCAGCGAGTTCAGGTAGTCGCGCGTGAACTCCTGCTCCGCCGCGGACGCCGCCGGGTTGATGGGCGCGTTCACCAGGCCCGTGGCCCGGTTGATGGCCAGGTCGTTGGGAGAGGGAACGACGGCGGGAGAACCCGTGGGATCGAACTCCGCGAGGCCGACGTTCGTATTCGGAGCGTCCTGCGCAATCTCCGGCGTGCAGGCAACGGCTCCCAGGGCCATGGCCCCGAGGAACAGCGATTTCTTCATGGTGGGAATCCCCTCCAGCCCAAGGTGAACTGCTGGAAACAATGCAGTGAGTAGCACGCCCTCTCCCGGTCACAAAGTGAGAGGGATTGACGCGGCGAGTCAGCTATGGGGCGGCGCCGCGTGCACACGGGTGGACGTCTTACGCGGCGTGTGCGGGAGCGGTGCGTGACGCGCGGGGGAACGGGGCTACGCTGCCGCCCCATGAGACGACTGCTGACTGTGTTGGCGATGACCGTGGCGATGGGCGCGAGCGCGGAGGAGGCCGGAGGCCTGACGTGGAGTGCGCCCGCGGAGTGGGCCGCCCAGCCCACGCGGCCGATGCGCGCGGCGACCTACAAGGTGCCCGCGGCGAAGGGAGACGCGGAAGACGCGGAACTGGCTGTCTTCTACTTCGGGCAGGGCCAGGGCGGCGCGGTGGACGCGAACGTGAAGCGCTGGGTGGCGCAGTTCCAGAAGCCCGACGGCAAGCCCCTGGAGGACAAGGACGCGAAGACGAAGCAGGAGAAGGTGAACGGGCTGCCCGTCACCACGGTGGAGGTGAAGGGCACGTACGCGGGCGGCGGCCCCATGATGGGCCCGTCCACGCCCAAGCCGAACTTCAAGCTGCGCGGCGCCATCGTGGAGGGGCCGGAGGGCGCCCTCTTCTACAAGCTCACCGGGCCGGAGAAGACGGTGACCGGCGCGGAGAAGGGCTTCCGCAAGATGCTGGAGTCGGTGAAGCCGGCGCCGAAGAAGTAGGGGCGGGCAGGCGGATCCGCGGGGCTCGCGGACGTCGGCAAGCGGATTGCTAAGGCCCTCCGGCACACGGCGCCCGAACGCCGAGCACCGGAGGCCTCACGTGTCGATGTGCCGCAGCCCTGAGTTCCAGAACCTCGTCTCCCGCGCCATCACCCTGTTCCCGGAGGACACCGTCCTGGGAGCGCTCCAGCAGATGTACCGCCACGGCGTGCACGTGCTGCCCGTGGTGGAGGGGCGCGGGGGCGACCTGCTGGGCGAGGTGACCGAGGACGAGCTGCACCGCGTGGCCCGCCGCCGTCCGCTGGCCCGGCTGGCTGAAATTCTGACCGTCAAGGCGCTGGCGGCGCCGGAAGAAACGACCGTGGAGACGGCCGCCCCGCTGCGGCTGGCGGCCTCCAGCGGCTGGCTGCACTGAAACGCCTTCGCGTGCCCATCCATCGCGGGGGAGGGGAAGCCCGGTGGCCCGTCCGGCTGACCGCTGGTGGACACCCACCCTTGCCGAATGGGCCTCCAGCCAACACCTCCTCGTGTGACTGGCGGCTGTCTGACGACTCGTACTGGCGGGCGGGCTGCAATCCCGGAAGGAGGTCAACAGCCTGTTGGCGGTGCCCCCGGCTTTCCGTCGAGGGCGAGGAGGCGGGTCATGAAGGCAGTGGCGATCATCCTGGCGGCGGGCAAGGCCCGGCGGATGTCCCACCCCAAGGCGCTCATCGAGCACGAGGGAGGCAAGAGCTTCCTTCAGTCGCTGGCGTCCACCTTCGGGAAGGCGGGGTGCGGGGTGTTGGGCGTGGTGGGCAGTGAAGAGGCCGCGGTGCGCGAGCAGCACCCGAGCCTGGAGTTGGTGACGAGCAGGGACTGGGAGAAGAGCCTGCTGGCGTCCGTGAAGGCCGGGCTGGAGGCGGCCATGGCCGAGGACGCGGACGTGGTGCTCCTGCACCCGGTGGACATGCCCGCGCTGCGGGTCACCACCGTGAAGTCCATGCTCAAGGACATGGAGCGCGGCGGCACCGAGGGCGTCATGGCCCTCCGGCCGGAGTACGACAACGCCACGGGCTGGCCGGTGGTGCTGTCCCGGGGCGCGGCGCGCAAGCTGTTCGAGGCGGAGGGCGAGGACCTGGAGGCGGCGCTCAAGGCGCTGAACCCGCGCCGCCTGAACGTCAAGGACCCCGGCGTCATCGTGAACATCAACACGCCGGAGATCTACGGGCGCGTCTTCAGCACGGAGGTCAAGCTGGCCCCGCCGCCCAAGCGGCGCATGAAGCGCGCGGGGGCGTCCAACGGCGCCGGGGCGGACACCACCCCGACGTCCTACGCGGCGTCGTCGGAGGAATAGCGCGGCGCGCGAAGAGGCTCCCGGGGCCGCACGGTGCGGGAGGGACCCCGGGAGTTTTTACTTCAGCCTTCCGGCCTTCAGAACGACAGGCCCAGGCCCAGGTAGGGACCGGAGAACAGGTCCGCGTGCACCACGCCGTCGTCCAGCTGGCCGGCGTCGCTGAGGTACAGGGTGCGCCAGCCGCCGCGCAGGTTGAGAGCGCCCAGGTGCACCGCGAGCCCGGCCTGCATGTCCACCTGGCGGTGCGGGAAGGGCACCGCCTGGATGCGCGCCTCGATGTCGAAGGGCGACGGGCCGATGCAGGCCTCCAGCGATGCGGCGAAGCTGGGGCCCACGAAGATGGCGTCCGGGGCGTGCGCGCTGGCGATGCCGGCCTCCAGGCGGAAGCGGCCGCGCTCGGTGGACCACGGCGAGATGGTCAGGTGCGCGTCCAGCAGCGTCAGCCGGTCCGTGTCCTCCGAGCCGTCATCCGCGCTCAGCGCGATGCCGCTCACGCGCGCGTCCATGCCCCAGCGCTGGCCGTCCAGGGCCATGAAGAAGTCCAGCGCGCCGCCGGTGTCGCCGAAGCTGTCGCCCTGCACGTTCAGGTGCACGAGCGGCGCGGGCCTGGGCGCGCGAGCCCCCCGGGGGGCCGCCACGCGCGCGCGGCGGTGGTAGCTGGCCGGGCCGCTGACGAAGAGGACGTCGAACCAGCCCACGCCGACGCCGGAGGCGCGCACGCTGGAGCGCACCGGCGCGTCCGAGGCGTAGCGGCCCACCGGGGTGGCGCGGTGCTCCTGCTTGTCGTCGTCCTTGTCGTCGGAGCCCTTCGCGTCGGAGGTGCCCGGCCTGGAGCGCTTGCCGAAGCGGGCCTCCGCGGGCGCGGACCCCAGCAGGACAGCGACGGCGAGCGCGGCACACAGCGTCTTCCAGAAGCCCACGGCGACCCCTCCTCTTCCTCATGGGCCCACGGGATGGGCCGCGGCATCTGGACGCCTGCTCGCCCGGAATATTCAACCCCTGGCACCCCGCGGGAGACCAGGGCCCCCGGGGTGGGGGGCGGTGTCCGGAAGGGGGCATGTGCACCCCCGGACACCCGGGCGTCCTAGAAGACGAAGCCGGCGCCCGCGTAGGGGCCCACGAAGCGGTCCACGTGCTGGACGCCGTCCACCTTGCCCGCGTCGTCCAGGATGAGCCCGCGCACGCCGCCGCGCAGGTTGAGGGCGCCCAGGTGCACCGCCAGGCCCGCGCTCGCGTCCAGCTGCCGGTAGCTGCCGGCGGTGCCCTGCACGCGCGCCTCCACGTCCAGCGGGCCCGCCACGCAGACCTCCAGGGACGTGGCGAGGCTGGGGCCCACGAAGGTGATGTCCGGCGCCACCGCGGTGGAGACGCCGCCCTCCACGCGCCAGCGCATGCGGTCGGTGGACACGGCGGCCCAGGTGAGGTGCACGGTCGCCAGGCGGAGCTCATCCGTGCCGCTCGTGCCGTCGTCGGTGGGCAGCGTCAGTTGCGTGCCCTGCACGGCGAAGCCCAGCGCTTCGCCCTCGATGCCCAGGAAGACGTCTCCGGCGGTGCCGCCGCCCATGGCGCCGACGTTGAGGCCCATGCGCACGTCGAGCGGCGGCGAGGGGGCCCGCTGGCGGACGGCCATGTCCACGGGCCGCGCGCCTTCGGAGGTGTCCACGGCGATGGCCAGCAGCTCCGAGGCCGCCAGGAGGGCCTCGCCGTAGGACTCCGCGGAGTACGAAGACCGGCTGTACGCGGGCGCGGTGTCGCAGCAGTCGTCGTCGCTCGGGGGCGGCGAATAGGAGGGGGCCTCGTCTTGTGAGCTGGAGCGGATGGGCGTCGCGGCGTGGACCTTGGAGCCCTTGTCGTCGTCGTCCTTCTTGCTGTCGGAGGTGCCTGACGACTTCTTGCCGAAGCGGGCCTCCGCGGCGGGCGCGGCCAGGAGGAGGCCGGCGGCGAAGGTGGCGCACAGCGCGGGGCGGAAGGCGGACACGGGAGGCTCCGGGGCGGGGGCGGGGAGAGGCCCCACTGCGCCCCTGACGTGGCGCCGGGCGGTTTATTCACGCCGGGTCGTTTCCCCACGGCCGGACCGCCGCGAGGCCCGCGCCCGTGGTGCGGCGCCGGGCGGTCGATTCACGCCGGGCCTTCCCTCGCGGCCGGGCCGCCGTGAGGCCCAACCCACGCGGGCCCTTCAGCGGTGCGCGGTCTGCTTCGCCTTGGCCTTCGCCTGTCGCTTCACGGGGCGCGACGGCGGCTCCGTGCGGGCCACGGCCGCGCCCTCCGGCGTCACCGGCGTGGGGGACAGCCGCAGCGTGACGCGCCGGTTGCTGGCGCGGTGGGGCGGGCTGTCGTTGGGGACCAGGGGCCGGTACGCGGCGTGGCCCGTGGCGCTCAGTCGCTCCGGGGCCAGCTTCTCGCGCTCGGCCAGCTGGCGCACCACCGCCACGGCCCGCGCGGCGGACAGCTCCCACGCGGTGGTCGCGGGGCCGCCGGGCCCGGCGGGGAGCACCTCGTCGGTGTGGGCCTCCACCGCCACGCGGTGGTCCGCGAGCGGGCTCCGGAACACGGCCGCGGCCTGCTTCAACACGGCGGCCCCTTCCGGGGTCAGCGCCGTGCTCGCGGGCGCGAAGAGCAGCCGTTCGGACACCTCCACGCGCAGGGCGTCGTCCTCCAGCGCCAGCGCCACGTCGCCCGCCTTGAGCGCGTCCTTCAGCGACTTGCCCAGCGCCTCGAGCGCCGCCTCGCGACGCGTCCGCTGCGCCTCCGCGCTCTTGGCCTGGAGCTCCGCCGCGGCGCCGCCCCACTCCTGCGCCTGCTGCTGCCGCTCCAGCGCGCGCAGCCTGCGCTCCATGGCCTGCCGCAGCGTCTGCAGTTGCGCGACGTGGGCCTCGGACTCGGTGGCCTCGTGCTCCAGCTGCGCGCTCCGGGCCTCCAGCGCCTGGAGCGAGCGCGAGCCCAGCCACGCGCCCGTGGAGGCCACCACCGCCGCGACGGCCAGCAGCCCCCAGGGCAGCCACCGCCAGCGGCCGAGCGCTGCTTCGGTCCGCGCGTCGTCCATGGCCCCCAAGGGTAATGGCCCCCCAGGGGTGGGCGGCAAGGTGGGCGCCGTGCGACATGCGCCCGCCTGCCTCAGTCCGGCGCCGTCCCGGGCGGTTTCTTCCACCGGGGCAGGCGCAGCACGAAGCGTGAACCGGGCCCGCCCTCCAACGGCGCCTCCACGAGCAGGTCGCCGCCGTGCGCGCGGGCGAGCTGCCGGGAGATGTAGAGGCCCAGGCCCAGGCTCGCGCGCGCGTGCTCGCCGGTGTTGCGGGCGAAGCGCTCGAAGATGCGCTCGCGAGCCTCCGGGGGGATGCCGGGGCCCCAGTCCCGCACGGCGATGACGGCCATGTCGCCTTCGCGCTCCACGTGCAGCTCCACCGGCAGGCCCGGCGCGTACTTCATCGCGTTGGTGAGCAGGTTCATCAGCACCTGCTCCACGCGCGGCCGGTCCGCCAGCGCCACCACCGGCGCGTCCGCGTGCACCACCGCCACGCAGCCCGCGGTGGCCAGCGCCTCCTCCATCCGCGCCACCAGCGCGTGCACCAACGAGGACAGCTCCACCGCGCCCAGCTCCAGTGCCATCTGCCCCGTGCCCAGCCGGGCCACGTCGAACAGGTGCGCCACCAGCCGCGTCAGCCGGTCCGCCTGCCGCAGCGCCCCCGCGAGCCCCTGGCCCAGCCGCTCCGACTCCCCCGGCGGCAGCTTGTCCATCGTGCGCTGCAGCGACGACAGCTGCAGGTGCAGCGCGGACAGGGGCGTGCGCAGCTCGTGCGTCGCCACCGCCACGAACTCGTCGCGCGCGGCCACGGCCTGCTCCGCCTGCCGGTACAGCCGCGCGTTGTCCACCGCCAGCGCCGCGCGCCAGGCCAGGTCCTCCAGCTGCGACAGGTCCCGCATGGTGAAGCGCCGCGTGGGCGAGCACGTCGCGGCGCTCACCAGGCCCAGCGTGCGCCCGCGCGCCCTCAGCGGGACGATCATCACCGAGCGCGGGCCCAGCGCCTCCAGGGCGCTGCGGTGCGCGTCGTTGACGGCGAAGGCGCGCATGGCGGCCTCGTCCACCTCTCCCACCAGCTCCGAGCGCCCCGTCTCCAGCACCCGGCGCAGGATGGTGCGGGAGCCGGGCGGCGGCGCGAAGGGCATGGACTTCTCCAGCTTGGCCTGGAGCTCGTCGCTGCGGGCGCGGTGCTCCACGCGCTCCAGGTGTTCGCCGTCCTCGGCCAGCATGTCCACCAGGCAGTAGTCCGCCAGCTGCGCCACCACCAGCTCCGCCACGTTGCTCACGGTGGTGCGCCAGTCCAGGGACATGGCCAGCTGGGTGGTCGCGTCCGTGAGGAAGCGCAGGTGGTCCTCCATGCGGCGCTGTTCGGTGATTTCGCGCACCACGCCGCCCACGCCCAGCAGCTCCTTGCCGGAGCGCACGGGGAAGTACGTGGCCAGGAAGGTGCGCGGCTCGGGGCCCGCGACGTACTCCACCGGGTCGTCCACCACGGCCTCCTGCGACTCCAGCACCTCGCGCAGCAGGTCCTCGATGGGGCCGCCCGCCTCGCCCATCAGCTCGCGGGGCGTGAGGCCCAGGTGCTTCTCCAGGGGGATGCCGTTGTTCTCCGCGACGACCTTGTTGAGCCGCACGTAGCGCAGGTCCTGGTTCACGAAGCCCATGCCCACCGGCGACGCGGCGAAGAAGGCCTCCAGCATGGCCGCGGACGCGTCGCGCTCGCGCAGGGCCTCGCGGGCCTCGCGGTACAGCCGGGCGCTCTCCACCGCCAGGGCCGCGCGGCGCGCGAACTCCGTGGCGTACCCCAGGTCGCGCCGGGTGTAGCGGCGCGCGGGAGACGCGGAGACCAGGTTGATGATGCCGAAGCGCCGCCGGCCCACCGCCAGGGGCAGCAGCATGGAGGAGCGCGGCGCCAGCGTCTCCAGCAGCCGGCGGTGCTCGGGCGAGCGGGCCACGTCGTCCAGCCACTGGGGCGTGATGTCCGCGACGAGCATGGGCTTGCCCCGCGCGAACGCCTGGGCGAGCGGCGTGTCCGAGCCGGTTCGCGGCGGGTACCCCAGCGTCTGGTCGAGCAGCGCCTGCTTCCGGGGGTCCTTCGCGCTGAGCGCGAGCCGGTGCAGCTCGCCGTCGTGGCCCAGCACGTCCACCATGCAGTAGTCCGCCCACTCCAGCGTGGCCAGCCGCGCCACGGCCTTGAGCGTCGTCTCCCAGTCCAGGGACTCGGCGAGCAGCCGGCTCGCCTCGCTGACGAAGAACTCCGCGCGCTCGGTGGCCTTGCGCTCGGTGATGTCCACGTTGATGTTCACCGCGCCCACCAGCTGGCCCCCGGTTGAGTACAGCGGTGCCGCGGAGTTGAGGATGGTGCGGCGCGCGCCGTCCCTGCCGACGATGTCCACCTCCTCGTTGGACACGGTCTGCCGGCTCTTCAGCGTGCGCGCCACGGCCCACTCCTCGCCGCGCAGCCGCCTGCCGGTGCCGGGCCAGTACGCCTCGAAGGTGCCGAAGCGCTCCAGCCGCATCCCCGCCAGCGCGGCCTGTCCCCACAGCTCGCCGGCGGCGGCGTTGGCCGCGAGCAGGCGGCCCGCCGTGTCCACGATGACCACCCCCACGGGCAGCAGCTGCAGCACCGTGCGCAGCCACTCGTGCGGCACGGGTGTGGACTCCGCCAGAAAGGTGCCAGTCGGCTCGGACATGGGCGCGGAGCCCCCCTCCCCCGCGGGAGGTTCTAGGGTGGGGGTGGTGGGGACGGGGAACCACCCGACCCGGGTTGGAACCGGCTTTCCGGGAGTTGGCACCGGCCTCCACCCGGAGGCAGGGCAGGGGACTTGATTCGGAGCGGCCGACGGGGCGTCATTCGGGGCTTTCGTTCACGGCCGCGCTTCGGGCGGCCGGGCTTCAAGGACCGGTGGATGGCGATTGCTTGCGTGGTGCTGGACTTCGATGGGACCTTCACGGACGTGCTGGCGGAGGGCGAGCCCTTCCTGCGGCACTTCCAGGAGGCGCTGTACCGGGTGCTGGGGCAGGACGCGTCCCAGGCGTGGGCGGAGGAGGTCGCCGCCCTGCATGAGGGCGTGGACCAGTACGGCTGGGAGGTGGCGGGGCGCATCGTGGCGCCGGCCACCGCGGACCCCTACCTGACGGCCACCTGCACCGCGCACCGGCTGCTCCAGCGCTTCGGCAAGGGCGACGACGAGGCGGTGCGCACGGACACGGTGCAGACGCTGTACCGGGACGCGTACCGGCACTCGGCCACGGCCTTCAAGGCGGAGGCGAAGGAGGTGCTGGAGGCGCTGCTCGCCACGGGCCTGCCCGTGTCGGTGGTGACGAACGCGCACACGGAGCTGGTGGAGGCCAAGCTGGACAAGCTGGCCCCCAGGGGCCGCGAGCGGCTGAAGGTGTTCGGCGACGCGCGCAAGTTCCAGTTGGAGGACGCGCAGCCGAAGGACGCGCGGTTCGACGCGCTGCCGGAGGCGCTCCACCTGGACGGCGTCCTGGGCCGGCCGGTGTACCTGCGGCGCGGGCGCTATTTCTCCGCGCTCAAGCGCATCTGGGACGCCACGCACACGGGCCCGGAGTCCACGCTCGTCGCGGGCGACATCTACGAGCTGGACCTGGCGATGCCCGCCGCGCTGGGCGCGCACGTGCAGCTGGTGGAGCGCGCCAACGTGATGCCCTACGAGCGCGCCGCGGTGGAGCGCCTGGGCGCGCGCGGCAGCGCCGACAAGAGCCTGCGCGCCATCCTGCCCCGGCTGCGCTGAAGGCAAACGAAAAGCCCCGCCTCCCGGTGAAGGGAGGACGGGGCCGTCGTTACAGCACCGCGCGTGGGGCGCGAAACTAGACCTTGGCGCCCGGGGTCGCCTGGAACAGGTCGTTGAACTCCGCCAGCGCCTTGTTGATGTTCGCCTTGATGTCGGCGGTCAGCTCGCGCTTGGCGACCAGGTCCTGGACGATGTTCGGGTACTTGCTGTCCACGAACTCCAGCATCTCCTTCATCCAGCGGACCACGTCACTCACCGGCACCTGGCGGATCCACCCGCGCTTGCCGGCGTCGTCCTTGTTCGTCGCGGCGTAGATCTGGATGACCTGACGCTCGACGGACAGGGGCTCGTACTGGCCCTGCTTGAGCAGCTCCACCATGCGGGCGCCGCGCGCCAGCGTCTCCTGCGTGGCCTTGTCCAGGTCGGAGCCGAACTGGGCGAAGGCGGCCAGCTCGCGGTACTGCGCCAGCTCCAGCTTCATGGAGCCCGCGACCTGCTTCATGGCCTTGATCTGCGCCGCGGAACCCACGCGCGACACGGAAAGGCCCACGTTGATGGCCGGGCGGACGCCGGAGAAGAACAGGTCCGTCTCCAGGAAGATCTGCCCGTCGGTGATGGAGATGACGTTCGTCGGGATGTAGGCGGACACGTCACCCGCCTGCGTCTCGATGATGGGGAGCGCCGTGAGGGAGCCCGCGCCCTCCTCGTCGGACAGCTTGGCGGCGCGCTCCAGCAGGCGGCTGTGGATGTAGAACACGTCGCCGGGGTACGCCTCGCGGCCCGGCGGGCGGCGCAGGAGCAGGGACAGCTGGCGGTACGCCACGGCCTGCTTGGAGAGGTCGTCGTACACGATGAGGCCGTGCATCTTGTTGTCGCGGAAGTACTCGCCGATGGCGACGCCCGCGTACGGCGCGAAGTACTGCATGGGCGCCGGGTCGGACGCGTTCGCGGCGACGACCACCGTGTACTCCATGGCGCCGTACTTGTTCAGCTTCTCCACCACCTGCGCCACGGTGGACTGCTTCTGCCCGATGGCGACGTAGACGCAGTAAACGCCCAGGCCCTTCTGGTTGATGATGGCGTCCACCGCGACGGCCGTCTTGCCCGTCTGACGGTCACCGATGATGAGCTCGCGCTGACCGCGGCCCACCGGCACCAGCGCGTCCAGCGCCTTGATGCCCGTCTGCAGGGGCTCGTGCACGGACTTGCGCTTCACGATGCCGGGCGCCTTCACCTCCAGGCGGCGCTGCTCGGTGGACTCGATGGGCCCCTTGCCGTCCAGCGGCTGGCCCAGCGCGTTCACCACGCGGCCCAGCAGGCCCTTGCCCACCGGCACGGAGGCGATCTGCCCGGTGCGCTTCACGACATCGCCTTCGCGGATGTCCTTGAAGTCACCCATGATGGCGACGCCGACGTTGTCCTCTTCCAGGTTGAGGACCAGGCCCTGCACGGCGTTGGAGAACTCCACCAGCTCGCCGGCGAGCGCGCCCTCCAGGCCGTACACGCGGGCGATACCGTCGCCCACGGACAGCACGGTGCCGGTCTCGGCGACGGTGACCTTCTTGCCGTAGTCCTTGATCTGCTCCCGGATGATTCTGCTGATCTCGTCGGCGCGGATTTCCATGGGCGTCTAGCGTCCTTGCGGAGGGGGCGGCCTGGAGGAACGGGGTGGGGCCGCCACGAAGCTTGATGTACCGGGTGGCCCCCTATCACGGCCAGCGGCCCCATCGCAACGCACCACGCACCCGGGACTTCCCCCACCCCCGCGCCCCTTTATCGCGGACGTAAGCCGGTGGCCCGGACGTGGGGGGCCCCGCCCGCCCGCAGGCCCGGCGGCTTGGAGTCAGGAACGGCTTGGCTCGAGGGGGACCGCCCGGCCTCAGGGGCCGGACGTGGAGGGGGCGTCCTCGCGGGGCAGCCACACGATGAAGCGGGTGCCGTCCGCCGCCCCCGACTCCACGGAGATGCGCCCGCCGTGGGCCAGGGCGATCTGCCTCACGATGAAGAGCGACAGCCCCAGCCCGTCGTCCGCGGCGCAGACGGCGCGGTGCTTGAACGGCTCGAAGAGGGTGCCCTGGTACTCCGGCGGCACCCGGCAGTCCGGGTCATGCACCTGGACCGTCACGCCGTCCCAGCGCCCCTGAAGTTGGAGCACCACGGAGGAGGACACCGGGCCGTGGTGCAGGGCGTTGCCCACCAGCGCGTCCATCAGCTGGAAGAGGCGCTCGCCGTCCCAGGTGCCCTTCAGGTCGCCGCCGGTGACGAGCCGCAGGTCGCGGCCCGGGTGGGCGGTGCGCCGGTCCGCCACCACGCGCTCCGCCAGCTGTCCCAGGTGGACGGGGGCGGGGTGCACGGGCAGGCCGTTGGACAGCCGGGCGCGGGTGAAGTCCAGCAGCTGGCGGATCAGCCGTTCCACCCGGCGCACGCCCTGGCCCACCCGCCCCACCTGCTCGGTCAGGCCGTCCGGCAGGGACGGAGCGTGCTGGAGCGCGAGCACGTCGCAGTGGAGCATCTGGAGCGGGGCCTTGAAGCCGTCCCCCGCCGCGTCCAGGAACTGGTCGCGGAAGTGCTCCATCCGCATCAGGCGCTCCTCGGCGGCCTTGCGGATGCTCACGTCCCACACCGCGCCCATGCGCACCGCGCGGCCCTGGAACGTCGCGTGCCTGCCCATGACCTCCACGGGGATGCGGCGGCCGTCGCGGTGGAGCACCGCCAGCTCGTACGGGGCCTCCACGCCGCGCTCCATCACGTCGCGGGCGGGGGCGCGGAACTCCGGCGCCACGCAGTCCAGGATGCTCCGGCCGATCAGCTCCGCCGTCTCGTAGTAGCCCAGCAGGCGCCCCAGGCCGGGGCTGATCTCCAGGAACTGCCCGCGGTCGTGGAAGAAGTACCCGTCGCAGGAGATCTCCACGATGGAGCGCATGTGCTCCTCGCTCGCGCGCAGCGCCGCCTCCTCGCGCAGGCGCGCGGAGGTGTCCCGCAGGAGCAGCATCACGCCCGCCGGGCCCGCCGGCATCGCGCTCACGGTGAGGTGGCGCAGCGTGCCCACCTCGCCGAAGCGGCCCTGCACCAGCTCCTCCGCCACGCGCTCACCGGACTGCGCCCGCGCGAGCAGCGGCGACAGGGGCGGCGCCAGCCCCGGCCACGCCTCCGACAGGAAGCGCCCCACGCAGAGCGCCGACGGCCGGCCGCAAAGCTGCGCCAGCAGGTCGTTCATCCACACGAGGCGGGAGTCGCCGTCCACCAGCGCCACCCCCCAACCCGGCGCGTTGAGCAGCGCTCCCAGGAAGGGCAGGGTCTCCTCGGGAATCCCCGGGGACGGAAGGGCTCCGGGAAGCCGTTGGAACACAGGCTGCGGCATGGGCGGGTCGTCTCGGAAAACGCGGGCTTGTCCGCGTTGACCAGAAGTATACCCATTCCCGGAGCCGACGGGAAATACAGGTTTGACTAGGACTGCGGGGCAACCTGGACAACCCGGCACGTGGGGCGCACCGGGAGTCCTAGGGGGGCCGGCTACTTCAGCTGACGGCGCATCTCTTCCAGCTGGGTGCGCAGGGTGCCGTCGTAGAGGGTGCCACCGACCTGGGCGGCCACGCCGCCGAGCACGGACGGGTCCACCTTGGTCTCCAGCACCACGTTGCGCTGGGTGAGCTGCTGGAGCGACTGCTGGAGGCGGGAGACGGCGTCGGGCGACAGCGGCGCGGCGCTGGTGACCTGGCCCCGGATGCGGCCCGCGCGGGCATCCGCCATGTCGCGGTAGAGCCGGGCGATGTCGGGCAGGTAGCCCAGGCGGTTGCGGTCCACCAGCAGGCGCAGCGCGTTGGCCAGCGCGGGCTCCGCGGGGGAGGGCATGGCCTTGAGCAGGGCCTCCACCACGCTGTTGCGCTGGGCGCGGCTGTAGGCGGGGTTGAGCAGCACGTCCGACAGGTCGGGGCTCTGGCCCACGACGGCGGCGAAGGCGTTGAGCTGCTCCGCGACGGCGTCGGTGCGGTTGCCTTCCGCTGCGACGTCGAGGATGGCGCGGGCGTAGCGGCGGGCGATGGAGACGTTCACCATGACGCTGGCGCCCTTAGCATGGGGCGTCCCTGGCGGCAATGATGCCGGCGCGGTGGCCGCCCGGGACCTCCCGGGGTCTGGATGTGGCAGGCGGGGAAGCGTGCACGGGTGGGCGCTTCGGGTGTGTGCTGGTGGCCGTCCAGGGGCCCCGTGAGGCAGGCCTCCGCCCGGCAACGGACGGCCTGGGTGCGACAGGACTTGGCGGAAGCGGGCCCTTACCCGTAGCGTGGGACCCACCCCTCGCCATGCAAGAACCTGTCATCGGCATCGACCTGGGCACCACCAACAGCGTCGTGGCGACCGTGGAAGACGGCCGTCCGCGCCTCATCCCCTCGCGCTCGGGAGGACGCCTCACGCCCTCGGTGGTGGGCCTCACCCGGGCGGGCGACCGCCTGGTGGGGCAGCCGGCCCAGGCCCTGGCGGAGGAGCACCCGGACGCGGTGGTGTGGGCCACCAAGCGCTTCCTGGGCCGCCGCTACACGCCGGAGCTGGTGCAGCAGGCGAAGGCGGTGGTGCCCTACCCACTGGTGGCCGGCCCCACGGGCGACGTGCGCGTGAAGCTGTCCGGCCGCGTGCTGCCCGTGGCGCAGGTGTCCGCCTTCATCCTGGGCGAGCTGCGCCTGGACGCGCAGGCGCACTTCGGGCGCGACGTGCGCAAGTGCGTCATCACCGTCCCCGCGAACTTCGACGACAACCAGCGCCAGGCCACGCGTGAGGCGGCGGCCATCGCGGGGCTGGAGGTGGTGCGGCTGGTCAACGAGCCCACCGCGGCGGCGCTGGCGTACGGCCTGTCGCGCGGCTTCGAGGGCAGCGCGCTGGTGTTCGACCTGGGCGGCGGCACCTTCGACGTGTCCATCCTGGACGTGAAGGCGGGCGTCTTCGAGGTGAAGGCCACCGGCGGCGACCACGCGCTGGGCGGCGAGGACTTTGATCAGCGCATCGTCCAGTGGCTGCTCGCGCAGGTGGAGGACTCCTTCCAGGAGGCGGTCTCCAAGGACGCGCAGTCGCTCAGGCGCCTGAAGGTGGCGGCGGAGGCGGCCAAGCGCGAGCTGACCGAGTCCGAGGAGGCCACCATCTCCGTGTCCGGCCTGGGCGACCACACCTCCGGCGCGAAGCGCTTCACGGAGATCAACACCGCGCTCACGCGCAGCTTCTTCGAGACGCTGTCGGAGCCGCTGTCGCGCCGGTGCCTGGACGTCTGCAAGAGCGTGATGGCGGAAGCGCGCATGGATCCGCGCTCGGTGGACGTGGTGCTGCTGGTGGGCGGCATGACGCGCGTCCCGCTGGTGCGCCGGCTGGTTGCGGACTTCTTCGGCCGCGCGCCCTCCACGGACGTGCACCCGGACGAGGCCGTGGCGCTGGGCGCCGCGGTGCAGGCGGACGAGCTCATCCGGCAGGCGGGCCAGGCGCTGCTCCTGGACGTGGCCAGCCAGAGCCTGGGCGTGGGCGTGATGGGGGGCCGGGTGAAGCGGCTCATCCCCAAGAACACGGGCGTGCCGGTGGTGGCGCGCGACATCTTCTTCCCGGGCACCTCCGGCCAGGCCGAGGCGCGCATCCCCGTGTACCAGGGGGAGAGCGAGTTCCAGGACGAGAACCACAAGCTGGGCGAGGTGGTCCTCAAGAACCTGCACGTCGCCGCGCGCGGGGAGACGCCGCTGGAGGTCGTCTTCGAACTGTCCGGCGAGGGCATCCTCGCGGTGAAGGCCACCGACCTGACCTCCGGCCACATGGAGCTGGTGCGCCTGGAGGCGCGGGCCACCCTGCCGCAGGGCGAGGCGGAGAAGCTGGGCCAGGAGCAGTCCCACTACGCCCAGGCGCAGGGCGTGGTGGACGCGCGCAAGGCGGAGGAGACCTTCCGCAAGCTGCTGGAGCGCGGGGAGAAGCTCGCCCGCCTGCTCCAGCAGAGCGCCCGGGAGAACCCCAGCCCGGAGGCCGAGTCCGCCGTGGGCACCGTGCAGCAGCTGCTGGTGGGCGGCAAGGACGCGCTGGCCGCCGGTGACGCCGCGCAGTGCGCCCTGATTGCCCGTCAGCTCACGAAGCTTCTGTCCGGTCGCGCCGAGCCCCGAGGCTGACATCCCGCGTAACGTGAAAAAGGCGTCCACCAGCGCACGTTGTGGCGCCAGGTCCGTGGTGCCTTTCGCGGAGTCCGTTTATCTCCGGGAGTCATGATGACCCCCGGCTTTTCTCCCCGCCCGAGAGACCTGGTCTTCGTGGTGGACGACTCGCGGACGGCGCGGGACGTGATGCGGCTGCACCTGTCGCGCATGGGCTGCGACGTGGTGGGGCTGGAGGGGGCGGATGCGTGCCTGGCGGAGCTCGCGCAGCGGACGCCGGCGCTGATCCTGATGGACCTGCACCTGGAGAAGCTCCAGGGGGACGAGGCCTGCCGCGCGGTGAAGGCGCACCCCGCCGGGCGCAACGTGCCGGTGGTGATGTTCACCGCCGCGGACGAGCCGCATGAGGTGATGCACTGCGGGCGCGCGGGCGCGGACGACTTCCTGCCCAAGCCGGTGAGCCAGGAGGCGCTGGCGGCGAAGGTGGCCGCGGTGCGCCTGTCGCGCGAGCGCGCCTGGACGGGCCCGCCGCGTGGGCGGGGCGTGCTGCTGGTGGAGGGCGGCCGCTTCCTGCACACCTTCCTGGGCGGAGCGCTGGAGCACGAGGGGCTGCACGTGCTCTACGCCAAGGACCTGGACGACGCGGCGACGCAGGCCGTGGCCCAGGGCGAGCGGCTGGACGGCTTCGTGGTGGACGTGTCGCGGCTGCCGCGCGAGGCCCTGGCGCTGGCCACGCGCCTGCGCGAGCAGTTCCCGCGCAAGCCGCTGGTCCTGATGTCGCGCGTGGAGGAGGCGCCGGACGTGCTGGCGCGCGCGGAGGAGCTGAGCGGCGCGCCGCTGCTGCTCAAGCGGCAGCTGGGCGCGGACGAGCTGCTGGCGAAGGTGATGGCTCGCCTGTCGCCGGGCACGGTGCCGCTGAGGGCCGCGGAGCGCGTGCCCTTCTTCACCGTGGTGGAGTTCAACACGCAGGGCGGCCCCTCGCTCAGCGGCTTCAGCCACGACGCCAGCCCCCAGGGCCTCTTCGTGCGCACGCTCACGCCCGCGCGCGAGGGCTCGCGGCTGTCCCTGCGCCTGGTGATGGCCGGGCAGCGCACGCCCTGCGAGGCGCAGGCGGTGGTGGCGTGGTGCAACCCGCCCGGGATGGGCAGCGCGTTCCGCTCGCAGACGGGCATGGGCCTGCGGCTGGAGGGCATGGACGCGCAGCTGCAGCAGCGCTTCGTGCGCTTCGTGCCCCAGACCCTCGGTTTTCCCACCGCGGGTCCGGTGCGCGCCTCAGGTTTCTGAGAGCGGCGGGTACCTCCGCGCGCCTTCCAACCCCCCGCAATCACACACACCGGACACCGGATTCCCCCCTGGCATGCGCGTGGCAAAGCGCTGCGCCCCGCGAGGCTTTCGAGGGAGGAATCACGCATGCGTTGGAGTCTTTTCGGAACGGTGGGGCTCACGCTCCTGGCGGTGGGGTGCGGCGGCGGGGGGAACAAGGCGCCGGACGGCCTGGACAACGAACCGGTGCAGCAGTCGCTGAAGCTGGAGTCCTTCAACGAGTGCGCGGCGCTGGAGCGGTACATCGAGGACACCGCGACGAAGCAGATGCGCGCGAGCCTGGAGCAGCAGAAGCCCGGCTATTGGGACCGCTTCGGCCGGGGGCGCGGCGGCGTCGTCTTCGGCCCGATGCCCGCGGAGGACTCGGCGGGCGGCGGGAACGTGACGTCCGGCGGCGGCAGCCAGGCGCCCAAGGACTCCACCGGCACCAACAACCAGGTGGAGGGTGTGCACGAGTCCGACTTCGTGCAGAACGACGGCACGCGCATCTTCGTGCTGTCGGGCAACCGGCTGTACGCGCACCGCTCGTGGCCCGCGGAGCAGCTCACGCTGGCCTCGACGCTGGAGGTGGAGGGCTGGCCCCGGGAGATGCTGCTCGACGAGCACCAGCGGCTGGTCATCATCTCGCAGGTGGCCCAGTCACTGCCGGGCGTCCCGGCGAAGACGAACGGAGGGGTGGGCGGAGGCATGGCCCCCATCGCGGACATCGCCTGCTACGGCTTCGGCTGCGGCTACTACAACGCCGACAGCACCAAGGTGACCACGGTGGACGTGTCGGACGTGGCGCACCCCACGGTGGTGGATCAGGTCTACCTGCCCGGCGTCTTCAACCAGGCGCGCCGCGTGGACAGCAACGTGCGGCTGGTGCTGTCGGACGCGTTCCGCTGGCCGGAGGACGTGAAGTTCTGGGTGGACTACTCGGAGGACCTCTACAGGGACGAGGACAAGCTCACCCAGGCCATCGACGCGCTCATCAAGAGCAACGAGAAGAGCATCCGCGCCAACACGCTGGACCAGTGGCTGCCCGCGGGCCGGCACGTGGACGCGGCGGGCGTGACGACGGCGCTGCCCACGTCCTGCGGTGACTTCTACCGGAGCAACGCGCCGTCCGCGCTGGGCTTCGTGACGGTGGCCTCGCTGGACCTGGACGCGCGCACCGCGGCGCCGGGGCGCACCAGCCTGGTGGCGGAGCCGGGCACGGTGTACGCGTCCAAGCAGTCGCTGTACCTGGCGCACCCGCATTACTGGTGGTGGCCGCTGCCCGGGCAGAAGGACTTCACCTACCTGCACAAGTTCGACCTGAGCCAGCCGGGCCGCGCGGTGTACGCGGGCTCCGGCACGGTGGAGGGCACGCCCGTCAACCAGTTCGCCCTGGATGAATACGAGGGCGTGCTGCGCATGGCCACCACGGTGACGACGCGCCTCCCGGAGCCCGAGCACGAGGACTGGTGGTGGGGCCGCACCACCACGGCCAGCCGCGTGACGACGCTGGGCGTGAAGGACGGCCACCTGACGGAGCTGGGCCGCAGCGAGGACCTGGCCGACGGCGAGCGCATCTTCAGCGCGCGCTTCGTGGGCAACCGCGGCTACGTCGTCACCTTCCTCCAGGTGGATCCGCTCTTCACCTTCGACCTGAGCGACCCCGCCCACCCGCGCAAGGTGGGCGAGCTGAAGGTGCCCGGCTTCTCCACGTACATGCACCCGGTGGGCGACCACCACCTGCTGACGCTGGGCATCCACCGGGAGCCCAACGGCGGCTGCTGCGGCACGAGCACGCTGAAGCTGTCCCTCTTCGACGTGGGCGACCTGGAGCACCCGACGGAGGTCTCCACGCAGCTGGTGGGCCAGGCCTACGGCTGGAGCGAGGCCCTCTACGAGCACAAGGCCTTCAACTACTTCGCGGCCAAGGGGCTGGTGGCCATCCCGTTCACGGACTACTCCGGGTCCTACTCGTCCCCGGAGAACTACTGGCAGGGCTTCCGCACGGAGCTGCGCGTGTTCCGCGTGGACTTGGCGGCGGGCCTCTCCCCGGTGGGCGCGGTGCCCATGTCGGACCTGTTCAAGTCCGCGGGGATGCCCCAGTGGAGCTACTACTACGTGCCGGACGTGCGCCGCAGCGTGATGGCGGATGACTACGTCTACGCCATCAGCGACGCGGGCGTGCGCGTGTCGAAGGTGGACAGCCTCCAGACGCCGCTGGTCACGGTGCCGTTCCAGGCCAGCACGCCCTGACGGAGAGGGGGGCAGTCAGGCGGGAGGGGGGAGCGCGTCGCTTGCGCAGACGCGCTCCCTTCCCTATAGGCCCGCCATGCCGCCCGAAGCCGCTGAACCCTCCCTGCCGTCCTCCCCCCCGGCCCGCGGCATCCGGGGGGAGCTGCGCGCCCTGCTGAACCTGGCCATCCCCCTGTGCATCGCGCAGGCGGGCCAGTCCCTCATGAGTGTGACGGACACCTTCATCGTCGGCCGGGCGGGCACGTCCGCCCTGGCGGCGGTGGGCCTGAGCCACGCCCTCTTCTTCGCCGTCAGCAGCTTCGGCATGGGGCTGATGATGGGCGTGGACCCGCTGGTGTCCCAGGCGATTGGCGCCGGCAGCCCGCGCCGCGCCCGGGACGTGCTCTGGCAGGGCGTGTGGCTGTCCGCCTTCGTGGGCGTGGTGCTGTGGGCGGTGCTCATCACCGCCCCGGCGGGCCTGCCGTGGGTGGGCGTGGCGGAGGAGCAGATCGTCCAGGTGCGCGCCTTCCTGCACTTCCGCGCGCCCAGCCTGCCCCTGATGCTCATCTTCCTCACGGTGCGCGCGTACCTGCAGGCCATCGGGATGCCCCGGCCGCTGGTGGTGTCCGCCGTGCTGGCCAACGTGCTCAACGTGATGCTGGTGCCGCTGTTCGTCTTCGGCGGCGCGTCACTGCCCGAGTGGGCGGGGCCGCTCACCCACGTGCCGGCCATGGGCGCGGCGGGCGCGGCGCTGTCCACGCTGTTGTGCACGGCGATGGAGGTGCTCATCGTCGCGCGGGCGGTGCAGGCCATCCCCGTGCCGGGCACGCCGTCGCGCAAGCCGGTGAAGGCGGACCAGCTCCGGGCCTTCAGGGTGGGGCTGCCCATTGGCCTGCACATCGCGGCGGAGGTGGGCGTCTTCGCGCTCGCGGGCGTGCTGGCCGCGAAGCTGGGGACGGTGAGCGTGAGCGCGCACCAGATTGCCCTCTCCTTCGCCAGCCTCACCTTCACCATGGCGCTGGGCATTGGCAACGCGGGCAGCGTGCGGGTGGGCTGGGCCGTGGGCGCGCATGACACGCCGCAGGCCCGGCGCAGCGGGCTGATGGCCTTCGCCCTGGGCGCGGTGGTGATGTCGCTCGGCGGTCTGGTGTTCGCGCTCTTCCCCCGGGGCCTGGCGAAGCTGGCCGGAGCCCCGGAGGAGGTGCTGCCGCTCCTGCTGCCCCTGCTGATGGTGAGCGCCATCTTCCAGGTCTTCGACGGCGTGCAGGGCGTGGGCGCGGGCGTGCTGCGCGGCGCCGGCCAGACGCGCTTCACCTTCGTGGCCAACATCGTGGGCCACTACGCCGTGGGCCTGCCCCTGACCCTGCTCCTGGGCTTCCACCTGGGCATGGGCGTGCTGGGCATCTGGTGGGGCCTGTGCGCGGGGCTCATCACCGTGGCCGCCGCCGTGCTGTGGCGCTTCTGGCGCGTCAGCGCCGGCACCCTGCGGCCCCTGGAGGGCTGAAGGAGGGTGTAGCCTTCCAGTGCGGCTGAAAACTCCAAGAATCTTGGAAACGGCCGCAACCTGGATCGGGAAGTCCCGAGAATTGGCGCAGGAGCTTACATGTCCAACTACCGCATCCGTCCTGGCGACACCCTCTCCGCACTCGCGCAGCGCTTCGGCACCACCGTCTCGAAGCTGGCGAAGGACAACAACATCTCCAACCCGGACCTCATCTTCTCGGGCAACAACCTGAAGATTGGCCACTCGGGCACCAGCAGCTTCGACTCCGGTGGGGGACGTCAGGGTGTGCGCGGCGGCGGCACGGGGAACACGGGCGGCGTGGACGTGGGCGGCCCGACGGGCGCGGGTCCCAGCAACGCGAGCGCCACGATGCGCCGGCTGGCGGAAGCGGGCCGCGCGGCGGCGATGGGCATGGGCGGCTACAACAGCCAGGGCCTGTGCGCCACGGGCGTGAGCCGGGCCATCCGCAACGCGATGGGCATCGGCGTGTCGGGCAACGGCAACCAGATCGACAACAACCTGCCGCGCGACAAGTTCAAGCAGGTGGACATGACCCTGGAGGAGGCGCTGAAGATTCCGGGCCTCATCCTCACGTGGGAGAAGACCTCGTCGGCCGCGGGCAGCATCTACGGCCACACGGCCATCACCAGCGGTGACGGCCACTCGTCCGCCAGCGACTTCATCGAGCGCAACACGACGAACAACGGCCGCACCGGCCTCAAGATCTTCATGCCCATCAACTGAGCCGCGCCACCACGGTGGTGCCTCGCGCGAGCCTCCGGGTCCTTCCGACCGGGGGCTTCGTCGTGTCTGGAGCCCCAGGCTCCGGAGCCCGGGGCGCGGCGCTCAGGCCGGCAGGTACTGGCGGATCATCTGCCGCCACACGGGCCAGTCGTGGGTGCCGCCGTCCCAGATGGACAGGTCGTTGCGGATGTCCTTCTGCCAGAGGAGCTTGGAGAGGTTCTCGTTGGAGGGGCGGCAGAAGTCGTGCTCGCCCACGGCCAGGGTCATCTCCACGCGGCGCAGGGCGGACAGGCGCCCGGGGTCGTTCAGGCCCGGCAGCCACTGCGGCGCGGTGTGGAAGTACACCTGTTCGTCGTGGTGGCCGTCGAGGAAGTCCTCCGTCTCGAACTTGCCGCCCATGGAGATGAGGCGCTGGAAGACGTCCGGGTGGCGCAGGCCCACGTTGTACGTGTGGAAGCCGCCCAGGCTGCACCCGGCGAGCGTGAGGCGGCCTCCGGCGGCGCGGCCCCGCACGAGCGGCACCACCTCCTGCACCAGGTAGTCCTCCCACTGGGCATGGCGGGCCACGCGCACGGCGGGGGCGACGGCCTTGTTGTACCAGGACTCCTCATCCACCGAGTCCACGCACACCACGACGTAGCGGCCCGCGGCGATGCCGTCCGCGATGGCGCCGATGAGGCCGAAGTCCTCGGCCTGGTAGAAGCGGCCCTTGCTCGTGGGCACCAGGATGACGGGCTCGCCCGAGTGCCCGTACACCAGCACTTCCATGTCGCGGTTCAGCCGCGGGCTGTGCCAGCGGTGGTATTCGCGGTTCATGGCCGCCAGATTAACCGGCGCGTCCGGGGCGCGAATCCGCCGGCCACATCGGACGTGCTCGGGTCAGCGGCCAGTGAACACCTGCCGGGCGGGCTCCACACCCCGCCACGGCGTGAGGAAGGCATCCGCCTCCCTCGCGATGAGCTCCAGCGACGCGGTCAGTTCGTGGCCGTCATCCACCTCCACCAGCCGGACGTGGCGCTTGTCCCTGGCCCACTCGCGCGAATAGCGCACGTCGCAGGTGTCATCCTGTCGACCGTGGATGATGAGCGTGGGCACGCGCACGTCGGGCCAGGGGCCGCGCTTCGCGTCCAGGGCCTGGGCCTCCTCCACGATGCCGTGGTGCACGCGCGCGCGGCGCTTCTCCGCGTGGTCGTCCGTCTCCAGGAAGCCCGTGCGCTTCCACTCCGCCCAGGCGTTGGGGCCCATGCGGCGCTGGAGCTGCTCCACGAAGTGGAAGGCGGGCGCCAGCAGCACCAGCGCGCTCACGCGTGCGTCCGCTTCCGCGGTGCGCGCGGCGACGAGCCCGCCCAGGCTGGAGCCGATGACGACCGCGCGGTCATTAGGGGCGCCCAGCGCGTCCCGCACGGTGTCCAGCATGGCGTGCAGGCCCAGGTGCTCCAGTGACGGCACGCGCAGGTTGAGGCGCGTGAGCGTGATGCCCTGCTTCGCCCAGTGCGCGTCCAGCCAGACGCCCTTGGCGGAAGCCGGGCCGGAGGCGAAGCCGTGCAGGTAGAGCCAGCGGGGACCGGAGGCGGAGGTGGAGGGCGGCGCGTTCATGGGCGCGCACTGTATCCGTCCCCGGCCCCGCGCCCGCTAGAAGCGCAGCACGGGCCCGGCGACGATGCTCTGGAGCGGCTTGGCGCACATGTTCACGCTCACTCCCGCGCTGGCGCTGGTGTCGTCCGCGTCCTTCGTGAACTTCACGTCGCAGAACTGGAGCGCGGTGGCGATGGAGATGCCCCACCGGTCGGAAATCCAGCCGTCCACGCCCACGCGGAAGGCCATGCTGGTGACGTCGAAGTCCTCGCGCCGCAGCTGGCCCGCGCTGTTGGGGGTGAAGGGCTGTGACCAGCTCTTCGCCAGCCGCGCGCCCACCCACGGCGTCACCGGCTTGTCCCCCAGGAAGCGCAGGCGGGCCTCCAGCCCCACGGCGGTGTAGTCCAGCTGCACGTGGCTGAGCTCGGACGGGTTGTTGGCCTCCGCGAACTGCTGGCCCCAGGTCTGGGTCGTCTCGAAGACGGCGCCCAGGGACAGGCCGGGCGGCGTCTCCACGGCGAGCCAGGCCTGGAGCGCGGGGCCCTTGGCCCGCCAGTCGCTGAAATGATCCAGGGTGATGCCCGCGCCCACGGACGCATAGCCGTGCCACCCGTCCGCGCCCGCTGGCCCCGCGCCCAGCACGCCCACCACCGCCAGCCACTTCCACTTCGTATCCATGCCGCCACTGTATGCCGGACCGGGGGCGAGGCTAGGCTGGCGGGCATGTCCGTTTCTTTCGAGGTCGCGGCGGCCGAGGTCCGCGACGCGCTCACCGACGCAAGCCGGGGGCTGGTGGAGCGCGAGGCGATGGTGGAGCTGGTGGCGCTGTCGGCGGTGGCGGGCGAGCACCTGCTCGTCGTGGGGCCGCCGGGCACGGCCAAGAGCGAGGCGGTGCGCAGGACGGCGCGCGCCCTGGGCGGTGGCTACTTCGAATACCTGCTGGGGCGCTTCACGGAGCCGTCCGAAATCTTCGGGCCGGTGGACCTGCGCAAGCTGCGCGAGGGGCGGGTGGAGACGGAGACGGCGGGCATGCTGCCGGAGGCGGAGGTGGCCTTCCTGGACGAGGTCTTCCTGGGCTCCACCGCCATCCTCAACACGCTGCTGGGCCTGCTCAACGAGCGCACCTTCCGGCGAGGCCACACGCGCATCCAGTGTCCGCTGCGCGTGTGCGTGGGCGCGTCCAACGCGCTGCCGGAGGACGACGCGCTGGCCGCGTTCGCGGACCGCTTCCTCGCGCGCATCTTCGTGGAGCCGGTGCCCGACCCGCGCCTGGAGGAGCTGCTGGAGGGGGGCGCGTCGCTGTGGGCGGACGCGGCCCCGCGCGTGGCGTCGCTGGAGTCGCTGGACGTGGTGGCCCATGCGGCGCGAGGCGCGGACCTGGGGCCGGTGCGGCCGCACCTGGCGCAGGCGCTGCGGACGCTGCGCGCGGCGGGCATCGCGCTGTCGGACCGGCGGGCGGTGAAGGTGCAGCGGCTGGTGGCGGCGGCGGCGGCGCTGGCGGGGCGGACGACGCCGGGCGTGGCGGACCTGTGGCCGCTCGTCTACGCGGTGCCCACGAAGGAGGCGCAGGCGCTGGCGCGCGACGTGCTGCGCGACGTGCTGTCCGCGTCGGAGAACCCCGCGCTGCCGGCCGCGGCGCTGGAGGCGAGCGCGGGGCCCCTGGCCCGGGCCCAGCGCATCGCGCAGGCGGGGCACGCGTTGCTGGCGGCCCGGCCCGAGGACGGGGACGCGGTGGCCGCGTGGCGGCTCAAGCTGGAGGGCGTGGCGCGCGAGATGGACGCGGGCTTCGCGCCGGAAGCGCTGCCGGAGGCGTTGCGCGCGCTGCGCGGCGCGGTGGCGGCGGTGCTGGAGGACGCGAGCACTCGCGCGGCGTGAGGCGGCCCGGAAATCCTTCCGGAAATCCGGTGGAAACCAATCCCTGCGGTGGCCCGTACCTTTGGCTGCCAGCGGGACGGCCGCCTTGGGCGCGGCGTGCCGAAGGCATTCCATCCACGGGAGGACACTTCATGCGAAACACCTTCGCGGCGCTGGCCCTTGCCTCGGCGGCCCTGCTGGCCGGCTGTGGCGACGACGACAACGACATGCCGGACGCGGGCACCGGCTACATGCCCACGGGCACGGGCCCGGGCACGTCGCTGCGCTGCACGAGCAGCAACAAGAACGCGTGGGACACGTTCGGGGCGAACGCGTTCGTCGCGGTGAACAAGGCCATCGTCGCGAAGACGCTGGCGGAGCTGAACGGCCCCAACGGCACGGCGAACCTGGGCGAGTCCTTCACCCATATCGGTGACGACAGCAAGGGCCCGGCCTACGCGGATGACGCGGCCACCTTCGAGGGCAAGCTCGCGGCGTTCCTCGTGTATGCCTATGGCGGTCCGGAATCCATCATGTACACGGATGGCAAGACGTACGCGGGCCCGCAGAACATGGCGGCGGCGCACCTGGGCATGGCCATCACCAACTCCCAGTACGACTACTTCATCGCGAACATGGTGGTGCCGGCGCTCACGGACAACGGCGTGACGAGCGCGGACGTGTCCTCCTGCTTCGCTCCCATCGTGACGGACGCGGCGTTCAAGGCGTCCATCGTCGGCAAGTAGCCAACACCCTGGAGGGCACCATGACCCGCTTCGTTTTCACGCGCGCCATGCGCCGCGTGCTGGTCTCCACCGTGGGCGTGGCCGGGCTGTTCACGGCGGTGATGGGCTTTGCCCATACGCCGTCCGGCCGGCCGCTCCTGAAGTGGATGGGGATGTCCATGCCCCAGGCCGCGTCCGCGGCGGGGTGCCCGCTGGGGTACGACGTGAAGCAGAGCCCCGAGCAGAAGGAGGCCGCGAGGCAGCGCTTCGCTGCCGCCTACCGGGGAGAGCACGCGGCGCTGGCCCGGCCCGCGCTGGGGTTCGACCTGGAGCGGACGACGCGCGAGGCGCTGCTCGAATGGGCGCAGGCGCACGGGGTGAAGTGCACGGTGCCGCGCAGCCAGGGGGACCTGGACTGCGCGGACGTCCCGGCGTCGCTGTTCCCGGGGCTGAATCGCGAGGCGGCCATCCGGAACCTGTGGGTGACGTTCGGCGCGGACGGCCGGCTGGTGGCCTTGATTGCCGTGAGCCGGGCGGCGGAGGCCGAGCCCATCAGCGCGACGTTCCGCGCGGCGAACGCGACGCTCGCGACGCTGGCGGGCCCGCCCCTGAAGCAGGACGGGGAGGGCAGCGTCGAGGAGCTGAAGCAGGGGCTCTTGCGGCAGGCGAGCGCGGAGTACCGCTTCCAGGACTTCTACGCGCTCACCCGCGTCACCAACATGGGGGATGGGTTCGTGCTGACGGAGGAGTACCGCGCCCTGCCGAAGCTCGCGGCGCGGGAGCTGCCGTCACGCTGAGGCGGGGGACTCCACGTACCGGGCAAGCTTCTCCAGGGACATCCGCCAGCCCAGTTCGTTGTCGGAGGAGGACACGACGGACGGAAGGCCTTCGTGCACGGCGACGAGGTCGGTGCCGCCGTCTTGCGCGTCGGTGAGCGTGAAGGTGATGCGCATCTCTCCCTGAAGCGCGGGGTCGGAGGTCTCGAACTCGGTAATCTCGACGACCTGTTCGTCTGGCACGAGCTTCACGAAGCGGCCGTGATGCGTGTCGGTGTGCGCGGTCGTCTTGCCGGTTTCCGTGGGCGCGTCGTAGGTGAGCGAGATGCGGAACGCGCCGCCCTCGCGGGGCTCGAATTCGTGCACGTGGCTGGTCATGCCGTCGGGCACCATCCACGTCGCGACCGCGCGGGCGTCGAGCAGGGCGCGGTAGACGCTCGAGCGAGGCGCCTTCAGGTGGTGGTGGATCCGGGTCGTGCTCATGCGGGGGAGCATGGGCAACGGCCCCGTGTGCTGTACAGCGGGAGGTTGGCGGACTGTCACGCGGGAGCGCTCACGCCGCTTCGCCCTCGGTGGGAGGCGTTCTAGAGTGCCGGCGTGATCAACGGGCGCGGGATGCGGAAGCAGGGCGTCATGGAGCCGCCACCGGAACCGGCCATCGCGGGGCTCCCCGTGCGCTGGCGACCGCGAGCCCTGCCCCTGGAGCCCCTGGGCGTAGCGGGCGTGGGGCCCGTGGCGCTCGCGCTGGGACACCGCGCATCGCGGGCGGAGGACGCGGTGCTGGCGTCTTGGAGCGGGGTCGCCGGGCCGGACGTGCTCGTGCTGCTGGGGAGCGCCGCGTCGCTGCCCTGGGTGGACGGCGCGGTGTATCTGGGACGTGATCCGCTGGCGCCCGCGCTGTTGCTCCCCTGCGCGCTGGAGCCGGACGTGGCGCCTTCGCTGCTGGAGCGGGCGCTGCTGGCAGGGCAGGGTGATGCGCCGCTCGCGGTGCTGCCCATGTCCGGCGTGCTCGTCTCCGTGGGGGCGGCCAAGCCCGTTGCGCGTGCCTCTCTGGCCGCGTGGTTGTCCGCCACGGACGTGGAGGCTGCTTCGTGACGACCGCGCTGCCTCCCGCGCTGCGACCGTGGGCGACGCAGTTGGCCCTCTTTCCGGAGGATCTGGCGCGGCATCTGGGGCCTCATGTGGCGCGGCTGTCGGCGGCGCTCGGGACGCTGCGGCCTCGCGGTGAGGCCGAGGGCGGTGAGCCCCAGGGATATGACGGGCTCTCCCGCCGGGGGAGCTTCGAGCGGCTGCTCGTCAGTGAATGGCTCTGGGCCCTGGAGGCGCCGGAGGAACTGGTGCGCCGCGCGGCGTTCGGCGAGCTGTCGTTCCTCAAGCCCGCGTTCCGTCAGCCCCAGGGCGCGCGACGCACCGTGGTGCTGCTGGACGTGGGACCGGATCAACTGGGCCTGCCGCGCATCGCGCACCTCGCGCTGCTGGTCGTGCTCGCGCGCCGGGCGGAGGCCGTGGGCGCGGCTTTCACCTGGGGCGCCCTCCAGACCGACCCTGCCCGTGCCACCCATGCGGGACTGAGCGGCACGTCGCTCCTCGCGTGGCTCGAAGCCCGTTGCTCCACGCCCGCGTCCGCGCAGCACCTGGCCACGTGGCGCGAGGCCCTGGACCTTTCACGAGCACCCGAGGACGTGTGGCTCGTGGGCTCCTCGCGCCTGGGCCGCCTGGAGGGCGCGGAGGGGATGTCCCGCGTGGAGGTCTCCGAACCGATGGAGCCCGGCGCGCACCGGCTCACCGTGGACGTGCGGCCCTCGGCGCGTGTGCCTCGTTCGGTGGTGCTGGAACTTCCCCCTCCGGACGACTGCCTGCGCCTGCTGCGCAACCCGTTCAATTCGAACCGCGCGCCGTCGGCGTGGCTGCCACGCACGGCCGACCGGCGCATCGTGAAGTTCTCCTTCTCCGGAGAGGGCCGGCGCGTGCTGCTGTTCTCCTCGAATGGCGGCGTCGAAGCCATGGCGGTGCCGCATTCTCCGCGCGCCACCCTGCCCAAGCCCCGGCGCGTGCAGGTGCCTCCCGGGCAGCGTGTCGTCGCGGCGGGATGGCGCTCCAGGGGTGGGTTGCTGGTGCTCGCGCGTCACCTGGGCACCTACGTGATGCATGGGCAGGTGCATACGCCGAAGGGTTTCCGGAAGGCGCGCTACCACGCGACGGATGAGCTCGGGCGGCCGGACACCGTGGCGGGCGCGCTGCCGTTGAGCCTCTTGAGCTGGGTGGATCCACAAGGGCAGGAGCACCTGTGGTTGAAGGATGGCAAGGACCGGTTGCTCTCACTGCCGCCGCCTGCTTCGGAGGGGACCTCGGCGCTCGTGGTGGAGGAGGAGCAGGTCTCCGCGATGGCGGAGGTGAACTCGCGCCCGGTCTGCGTGCTGCGGCCCCAGGGCGAGGGACGGGCCACCATCTCGCGGATAAAGGTGCTGGGCGAGGAGCCGGCCCGCAGGGTTCCACTCAATGCGCGGCAGGGCGAGGCGTACTTCGGCTACTCGCCGTCGGGGGCACATCCCGATGCGGGGTTGCTCGCGGTGCGTGACAAGGAGCTGGATTGGCGGCTGTTCCTGGACACGGGCGTGTCGGTCCTCTCCGTGCCAGAGAGATACCGCGTGATGGGCGTGGTGCAGCCTCCCGCTCCGTCACCGCCCGGCCTGCTCGCGTTGGCTCCGGATCAACGCACCTTCCACTTCTTCTCGCGCGAGTCTTCACGGGTGCTCGCGGTGGCCAGTGGCCCCGTGGTGCAGGCCGCGGCGAGCCACGGGCAGCCGGCGTTCGGGTGGCTGACGCAGGCGGGTGAGTTCGTGTTGTGGGACCTGATGGAGCAGGCGGTGCTGTACCGCTCCGTTCCGGAGGCCACGTCGTGAGCCCCGTGTCCGGAGTCGTGCGTCCTCGTGCCCACGTGCATCGGGGCACCGTGGTGGCGGCGGCCTGGTGGTTCCATCCCGGAACGCTGGGCGAGGTCGAGGCACGCCGCCGCGTGCTCGCTGCGTGGAGGCCCGGCGCCACGGTCTGGGCGCTGGCGGGTGGGCACCTGTTGAAGCTGGCGGCGCCGTGCAAGTGCGCGGTGGAGGCCGCGCCCGGGCTGCCCCTGGTGCTGGAGGCCGGCGTGCTCACCAGCGCGCCGCTGAGCGCGAAGGAGCGCGAGCGATTGGCTCCGCCCGCGGGAGCCGTCGTGCTGGTGCATGCGGGCGTCGCGCGGATGTACGTGCCCGGGGAGCTGCGCCAGGTGGATCCGGGGGCGTGGCTGGACGTGTCGGCGTGGCGGCGCGTGCGGGTGAAGGGACTCGGAGCGCCGCCTCCGCCCATGCAGAGCGCGCTGGAGCCCCTGCCTCCACCCACGCGTGAGTGGTTCGGACCGAAGGTGCCCGCGCTCGCGCCCGAAGCGGAGCGCATGCTGGCGCGCATGGCCGGGAGGGAAGTCCCGGTGGCACGCGAGGGCCTCTTCGCGCGCCTGCGACGGGCCTTCTCACAGAAGCCCGGTGAAGCCACGCTGACCGTCCGCCGTGAAGGCCTGTTCACACGGCTGCGCCGGGCCTTCCGCTTGGACACGGAAGGTGCATCGAACACCGTGACCGTGGGGCGCGCGGGATTGCTCGACCGGCTGCGGAGCGCGTTGTCTCCAGGTGCCTCCGGCCCGGGCGCATCCAGCCCCGGCTTGTGGCAGCGACTCTTCGGCTCCGGCTCCGCGTCCGCTGGCTCCGCGTCCGCCTCGGGCGCCGATGCACGGCCGGGTTGGTTCTCACGGCTCCTCGCCGGGATGCGCGGGCGCGACAGGGCCACGGCTTCGCGGCAGGGCTCGCTGCCCGCACCGGGCGCCAGCGCACGCCCCGCCGAACCCGAAGGCCCCGGCGCGCTGGAGCGACTCAAGGCGTGGATGCTCCAGAACACGCCCCTGGGGCAGCTCGTGGGGCAGCGCAAGGGCGACTACCTTCGCCGCCTCTTCGAGCTCTTCGAGGAGGGCAACCTCGACGAAGCCCTGCGCCATGCCATCCCCCTGGGCAAGGACCTGGACGAACGCGCCCGGCTCGCGCTCGGAGTTCCCGGACCGCGTGAGGAGCTGCGCATCCAGCCTCATGGCCGCAGCGGTGCCGCGCAATCGTTCGGCGGTGGCCCCGCCCTGTTCGAGGCCCTGCGCGAGCGCTACCGCGAGACCTTCCGCCGCCTGGAGCGCGAAGGCCGCATCGACGAGGCCGCCTTCGTGCTCGCGGAGCTGCTGGACGCGACCGAGGAGGCCGTGTCCTTCCTGGAGCGCCACGGCCGCCTCCAGCTCGCGGCGGAGCTCGCCGAGGGCCGCGACCTCCCCGCGAGCCTCGTGGTGCGCCAGTGGTTCCTCGCGAAGGACGTGGCGCGCGCGGTGTCCATCGCACGGCGCTCGGGCGTGTTCGCGGACGCGGTGCTGCGACTGGAGAAGACGCACCCCGCCGAAGCCCAGGCCCTGCGCCTGCTGTGGGCGGAGTCGCTCGCGGAGGCCGGTGACTGGGCGCGCGCGGTGGACGCCGTGTGGCCCGTCAGCTTCGCGCGCCACCTCGCGCGGGCCTGGGTGGACCGAGGCATCCAGGCCGGTGGCATGAGCGGCGCGAAGCTCCTGGCGCGCCTGTCGCTCGGGTTCCCGGACGGCTTCGGCGCCGCGCGCGAGGACATCCAGGACCTGCTGTCGGACGACGCCCCCGCACGCGCACCGGAGCGCCTGGCCTTCGCCACGGAGCTGCTGCGCGAGGCCGCCTCCCCTGCGCGGAGCTCGCTCCTCGTTCCCACCCTCCGCGCGCTGATGCGCGACGAAGCCGCGGACGTCCTCCCTTCCAACGCCAGACTCCTCCAGCAGCTGCGCGCCCTGAAGGACCCGGCGATGGACGCGCTGCGCACGGACCTGCCCACGCCACTGCCCTCCCTCCGGCGCCCCTGGGCCGAAGCGAACGACCTGCCTCCGGTGCGCGTGTGGATGGACCGCAACGACGCGGGCGCCCACGCCGTGCATGACGCCGTGGTGCTGCCGGGACGGCGCGTGCTGCTCGCGCTGGGGGAGGCGGGCGCGCGGCTGGTGGGCTCGGACGGACGCACGCTCGCGAACTTCGACGTGCCGGCGTTCTCGCTCGTCGTGTCCACGCAGGGCGACCGCGCGCTCGCGCTGGCGCGCCGGGGCGACCTGTGGCGCCTGTCGCGGCTGGACCTGGTGGAGCGCCGGGCCACGCGCGGGGGCGACACGGAGCTGGACGCGTGGGCCCCCACCTACGACGGGGAGCGGTGGTTCACCGCCGTGCGCGACACCGTGAGCATGGTGGACACGCTCGCCGCCGAGCCGCGCTCCCTGTGGCGCGTGTCCCAGGTGGGCGGCACCGTGCTGAAGCTGGCCGTCGACGCGCAGCACCTGTCCTTCCTCGTCCTGCACCTCTCCCCGGGCCAGGACTTCGAGCGGCTGGAGCGCTGGAGCTACGTGCTGGCGGGCGGTCCCACCCTGCGCGGGCGCACGAACATGCCGGACCTGGCGGGAGCGCCGGACGCCCTCGCGCTCACGCCCGACGGCGAGGCGGTGGCCGGGCGCATCGCGGTGCCCGAAGGCGCGGGGGCCGGCCCCTGGTCCTACCTGGCCCCCATCGCCGCGCGGCGCTTCCACATCCCGTCCCCGCAGGGTGAGGAGCGCGTGGGCGCGGTGCTCGGGCAGGCCTGGAGCGTGACGCGCTTCCAGAAGGGCGAGCTGCACACGGCCGTCCTGCGCGACCTCGCCGGCCACACGCGCGCCACGGTGGAGTTCTCCGGCACCCCGCCCCAGGTCGTGCGCCTCACGGAGGAGTGGTGCGCCGTGCACGACCTGTTCGGCCGCGTGGTGTGGCTGGACCTGACGTCCGGTGAGGTCCACCGCGTGCCGGTGGTGTGAGCCCGCGTCAGGAGTAGCGCAGGTGGCTGGGCACGATGACCATGCTCGCGGTCAGCGCGCAGGCGTCGTCGTCCACCTCCAGCACCACGCGCACGCCCTCCACCGTCACCAGCAGCAGGGGCTGCTCGCTGTGCAGCGCCATCAGCCAGGACGACGCCAGCGGCAGCTCCGTGGCGGACAGCTCCGCGGCGCGCAGCAGGTGCACGCGCACCGCGTGACGGACCGGGGCCGGCAGCGCGTGCAGCGCGTAGAGCGATTCGTCGGGCAGCCGCAGCGAATACGGCATGCGCGGCGGCTCCTGGCGCCCGGGCAGCTGGCGCAGCCGCTCCGCCAGCTCCTCCACCAGCGCCTCCGGCCGCGGCGGCTTGTGCAGGAAGCCCGCCACCCCTTGCAGCGGTACGTCCGGCGTGCCGCTCCCCGTGGACATCATCATCACCGTCAGGTGCCGCAGCCGCGAGTCCGTGCGCAGCTGGCCGTACAGCTCCCATCCATCCAGCCGGGGCAACACCAGGTCCAACAGGATGAGGTCCGGGTGCTGCGCGCGCGGGCGATGACGCAGCCAGTGCAGCGCCTCCGCGCCGTCCGACACGGACGACACCCGGAAGCCCGCTTCGCTCGCGGCCCGGCCCACCCCTTCCCGCCACGTCCGATCGTCCTCGACCAGCAGCAGGTGACGGACGCCCAGGGCCATCCCTCGATTTGACCCGCTTTTCCTTGGTTTCTTGCAGTGGACCCGGGTCTGACGGGAATCCCAGCGTCGCCTGCCCGACAGTGTGCCCCGGGGACTGTTCCCCCCAGACGCTCAGCGTCCGACAGCCTTTGTCACCGCCCCACTGTCATCTTGCAGTTGGGCTGTAGATGCACACCCTTCGCGGCGCTCATGGCCTACCGCTGCCAGCTGGAACTCCCGGTGGTGCGCACGCTCACGGCGTGTCCGCCCGCCGTGCGCGAGCGCCTTCAAGGGGAGCTGGGGGCGCTCGTCAGCCGGATGCCGTCGCTGCCGGTGACGGCGTCCGGGCGCGAGGGTGTGGCGGTGCTCGCGTGCGGCTTCCAGGTCCGCTACCGCATGGAGCCAGGCACGGGGCTCCTGCGGTTGACCGCCCTGCGGCCTCTGTGACTCGTCCGTTCGCCTACCTCCTGACACGGGGACAGACGGTCCTTGTGGCAGCGGGAGCGGGGGCCTAAGTCGGTGGGGCCCTTTCGCTCTGCCCACCCCAAGGCCCTTCGCCCCCGAGTCCGCGCACCGTGCCCCTGTCCCTCGCCGACTTCCTCTTCCAGTCCCGCGACGTCCTCCAGGACGCATGGCTCCACGAAGCGCCCGGCTCCGGCGACACCTTCTCCCACGGGCTGTCCGCGGTGGCGGCCCGGATGGCGAACCCGGACGCGCGCGTCGCCGACGCCCTGGCGCGCGAGCTGTCGCTCCTGGTGCAGGGCTCCGACGGGCACCCCACGACGACGAACTTCCGGCGCCTGCGCGACACGGTGCTGCGGCTGTGGCGCGAGCGCGGCGGCGCGGGCCCGGGTGACGAGGACCAGGTGGAGCGCTTCCACGACGCCGTGGACGCGGTGGAGGCCGCGGCGCTGGAGGCGCACGTCCAGGCCCGGCTGCTCGCGTCGCGCGAGGCGGCGGAGGCGGCGCGCGAGCGGGGCGCCCCGGACACGGCCGGGCCCGGGCGCTGGGAGGACATCTTCACGCACCTGGGTGTGGGCGTGGCGGTGATGGGCGCGGAGGACAGCACGTTCATGGCGGCGAACCCCGCGCTCGCGCGCATGCACGGGCAGCCCGCCGAAGCGCTGAAGGGCCTGAAGCTGGAGGACCTGGTGGCGCCCGAGTCCCGGGGCGCGCTGCCCCGGCACATGGCCGCCGCCAGCTCCAAGCCGTTCCACGAATACGAAGCGCTGCACCTGCGCCGCGACGGCAGCCGCTTCCCCGCGTTCGTGCACGTGACGTCCCTGCGGGACGCGACGGGCCGCCGCGTGGGCCGCGCCGCCACGGTGCTGGACATCACCCAGCGCCGTCAGGCGGAGGCCGAGCGCCAGCGCCTGCTGGCCACCATCGAGGCGGAGCGCGCGCGGCTGGCGGCGGTGCTGGACCAGCTCCCCGCGGGAGTGCTCATCGCGGAGGCGCCCAGCGGCCGGCTGCTGTTGGGCAACCGCGCGCTGGAGTCGCTGCTGGGCCATCCGTTCCGGCCCTCGGCCAGCCTCGCGGACTACGAGTCGTCACACCAGATCTTCTCCGCGGAGAACGAGCCGCTGGCGGACGACGCGTGGCCCATGGCCCGTGCGCTGCGCACCGGCGAGACGCGCCAGGCGGAGCCGCTCCAGGTGCGCCGGCCGGACGGCACCACCGCGCACCTCCTGGGCTCCAGCGCGCCCGTGCGCGACCGGGACAACCAGATTGTCGCGGGCGTCGTCACGCTGGTGGACGTCACCGAGCGCCGCCGCGCGGAAGAGGCCGCGCGGGAAGCGGCGCAGTTCGGCGAGCGGCTCATCGCCATCGTCAGCCACGACCTGAGAAACCCCCTCAACGCCATCCAGCTGTCCGTCACCAAGCTCCTGCACGGCGACGCGCTCCAGGAGCGTGACCGCAAGGCGGTGTCCCGCATCGCGCGCTCCGGCGAGCGCATGGCGCGGATGATTTCGGAGCTGCTCGACTTCACCCGCAGCCGGCTGGGCGGCGGCATCCCCATCGAGCGGGTGCCCGGCGACGTGCGCATGGTGGTGCGCCAGGCGGTGGAGGAGCTGGAGGCGGCGTGGCCGGAGCGCTCGCTCACGCTGCACGTGGGCTCGGGCCGCTACGACGGCGCCTGGGACGCGGACCGGCTGCTCCAGGTGGTGAGCAACCTGGGCGGCAACGCGCTCCAGTACAGCCCGCCGGACTCCCCCGTGCGCTTCAGCCTGACGGACGCGGACGCGCACGTGGTGCTGGAGGTGCAGAACGGCGGAGACCCCATCCCGCCGGACCTGCTGCCGCGCCTGTTCGACCCCTTCCGGCGCGGCGCGGGAGGCAACACGCACGGCGGCCTGGGGCTGGGGCTCTACATCGTCGAACAGGTGGTGAAGGGCCACGGGGGCCGCATCGAGGTGCGCTCGCGTGCGTCCGAGGGCACCGTCTTCCGCGTCGTCCTGCCCCGCGAGCCGGCGTCGCCCGCGGTGCCGGCTCAGTAGGCGGCGGCTAACTGCGACTGCGAGCGGAACGGCTCCAGCGCGCGCATCAGGTCGTCCAGGTCCAGCGGCTTGGGGATGGACGCCCGGATGCCCTGGGGCACGGGGCGGGTGGCGCCCGCGCCCGACACGACGATGACGGGCAGGTTCTTGAGGCGCGGCTCCTTCTGCACGCGCTCCATCAGCTCCCAGCCGCTCATCACCGGCATCATCAGGTCCAGCAGCATCACGTCCGGCGTGGGGCCGCGCCGGAGGCGCTCCCAGGCGTGCAGGCCGTTGCCGGCGACCTCCACGGCGAATCCTTCCAGCGTGAGGAACTCCTCCAGCATCTCACGGCTGTCGACATGGTCTTCCACGAGGAGGATGAGGCTTCGCATGGCTGTGGGAAGACTCCCTCCGTCTTGCCACGGCCGCAAAGACCCCGTGTCCAGGGAACGTCCAACCCTGGACGCTAGGCCACGTGCAATGTGCGGCCGGCGCCAGTCCGGGTGCCCGCGAGGGCAGGCGGGCGCTCCGGACCCGGGGCCCATCCCTGGAAAAGCGGATGGGGCCTCCCCCTTCCAGGCGCCAGGGCGCGGAAGGCGAAGGCCCCACCGGGGACCACGGCTCCAGGGGTTGTTCAGCCCTGGTACTGGTGCACGGACATGATGGGGTAGTTCATCGACGTGAGGCTGATGCGCTGCGAGCCGTCCGAGTTCACGTTGTTGGAGCCGATGAACTGGGGCTTGCCGTCCTTCCAGCCCGCGAACATCACCACGTGCTGGCCGCTGCCCACCCTCATGGAGACGACGTCGCCGGGCTTCGCGTCCTTCAGGTCCACGCGCTTGAAGTTCGGGTCGCGGTCCAGGTTCCCCTGGAGCGTCATCACGGACGCGCTGTGCTGGCTGTCCTTGATCTGCCCGGCCTGCTCCAGGCACGCGGAGACGAAGTTGGCGCAGTTGACGTTGTTGGGGACCCAGTCCTCCATGTCCGCGCCCACGCCGCTGGTCTCCAGCTTCAGCGAGCCGGCGTTCTTGCCCATGTGCGACATCGCGATGTCGAACGGGCTGCCACCGGGGCCCCGCGTGCCCGGGCCCGCGCCGCCCGGAGGCGCCGTCACGTTGCCGGCGCCGCTGGAGCCGCCGGAGCCGCCGCCGCGCACGCCCTGGCCCTGGGTGCCGGGCTCGAAGCTGTCGCGCGAGCCGGGGATGTTCAGCGTGTTGCCCGTGTAGATGAGGTCCTTGTTGGTGACCTGCGGATTGGCCTTCATCAGCGCGTCCACGGAGGTGCCGTAGCGCTTGGCCAGACCAGAGAGGGTGTCACCAGATTGGATGCGGTAGCTCATGGGGGGCTCCGGGAAGGGGAGCAGTGACCCGACCTCGGTCACCGGCTGCGATTGTTTCCATTCTCGGCATTCAAGAACCCGGGTTGCGTCCCCCACCTGCTTTTCACCCCAGGCACGCACATGGCGTGCACGAAGCGCACCCGGAGCGGAATCCGGCCCCTGAAACAGCTGCGCACCGGCGACAGGACCCCGGTGGGCCGCCCGGGGAGGCCCTGTCGCGGTGCGCAATTCCCGGGGAGCTAGCGGCTCTGGCCGTCGTGCTTCTGGTGGGCGATGCGGCGGCTGAGGGCGTCCTGCTTCGCGTCGATGCGGGCGCGCTCGGCGGCGTCCAGGTGGCCGTCGTCCCGGCGGTCCTGGCGGATTTCGCGCTGGACGGCGCGGTGCTGGCGCTCCAGGCGCGCGGCCTCGCGGCCCGTGAGCTCGCCGCTCTTCACGCCCTGCTTGATGCGCTGCTGCTGGTTCACCTGCCGCTTGTCGGCCTCCGCGGCCACGGCCGGCAGCGCCACCGTCAGGCCCAGCACCGCCGCGAGCATCCCCAGTCCGTTGCGCTTCATGGTGTGTCCTCCTCCAGGTGCGCGGGCGTTGGTGCCAGCGCGTCGTTCTTGAGGAAATGAACCCGGGATTCGCGCGGTGGTTGCGGGGCGTGCGCTTGACGGGGTGCGTCCAGGTGGGTGGGCCTTATGAAAGGGGAAACATTCCGAGGGGATGGCGGCATGCGCCACGCTTGAACGGGTGGGAGGGCCCGCGCATGGTGGCGGGGTGACGACCATTGCTCATCCCGACTTCACGGCGGCGCGGTTCGCCAGCTACCCGGACGCGCGCTTCACCCCGGCGCCAGCGGACGGCGTGCTGCCGGAGGGCTTCTTCACGACGACGAACCTGCCCACGTACGTGCGGGTGGAGGGGCGGTGGCGGATGCCGCGCGAGCCGCGCATGGACGGCGCGCTGGTGCTGGACGCGCAGGGGGAGCTCTGGGTGCGCGAGGGCCGGCGGGTGCGCGCGGGGGAGCGGGTGGTGGTGGGGAAGGCGGAGGACGGCAGTGAAGGCGTCTACGTGAACATGGCCTACTTGGCGGAGGGCGGGGAGGGCGAGTTCAAGTTCATGACGAGCGAGGTGTCGCGCGAGAAGCCCATCGACTACGCGCACATGGCGCGGCTGCTGGTGGAGGAGCGCGAGCGGGGCGGCTATCCCATCTGGGTGACGGGGCCGGCGCTGGTGCACTCGCGGGCGCGAGCGGACATGACGTGGTTCGTGGAGAACGGCTTCGTGGGGGCGCTGCTCGCGGGCAACGCGGTGGCGGTGCACGACATCGAGGCGTCCATCTACGGCACGACGCTGGGGATGAGCGGCGCGGGCGAGGCGACGTCGGGTGGGCACGGGCTGCACATGCGCGCCATCAACCGGGTGCGGCAGGCGGGCTCTATCGCGAAGGCGGTGGAGGCGGGCGTCATCACCAACGGCATCATGCACGCGTGCGTGAAGCACGGGGTGCCGTTCGTGCTGACGGGGTCCATCCGGGATGACGGGCCGTTGCCGGACGTGGTGACGGACAACCTGGCGGCGCAGGACGCGATGCGCAGGCACGCGGTGAAGGCGACGATGGCGGTGCTCATCGCCACGGCGCTGCACGCCATCGCGACGGGGAACATGCTGCCGGCGTTCGTGACGGAGAAGGACGGAAGCCTGCGCGAGCTGCCCACCATCTGCGTGGACTCGTCCGAGTTCGTGGTGAGCAAGCTGAAGGACCGGGGCACGCACCAGGCCTTCGGCGTGGTGACGAACGCGCAGGACTTCATGCACATCCTGCGCCTGTACGTGGAGCGCGAGCTGGCGGCGCGTGGCGCGGCGCCAAAACCGGGATAAGCGACGGGGCCGGGCGGCCGACCTGGCCCAACTGGTCCGACTGTCGGACAGGTTTCCGTTGTCCGATGGGGCGGAGGCTCCCCCGGCCGTGGTTCTCCGAACTGGTCCGACTGTCGGACCAGTTCGGGCGGCGCGGCACCGACGGGGCGGCCTCGTGGGCTTCTCACCTTCTCAACGATTCAGCGCCGGCTGAGCGCGGGAGCGGTCAGGGGCTTCCAGGCAGCGCTCGAGAGTCCGCCCTCGGTGCCAAAGAGGGCGGAGTCGCCCTCCGGGAGCACCGCGTAGACGCGCGGATCCGCGAGCTTCGGCAGCGCGTGCACCTCGCCCGTGCCCGCGTCGAAGTACGACGCGCCGAGCAGCGTGCCCACCACCGCGCCCCCGGGCACGAGCGCGGCGGAGACGATGGCGGGGGAGGGCAGGCCGGACGCCGTGCGCACGCGGGTCCACTTCGCGCCGTCGAAGTAGCTGAAGCCGTCCTGGCAGGTGCCCGCGACGGCGCGCCCTTGCGCGTCGGTGGACAGCGCGGTGATCCAGTTGTCGGTGAGGTCGCGACCGTCGTGGAAGCGCTGCCACTTCTCGCCGTCCCAGCGCAGCAGGCCCCGGTCCTCGCTGCCCATCCACAGGAAGCGGCCCGCGCCTTCACCCACGGAGGGATGCTTGCTCCACTCCTTGGGCAGGGGCATCCGCTTCACCAGGGACAGGGGGGAGGCGCCGGGGGTGATCAGGGACACGCCCCGGCCATCCACCAGCGCCACGCCGCCGTCGACCTGTGACACGTTGAGCACGGACAGCTTCCCCAGGGCCACGGGGTTGCGAGCCCCATACGCCACCTGCGTCCACGCCTTGCCGTCATGGAAGCCCAGGCCGTACGTGGTGGCGACGTAGAGGTTCACGCCGTCGCTGGTGATGCCCAGCACCTGGTCGCTGGGGAGCGAAGGCGCGCGGACGGTCTGCCACCGGCCATCCTCACGCTGGATGCAGACGCCCCGGTCGAACGTGCCCACCACGAGCTGGTTCTGATGCCGGGCCAGCGCGGTGATGTGATTGCCGCAGAGCTGCCCGGTGGGGGTGATACGGCGCCACCCCTTCTTGCCCTGGAGGAACACGCCAGAGGCCCGCGTGCCCGCCCAGCCATCGCGCAGCACGGTGGCGCCCTTGGGAACGCTCACGGCCTGGAGTGGCACGGACTCCGTCTCCCACGCGTGTACCTCGCCGTGACTGCCCACGATGCGCACGCCCTGCTCCGTCATGGCGAACGACAGCGGCCCGGTGGGCAGGTCGCGCAGCGCGGTGAGCCGCCCGCTGGCGTTGATGGAGAACGCGCCCTCGGTGGTGCCCACGTCCACGCCGTCGCGCGTGTCGGAGATGAACCGCACCGGTCCCGGCAGTGACCACGCGCGCCCGGTGCCCAGTTCGAACAGGCGCCCCTCCGCCGTGCCCGCGAAGCGGGGCGAGAACGCCGTGTACGCGGGGCCCGGCGTCAGCACCGCGGCCAGTGACTCCAGCCGGCTCACGTAGTCCGGGGTGCTCGCGTCCTCGGCGGCGGGCAGCGCCTGCCAGCGCACGTCCAGCACCGGCGTCACGTGGAAGCGCGTGTCCAGCGACACGAGCCCTTCATCCGTGGCCACGAAGAGCCGGTCGCCCGTGGACTCCAGCGCGCGGCAGAAGTGGCTGGGCAGCCCGTCCTCCACCGTGAGCACCCGCACCGGCCGGCCGGCCGGAGTGAACAGCTCCAGGCCGCCTTCGGTGCACGCGACGACGTGGCCGCCGAACGGCTCCAGGTCGTGCACGGTCTCGGTGTTGGTGACGGTGGCCGCCAGGGTCAGCGCGGTGAGGGTGGAGAGCATCATGCTCCACCCCCACTGCGAACTCCGGGCCAGGGCCGTGTGTCTCCCCGGAGCCACACCCGAGGCCCGGAGCCAGCGCGCCTAGAACGACTCTTCCGCCACGTCCATCAGGTCCAGGTTGCCGTTCTCCACCATGCGCGCGGCGTGGGCGATGCCGGGCAGCACCTCGTGGCAGAACCACCGGGCGCTGGCCACCTTGCCGCTGTAGAACGCCTTGTCGCCGGGGTTCGACTTCATCCGCTCCAGCGCCACGGCCGCGTGGCGCACCAGCAGCCAGCCGATGACCACCTCCGCCACGGCGAACAGCACGCGGTTGCCCTGGAAGCCCACGTGGTAGACGGACTCGCCCAGCTTGCCCATCAGCGTGCCGAGCAGCGTCTCCAGGTGCCCCAGCGCCTCCGCCAGCGCGGCGCGCTCGGTCTTCAGCTCCGGGCCGCCCTCGTTGCCTTCCGCCGTCTCGCGGATGCGGCCCAGCAGGCCGGACAGCGTCGCGCCGCCGTCGCGCGCCACCTTGCGCATCAGCAGGTCCAACGCCTGGATGTGCGTGGTGCCCTCGTAGAGCGAGTCGATCTTCTGGTCCCGGATGTACTGCTCCACCGGGTAGTCCGTCAGGAAGCCTGAACCGCCGTGCACCTGGAGCGACAGGGACAACAGCTCATACGCCTTCTCCGAGCTGTACCCCTTCACCAGCGGCAGCAGCATGTCGTTGAGCACGTCCGCCTCGCCCGCCGCCGTGGAGCGGTGGCCGCCCTGCAGCTCCACCTGGTCCTGCACGGACGCGGTGAACAGCGCCAGCGCGCGCAGGCCCTCCGCGTGCGCCTTCTGCGCCATCAGCATGCGGCGCACGTCCGGGTGCTGGAGGATGCTCACGCGCGGCGCGGACTTGTCGCGCGCCTTCGCCAGGTCGCTGCCCTGCACGCGGTCCTTCGCGAACGACAGCGCGCGGAAGTAGCCCGCGGACAGCGCGGCCATGGACTTGAGGCCCACCGCCATGCGCGCGTTCTCGATGATGTGGAACATCTGCCGGATGCCGTCGTGCACGTCGCCCAGCAGCAGGCCGCGCGTGGGCTTGCCGTCGCCGAACGTCAGCTCGCACGTGACGGACCCCTTCAGGCCCATCTTCTTCTCCAGCTTCGTGCAGACGACGTTGTTGTGCTCGCCCAGGCTGCCGTCCTCGTTCACCCAGAACTTGGGCACCACGAACAGCGACAGGCCCTTGGTGCCCGGCGCCGCGCCGTCCGGCCGCGCGAGCACCATGTGGATGATGTTCTCCGCGATGTCCGACTCGCCGTTGGTGATGAAGCGCTTGACGCCTTCAATCTCCCAGACGTCGCCGTTCACCTGACGGGCCTTGGTGCGCGCGGCGCCCACGTCGCTGCCCGCGTCCGGCTCCGTCAGCACCATGGACCCGCTCCAACGCTTGTCCAGGATGTGCGGCAGGAAGCGCTGCTTCTGCGACTCCGTGCCCAGCTTGTCGATGACGCGCGCGAGCAGGTTGCCCAGCGTGAAGAACGCCAGCGCGGGGTTGCTGCCCAGGAGCAGCTCGAACGCGGCCCAGCCCAGCGACGGCGGCGCGCCCAGGCCGCCCAGGTGCGTGGGCGTCTCCAAGAGGTGCATGCCCGCGTCGTAGTAGGCGCCCATCGCGGCCTTGAGGCCGGGGGGCAGCTTCACCTCGCCGTTCACCAGCTTCGGCGGGTTGTGCTCGGACTCGTCGAAGCTCTTCGCCAGTTCCTGCGTGCACAGCTGGGCGAAGGTCTCCAGCGTCTGCCGGGCCGCCGTCTCGTCCAGGTCCCCGAAGGGGCCCTTGCCCAACGACGTGCGGCCGATGTCCAGGAACTCGAAGAGGTTGAACTCAATATCGCGGAGGTTGGGCGTGTAGTGCAGGGACGACGACGACATCGGAAGACTCCTCGCGGCCTGGGCGAAAGAAACAGCCCCGCGCCGGTGAGGCGCGGGGCCAGAAACGGACCGCCAGGGTACCCGAGATTGATTCGCGGGTCAGTCATGCCGGGCGTGGATGACGCGCAGCGTCTCCCGGCGCTCGAAGCGGTTGCCGGCGGCGTCGCGGGCGACGAACACCAGCTCATATGTCCCGGCCGGTGTGCCCTCGGGGATGACCAGGGCCTTGGTGAAGCGCAGGCGGTCCTGCGTGTCGAGGAGCTGCTGGTCCTCGCCGAAGAGGTCGCCGTACACGCTGACCTCCTGCGTGGCCTCCACCGCGTCCACGTCCAGCGTCAGCGTGTCACCGGGGGCCACTTCCTTCTGGGAGAGGACGACGTCGAAGTCGTTGCCCTGGGAGTCCAGGCGGTAGCGCACCTCGCTGCGCTCCACGCGGCCGTCCGCCAGCTCCGCGATGATGAACACCGTGTAGTAGCCATCCGCGATGCCCAGCGGCACGAGGAAGCGGCCGCGCCAGGACTTCGTGAGCGTGTCGAACGTGAGCGGCTTCACCAGTCCGAAGGGGAAGTAGGCGGTGACGCGGCGGGCGTTGCGCGGGGCGCGCACGGAGATGATGGGGTCGCCGGGGGGAATCTCCTCGCGGCTGAGCGCACCCGCCACCATGCCGTCAGGGAGCTGCACGGGGACCATCTCGCGGACCGTCTCACCGTTGGGGGCCGTGCGAGCCACCTGCTCCACCGCGACGAAGGACGTGTAGCGGCTCATCAGGTGGTACTGGAGCGCGGTCTCGGTGATGCCCTGGATGATTTCCGGCGTCTCGCCACGGTAGCCCGCCACGGTCAGCTCCTCGATGCGCTGGCGGGCCCAGAGGCTCTTGAGCGAGCCGTGCTCCGGGGCGACTTCGGGGAAGTGCACGGGCACGTCGAAGCGGCGGACCTCGCCGCGCACGCGGCCGGAGATGCGGAGGACGCCGTCACCGGTGCCAGTGAACTTGCCCACGAGGAACAGCGGCTGGCCGGCGAAGAGGTCCGGCACGGACTTCGGGTACACGTCGCTGACGGGCAGGCCGTCGGTGTCCACGACGAGGGAGGTGAGGACCGGGCCGCGCATGCGCTGCTCGAACTCGCGGGCGACGTCTTCCTCCGGGCGGTTGAGGTTGACGAGGGTGGAGGCGCCGCGGCCCAACTCGCCCATCTTGGTGATGAGGTATCGGTTCGTGCTGGAGCCCACGCCGGCGGAGAAGATGCGCGTCTCTTCCCGGAGGTGCTCCTGGAGCGTGCCGAGCACCTGCTCATCCGCGCCGATGAGGCCGTCCGTCATGAAGAGCACCATGCGCAGGCGGGCCGGGTCGTTCTCCGGGACCATGGCCTCCTGGGCGGCGATGTTCACGTCGGTGCCGCCACCGCCCCAGAAGTTGGCGACGTAGGGCAGGGCGTTCTGGATGTTCTCCGGCGTGGCGGGGACGGCGGTGGGCGCGAACTTGGTCACCTGCGTGTCGAAGTTGAGGACCTGGAAGGTGTCCTCCGGCATCAGGTGGTTGAGCACTTCCTTGGTGATGGCCTTGGACTTCTCGATGGCCAGGCCGGACTGCGAGCAGGACGTGTCGAGCACCATGTAGAGCTCGCGGGGGACGATCTCCTTCTCGGTGGGGGACAGCTGCGGGTTGAGCATCACCAGGAAGTAGCCGTGGTCCGCGCCGGGGTCGCGGTGCATGAGGACGGCGGGGCGGATGAGCGCGTCGGCGACGACGTACTCCAGGATGAAGTCCTTGTTGGGGATGCGGTCATCGCGGCCCAGGCTGACGGTGGCGCGGGACTGTCCGTCGCGCTTCACGTCGACGCGGTGGGTGGTGGAGCGCAGCGAGTGGACCGGGAGGCCCGCGTCCAGGCGCACGGTGATCTGGATGTCGTGGCCGCTGCGCGTGTCGGTGAGCACCGGGGGCGTGATGCGGCTCGCGTCGGGGACGGTGGTGGTGTCGGGCTCAACGCCTTCACCCTGGCGCGTGGGCAGCGGCTGGCCGCCGATGAAGCGGGGGCCGACGACCATGGGGAAGCTGAAGCGGTAGGTGCCCGCGTCGTAGGTGAGGCGCTCCACGTAGTGGATGCGGACGCGGATGGTTTCACCGGGGAGGATGTTGGCGACGGACTGGGTGAAGATGTTGGGGCGCTCCTGGTCGAGCAGCGCGGCCGTCTTGCCCTCGGCCTTGGCGCGCTCGTAGGTGTCGCGGGCCTGCTCGCGGGTCTGGATGACGCCCTGGATGACGCGTTCACCCAGGTGCATCTCCATGCCGTCCACGGCGGCCAGCTCCGGCAGCGGGAAGACGTAGAGCGCTTCAAGGGGAGCGGTGTATGGGTTCTCGAACACCTGCGTCACGGTGACGGAAGCGAGGAAGCCGCTGACCTCCGCGTCCACCTCCGTGTGCTTGAGGCTGAAGGTGCGCGGCTCCGTGTCCGGGCACTCGGTGGCCTCCGCCTGCTGCGGCTGCGCACGGAAGCGCGCCACGAGGGTGCCCTGGGCGACGCCCGCGGTGGGCGAAGCGGCCGGGGGACAGGGTTGCGCGGAGGCCGGGGCGGCCAGAAGACAGACGAAGAGCGTGGCGAGCAGGACTCGCATGGTCGGGAACCTTGGTTTCAGGGTGTGCCCGTGGACATTGCAGCCCCCGGGCCAACCCTGGTTCCCCTCTGAAGCGACTGGGAGTGGGGGCGCCGGGAGACAGTCCGGGCGTGGGACCCGTGGCTACAGGGCCACAGGGTCCGGCGCTACCACCCCAAGGCTTCGGGAGCCGCTTCGAACAGGCGCTTCAGCTCCGGGATGAGCTGATGCTGGCGCTTCATCTCCCGCCAGACCGTGGCGTGCTGGCGCGTCTGGATGTCGTGCGCCAGGTGCTGGAGATGCTCTGGAGCGTGGCCGTGGGTCCGGTCCTGGACGTATCCCCTGAGGTGCATCAAGAAGTCGCGATAGGCGTGGTAGCGCGTACGCGGGAGCGATTCACGGCTGTTGAGGCAAAGAAGATCGATGGTGTACTTCGCACGCTGGTACGCCACGGTGCCCGGTGCAGCAGTGGCGGTGAAGAGGAATGTCTGCCGGATCTCCAGGCTCATGAAGTCCATGGGATCTTCCACGCGAGGATCCAGCAGCACGGGAGTGCCAGGGACGGGAGCAACCATGGGGGCGTTACGTCGGCGACCCACGTCCGTATGGATGCCTGTCTCCTGCGCGAAGACCGCGAAGCGGCTGTTCTTGGGCCCGTTGCAGGGACCGCAGGCATACAGGTAGTTCATCCAGGCAAAGGTCAGCTCTGGATACAGAGCCTTGGGCCTGATGTGCTCCACCTCGTCGGCCAAGGAGTCCTCGCAGTAGGCACAGCGTTGGACGCCCACGGACATCTTCGACAGGGTCGCCTTGACGGTGTCGAAGGTCGCGTTGCCCTTCCTATTCAGACTGCTGAATCGCTCCTGCGCGCGTTCGACGCGCGTCTCGTAGTCGGGGAGCGAATCGATTTCCTGCTGGTAGCCCTTCAGTTGCATGTTGGCCGGTTCCGGCAGCGGAAGGTTCGGGAGATGGATCAAGGCTGCGGCACCTCCGTGTCGGACGGAAGAGCGCTGGATGCGGTGGGAAGCTGCGCGCGCAGGTGCTGCTGTTCCGCCTGTTCCTCGGGGGACAGGCCCTGCGCGAGTTCCTTCTGGTTGAGGATTGCGAGCCGTTCGAGCTTCTCCAGTGCTTCGGGAGAGCGCAGCGGCACGTCACCAAAAGCCCCTGTGCTGTAGGCGTCCAGGACGTTTCCGTAGAGCAGCCGGTCGAGTGCGACGCCCGTGACCATGCCCGCTTCTTCGTCGGTGCCCGGCCTTGGAAGGCGGAACACGCTGCCCACGGTCGCGGCCTGGCAGATGAGCGGACTGTGCGTCGTGACGATGAACTGGATGTTCGGGAAGTGTTCTCGGAACCAGCGACCGACTCTTCGCTGCCACACGGGATGCAGGTGCGCGTCGATCTCGTCAATCAGGACGACACCAGGGACGACGATGGTCGTTGAGTCCCCAGGAGCGAAGAGCTTGTCGCCCCCATAGGCTCGCGCGAGCTGTCGGATCAACTCGAAGGTCATGCTCAGGATGGCGCGGTACCCGTCACTCAGGTTCTCGACAGGAATATCGCAGCCGTTGCCATCGACGAACCGAACACCCTTGGAAGAGATCGATTCGAGTCGGGCTTCGTTGGGTAGGAAGTCCGGCTGGTTGATGAACTGCTTCAAGGACTCAAGGAGGTCCCCTTCGGGATCCTTCTCGAGCTTCTTGAACTGGAGGAGCTTGAGCCATTCAAGACATTCCGAGAGTGCGACGGCCTCACCGAAGACGGACAAATGGCGGGCCAGTTTGGGGTTCGATTCGAACAGCTTGGCTTGTTCCGAATCGCCCCCGGCAAAACGTCGAAACGGACCGTAAGAAGCAGAGAACCATCCGGCTCCCTCCCCCCAAACATGAGATTGCTGAACGGAATTGTCTGGCTTGTTGACGAGGTAGGCCTGAGCCGGCTGCTCTCCCATCTTGATGCGTATCAGCTGTAGCTCGGCACTTAGAACATGGTTAGGAGGCGGAGGGGCCGCGTCGACAAATTGGTCGTACTGCTCATCCCATTTCAGTTTGAGATGCGCGATGGCGAATAAGGCGCTAACTCGAAGCCACTCGTTCCAGTCCTGCCGGAGCGCTATGGCCTCCTTCGGTCCTACGAGCGCGAGCGCGATGGCGCGAAGGAACGAGCTTTTGCCCGCACCGTTGTCACCGATGATGACGTGCCACCCGTGGCCAGACTGATGGTCCGGCAGCGCCCACGTCAGCGACTCGATGGACCGGATGTTGGAGAGGTGGACCTCTTTCACGTACATGCGCCCTAGCTCGCCCGAAACAAGGGGAGGGGTCAACCGTTGGCATATGCCTACGAGACCCGCTGAACGCACGAAGGCCCCCGGACCGCACTTCCGGTCCGAGGGCCTCGATTCTCACAGCGACCTCAGCCGCCCTTGAGCTGGAGCGTGGGCACCGCGCCCTCACCGAGCACGAGGTGCACCTGACCCACCTTCGCGGCCAGGTCCTTGTACGCCTCCAGCTCCTTGAGCCGCACGAGCAGCGGGTTCTCCGCGAGCACCTTCGCCGTCTGTGCCATGGAGCGCGTCGCCGCCGTCTCCTCGCGCCGCAGGATGACGTTGGCCTCCGCTTCCTTCTGCGCCTGGATGACCCGGTTGAGCAGGTCCTTCATCTCCTTCGGCAGCACCACGTCCTTGATGCCGAAGCGCAGCAGCTCCAGACCCACGCCCTCCGCCCCCGACTTCACCTGCGCGTACAGCTCCGTGGACACCGCCTCACGCGCCGCGAGCAGCTCGTCCAGCGTGCGCGTGGACACGGCCTCGCGCGCCGCCAGCTGCATCGCCAGGTAGAGGATTTCATCCGGCGCTCGGGCCACCACCGCCAGCCGCCGCGCGTCCACCACCCGGTACGCCGCGGACAGGTTGAGCCGCAGCGACACGCGGTCCTTCGTCATCACCTCCTGGCCGGTGACGTGGAGCAGCTTCTCGCGCAGGTCGATGACCGCGAACTGCACCTTGCGCGCGACCGTCCACGCCGCGTGACGGCCCGGCGGCAGCACCGCGTCCAGCACGCCGTCCACGTAGCGCAGCGCCACCGTGCCCTCCGTGGCCGTGGCCTCCGTGTAGTCACTGGCCGGAATCAGCGCGCGCACCTCGTCACGCGGGGGCTCCGTCGCCACCCCGGACACGTCCACGCGCTCCACCCGCACGGTCGGCGACTCGGGCCGACCGGTACGACCGGGCAGCCGCTGCGCCGTCCACACCTGGTGCTGTCCCCGGCCCAGCCACCGCACCGGCTGGCCGTGATGGAAGACCACCGCGCGCTCGTCCGCGCCCAGCTCCAGCACCTGGAGGTCCTTCTCCGGCACCAACGAGAGCTTCGCTTCGTCCAGCCGGGTGACGGGTGGCTCCAGCGGCACGCGCTCGAAGCGGACGTGCTGGAACGGACGCACCACCCAGTGCCGGCCCGGCCCCAGGTACTGCTCCGCCCGCCCGTTCACCACCACGAACAGCCGCTCGTTCTGCGCCACTTCCACCCGACCGATGCCCATGACACGTCACCTCGACGACAAGAAAGGAGTGCAGCCCGGCTGCTGGAGAAAAGGACCCCGCCGCCCCACGGGCGCGTCGCGCGAACAGACCGTCCGGAGCCGCGTTCAGCCGCCCGAACCTCCGCACCGGATGCCGGCCACGGACGGCGACCGGAGCGCTTCCGCGAACGGCACGGAAGTCTCCGGAGGCCCTGGCGGCCGGCCAGTGTGCGGCGTGGGGAGGAGGACGCGGTGGACTCGCGTTGGCACCAGCGAAAAACGACGGGGTCCAGGCGAACGAAGGATTCGAACCTTCGACACCGAGATCTTGAGTCTCGTGCTCTACCGTTGAGCTAGTTCGTGTTGTGCCCAGCAAAGGGCAGCCATGCGCGCCTCACGGTGGCGCGCGACCGGTACGGCCTTCAATCGCGGCAGGAACACCCGGCGGTGATGGCCGTGAGGAACGTCCGAGTCCCATGCCCCGGCGCAAAGCGCCCTCGCGTGGAACCGGACGCCTCGGGACAACCCCGTGCGCCCCCTGAAGTTCGCCGACGGGGCCAGCAGACGCGGGCGCGCTGGAATCCTGACGGCGCTTCTTCAGCCGCGCCTCACGTACCACCAGCCGAACCACATGGTGCGCTCCTCCGCGAGCAGCTCCCAGCCGGGCGCGTGCAGGTAGAAGTCCGTGCGCAGCCCGGCGATGTCCACCGCGCGCGCCGTCTCCACCGCGCTCCACAGGTGCAGCGTCACGTCCGTGTCCGCCGTGCGCACCCGGCGCGTGGCCTCCTCGTGCGCCTCCAGGCCCTGACGGCGCTCCAGCACCGTGAACAACATCCGCCCGCCCGGCTTCAACACCCGGCCCAGGTGCCCCAGCACGCGCGACAGGTCGTCACAGAAGTCCAGACAGCCGATGGCCAGCGCCACGTCGAAGAGGCCCAGGTCCGCCGGCACCGGGTCCAGGTAGCTGTGCACGCGCCACGTGCCCGATGGCCGCGCGCGCTTCGCCAGTTCCAGCATCTCCGGCGCCACGTCCAGGCCCACCACGTCCACGGACGCGTCCAGCCCTCGCGTGTGCAGCGCCGGGCCGCAGCCCACGTCCAGCACGCGCAGGTCCGGCTTCACCACGCCCGCGAGGAAGCGCTCCACGCGGTCGCCGTAGCGATGCAGGGACGGGTAGAGCACCTCGTAGGCGGAGGCGATCTCCCCGTACACCTTCGCGACGGCGACCTCGTCACTCCTGACGCCGTCTCCTTCACCCTCCATCCCTTGCGCTCCTGATCAAAAGCGCCGGCACGTTATCACGGCGTGTTGTTGCTCCCCGGCTTGCGGAACACCGCCAGCGACCGCCCGACCATCTCGAACCTGCCGGGCTTCATCTCCTCGTCGCCGCGCTGGTCGTCCGCCGTGTACAGCTCCAGCCGCCACGCGCCGCCCTCGCCCGGCGGCGGCACCGTGAAGGGCACCGGCTCATGGTGCGCGTTGAGCAGCACCAGCAGGGAATCGCCGCTGACGCGCTGGCCGCGCTCGTCCGGCGTGGGGATGGCGTCGCCGCCCAGCAGGAACGCCAGCGACCGCACGAAGGGCTTCTGCCAGTCCTCCGCGCCCATCTCCGTGCCGTCTGGCTTGAACCACGCCAGGTCCTTGTGCTCGGACTCCCACAGGTGCTCGCCCTGGAAGAAGCGGCGGCGCTGGAGCACCGGCTGCCCGTGGCGGAACTGGATGAGCTTGCGCGTGAACTCCAGGAGGTCCTGGCGCGTCTTGTCCAGGTTCCAGTCCACCCACGACAGCTCGTTGTCCTGGCAGTAGGCGTTGTTGTTGCCCTGCTGCGTGCGGCCCATCTCGTCGCCCGCGACAATCATCGGGACGCCCGTGGACAGGAACAGCGACGCCAGCAGGTTGCGCTTCTGGCGCTCGCGCAGGGAGATGATGTCCTTGTCGTCCGTCTCCCCCTCCACGCCGCAGTTCCACGCCTGGTTGTCGTCCGCGCCGTCGCGGTTGTGCTCGCCGTTGGCCTCGTTGTGCTTGCTGCTGTACGTGACCAGGTCGTGCAGCGTGAAGCCGTCGTGCGCGGTGACGAAGTTGATGGACGCCTGCGGCCTGCGGCGCGCCGCCGCGAACAGGTCCGCGCTGCCCGTGAGCCGGTAGCCCACCTCCGCGGCCTGGTTCTCGTCGCCCTTCCAGTACTTGCGCAGCGCGTCCCGGTACTTGCCGTTCCACTCGTGCCACGGCGACGGGAAGCCGCCCACCTGGTAGCCGCCCAGCCCCACGTCCCACGGCTCCGCGATGAGCTTCACGCGGGAGAGCACCGGGTCCTGGTTGATGATCTGGAAGATGGGCGCGTTCGGGTCGTAGCCGCCCTTGCCGCTGCGGCCCAGCACCGTGGCCAGGTCGAAGCGGAACCCGTCCACGTGCATCTCCTCCACCCAGTAGCGCAAGCTGTCCACGATGAAGCGCGCCGTCTGCGGGTTGGAGGCGTTGAGGCTGTTGCCGCACCCGGTGAAGTCCAGGTAGTGCCGCGCCTCCGGCATGGTCCAGTAGTACGACGCGTTGTCGATGCCCTTGAACGACAGCGTGGGGCCCAGGTGGTTGCCCTCGCACGTGTGGTTGTAGACCACGTCGAGAATCACCTCGATGCCCGCCGCGTGCAGCGCCTTCACCATCGACTTGAACTCGGCCACCGCGCCGCCCGGCGTCTTGCGGCTGGCGTAGCGCTGCTCGGGCGCGAAGTAGTTCAGCGTGCTGTAGCCCCAGAAGTTCGACAGGCCCTTGTCGTTGAGGAACGAGTCGTCCGCGAACTCGTGCACCGGCAGGAGCTCCACCGCGGTCACGCCCAGCTTCTGCAGGTGCTCGATGATGACCGGCGAGCCCAGGCCCGCGTACGTGCCGCGCTGGTGCGCCGGCACGCCCGGGTGGCGCATGGTGAGGCCGCGCACGTGCGCCTCGTAGATGACCGTCTTGCGCCACGGGATGTCCAGGCGCCGGTCATTGCCCCAGTCGAAGAAGTCGCTCACCACCACGCCCTTGGGCATGCCGGCCGCGCTGTCGCGCTCGTCGCGCATCAGGTCCTTCTTCGGATGGTCCAGGGGATAGCCGAACACCGGCTGCTTCCAGTCCACCTCGCCGAGCAGCGCCTTGGCGTAGGGGTCGACGAGCAGCTTGTGCGGGTTGCAGCGGTGCCCCTTCTCCGGTTCGTAGGGCCCGTGCACGCGCAGGCCGTACAGCGTCCCGGGCTCCAGGTCCGGCACGTAGCCGTGCCAGACGAACTCCGTGCTCATCGGCAGGTCGAAGCGTTCAATCTCCTTCGTCGGGTCCGCCCGGTCGAAGAGACACACCTCCACGCGCGTGGCCACCTGCGAATAGACCGCGAAGTTGGTGCCCGAGCCGTCGAAGGTCGCGCCGCGCGGCCAGGGCTTGCCCGGCCAGATTTCCCGCTTGCTGCTCATGCGTCTCACTCGATTCCGTGGGGAAGGTGCCCGCGGAAGGTGGGTGCGACCGCGCTGTGCGGCAAGACGTCCGGGTGCGCTGACTGTCCACCGGGCGGCGCTTTGGCAAGTGGTAGGTGCCGCAACGACTTGCGGGGTCAGGCGGCGACGGCGTGGTCCAGCGAGCGCCAGGTGCCCAGGGCCCAGTCCCGCTCGTCCGGATCATCGAAGCTGACGACGCAGAGGGCGCGGCGGTTTCCGGAGCGGCACAGGGCCGTCAGGCGGCACTCGCCGGGGCCCATGTGCAGGGACGCGCGGCCGCTGACGCGGGCGCCGTGGTGCTCCAGTTCCAGGGCGCGGCGCTCGGGGCTGGTGGGCGCGAGGCTGTCCTCCACGGAGTCCTCCAGCGGCAGCACGCGCACGGTGCGGCGGTGGTCCCGGGCCACCCAGCTGCCGTCGCCCAGGCGCGTCTCGGCCAGGGAGCCGGGGATGCGGATCTCCCAGCCCTCGGGGAGCGCCACCTGCACGGAGCCCCGCCGGTAACCAATCGAAGGCCCGACGCCGGGCGACTCCAGGGCCCGGCGGTGCACCTCCTCCGCGACCGTCCCGCCCATGCCCAGGTAGCCGAGCACCTCCTGCCACTCGCGCCACGGGTAGGGGAGCGTGGGGTCCTCGCGCCACGCCTGCTCCAGCAGCCGGGCCACGTCGCGCAGGCGCTGGCGCTCCTCCTCCAGCAGCGGCGAGCGCCAGACGACGTCCGTCCACAGGCGGCACATGGCGCGCGTGAAGCGCTCGCGCGCGTCCACGCCGGGGTTCCACCAGGGGAACACGTCCGTGCCCTGCCGCGGGTCTTCGTGCACGGTGCGCAGCCAGCGCTCGTCGCGGGGGCCCAGCGGCGTGAGCAGCGCGCCGGGGTGCTGGAAGGTGTGGCCGAAGCGCATGGACAATCCGAAGCCGGAGTTGCCCAGGCTGCGCATGCGCAGCACCTGGCCCACGGAGTGCTGGAGCCACCCCAGGAAGTGCTCTTCAATCGGGCCCGCGTCGCCGGTGTGGAAGTAGCCCGTGGCGTCGCCCACGCCCACGTCCTCGTCGGGCGGCGCCCAGCTGATGCCGTGCAGGTCGCCCAGGTGCTTGAGCAGGTCCACCAGGTAGCGGTGATAGCCGGGGCCCACGGCGCTGGTCTCCGCGGACACGACGATGCGCTCCCGGGTCGCCGCGAGCAGCGACACCTCCGGCGCGGCCGGGTGCAGGCGCAGGCGCAGCACGGGCGCGCCCTGGGGGCCGTCCTCGATGCGGCTGCCCTCCAGCACCCCGTCCGCCACCTGCTGGACCCAGGCCTCCACGCGCTGGAGCCAGGGGAGGGGCGCCTCCGGGGGGGCGAACAGCGGGTCGCTTGCTCCTCGTCGGCCTGCCAGCAACAGCTTCATGCGGTGGATGCTCTCGGTTCGGGTGCGCGCTGCCTGGACCTCTTTGGATAAGCCCCCGGTCGCTCCCTGTCATCCAAGAGCAACGCATTCCGGAGGCCGGGGGGCATGCGGGCAGGGGAGCGCCCGGTGGGGACCGCCATGGCCGCGAAGGATGCCAGCGAGCATCCCAACTGGGGCCCCCCTTCCTGGCGGCATGCGGAAACCCCCCGGCCTCCCCACCCTGAGGAGGGAAAGGAGGCGTTCGTCATGAGCAAGAAGGACGTGCTGCACATTCCCCTGGAGGGGGTGCCTCCCGCGCCAGCGCGCGAAGCGGGGACGGAGGACGAGGGCCGTGAACACCGCGTGCCGTCCACCTTCGACCCGGGCGGTGGCCCCGGCAATGGCCCGGGTGACAACGGGAGCCCGCGCATCATCGAACCGGTGGGGCAGCCCTATTCGCCGGGCGTCAAGGTGACCTGAGCCTCCAGGCTCCGCTGTCTCCAGGACCCCGCTGACGCCGCATGGGCGTCGGCGGGGTCTTGTTGTTCGCGCGGGGTTCGTGCGCCAGGCCTGGCGCTGGAAACGAAAGAAGCGCCCGCGACCGGTGAGGGTCGCGGGCGCTGCTGAAGTCACCGCGCCGCCGTGGGTGTCACGGCGGAGGGTGGAGGGGCCTAGCGCGTGGTGCCGGTGTTGGGCGCCATCGTGCCCGTGGAGTCCGGCGTCGGCGTGGTCATGTCGCCCTTGGCGCCGGAGCTGTTCGGGTCGAGCGTGGAGTCGTTGGGCAGGGTGCTGTCGTCCGGGGTGGTGCCGTCGTCCGTGGACGTGCCGGAGCCGCCCGTGCCCGGCTCGGTCATCTCGCCGTCGTGCACGCCCGGCTCGGCCTCGCCGGTGCCCGCGCCGCCGGTGCCCGGATCCATGGTGCCTTCGTTGGTGGAGGGCGGCTGCGCGCTCTCATCCGTCGTGCCGGAGCCGCCGGTGCTCATGTCCGAGGGAGGCATCGTCGAGTCCTGCGACGAGCCGCTGCCCGTGTCGTAGCCGGAGCCGCCGCTGCTGGGCGGCGGCGTGGTGGTGGTGCCGGAGCCGGAGGTGTCCGTCCCGGTGCCGCTGGAGTCCGTGGGCATGGTGGAGTCGGAGGCCGGCGTGGGTTCCGTGCCGCGCGTCGCGGACTGATCCGACTTACAGCCCGTACCGAGCGCGAGCGCGCCCGCGAGAACCGCCGCCACCGTCAGCTGGGTCTTCAGGAACTTCTTCATGTGGATTCCCCCGATAGGAGTCTGACTGCTTGAAAGGTCCTGGCTACCTGCAGGACCGAAGGTGAGCAGGCCCCTCGGTGTGTGCAGGGGTGGCTCATCCGCCTGCCTGCTCGGGGAACGGCGGGGGCGGGTGGAATGGGAGGGTTGCAAGGGGCTGCACGTCCGCCAGCGCACGCCCTCCCTGTCACCCGGGGGAGGGGCGCCTGGCCGGAGGCCGCCAGCGCTTCACGGTCCCAGGGGGCGCTGGGTCACGTCGCCGCCACCGGGCGACGTCACGGAGTTGCTGGACGTGTTGCTGTCCGGCGACAGCGTGGTGGGCTGGGAGCCCGTGATTCCCGGGGGCGTGAGGCCGGTGGCGGGCGGCAGCACCACCCCCATGTCGGACGTCGTGCCCGTCGGAGTGCCCGGCGTCACGGTGCTGTTGGAGGCGCCCGGCAGCATGGTGCCGGGGGTGGTCGTGGCGGGTGGCATCAGCGCGCCCGTGGTGGCGGTGGAGCCCGTTGAACCCGCCACGGTGCCGCTGGTGCCAGGGAGCACCGCGCCGGTGCCCGTCACGGTGGTGCTGGTGCCGGGCGCCACCACCGTGCCGTTGCCCGTCACGGTCGTGCTGGTACCGGGGCCCGGCGGCAGGGTGCTGGGGGCGGTGCCGGCGACGAACGGCTGGGCGCTGTAGGGCTGCGGAATCACCGCGCCCGTGCTCGTGCCGCTGCCGCCAATGCCCGGGTTGGCCGCGCCGGTGGGGTCGCCCAGCGGCTCCGTGTACGGGTTGCCGATGGGGCTGCCCGCGGACGCGGTGGGGGGCGTGCCCGCCGGCGCTCCCGGGTTCGGCTGGCTGTTGGTGATGGCGGCCGCGGAGTTCGGATCCACCTGGGCGTTCGCGGAGCCCAGCGCCAGGGTGCTCGCCGCCAGGCTCATCCAGATCCATTGCTGAGACATCGTGCCGCTCCTTGCGCGTGCGCGGCCGGGCGTGCGACGCCTCGGCCTAATGGGTGGGCGTGGGCCGGTGAGGACCCTGGCCGTCTCCCATGAGTTGCGCACCCCGGGGACGCGGGGGAACCGCACGGTGGCGCCGCTTGCGCTCGGAGAGCACCAGCAGCAGCGCGGGGAAGGTCACCAGCATGATGAGCAGGTTCATCCCGAACCCCACGTTCGCCAGCGCCCCAATCGAGTTGAGGCCCGGGTGGTCCGCGAGGAGCAGCGCGCCGAAGCCCACCGCGCTCGTGAGCAGGCCGCCGCAGATGGCCTTGCCCGTCTCCGAATACACCCGCACGAAGTCGCTGCCCGGCGACGTGAGCCGCGTGATGAGGTGCACGCCCGCGTCCACCGTCGTCCCGATGAGCACCGGGATGACCAGGATGTTGAGGTAGTTGAACTCCATGTGCAGCAGCGGCATCAGCCCCAGCATCGCGAACAGCGACACCACCGTGGGCATCAGGCACAGGAGCGCGCTGCGCAGGGAGCCCAGCGTCAGCCACATGGCCACCAGCACCGTGAGCGTGGAGCCCAGGAGGATGAACGGCGCCTCGTGCGACACCATGTTCACGATGTCCGCCTGCACCATCGCTTCACCGGCCACCACCGCGGTCCGGCCATCCGGCAGCTTCACCCCGCGCACCTCCTTCGCCATCCGGCGCATGGCCTGGCCGTCGGACTGGTCCGCGGACGGATACACCAGCACGAAGCCGGTGCCCGGGCCGCCGCGGCCCTCGAACTGCTGGCGCACGCTGGGCGGCAGGTCCGCCACGGTGAAGGGCCGCGCCTCCACCTGCACGCGCAGCTCCGCCAGTTGCTTGCGCTGCGCGGGGTTGAGCTGGCTTTCGGGCACGTTCTTCAACAGCTTCCCGATGTCCTTCAGGATGGTCTGCTTCTCCTGCTGCCGGTCCGGCACCAGGTTCGCGAGCGCCGCGACGAAGTCCACCGTGGAGCTGGCGCCCCGCTGCTGCTTGCGCGCCTGGAGCTCCCGGACGACCGCTGCCTCCTCCTCGCGGGAGTTCGTGAGCACCACCAGCGGGACCTGTGAATAGCCGATGAGCTGGTTGACCGCGCGGTCCAGCACGAACGAGTCCAGGCGCTGGTCCTGCAACGAGGAGATGTTGTAGTCGAACCGCAGGCGCGGCAGCTGCGTGAGCAGGCCCGCAACGATGAGCGCGGACACGACGGTGAGCAGCCCGCGCCGGTGGGTGAGGATGTTGCCCAGCGGGGCCTCCGTCGTCTCCGTGGAGGCCGCTCGCGGCTTCCAGCCCCAGCGCGACACCAGCCCCAGCAGCGCAGGCAGCACCAGCACATACGCGAGGACGAGCACCAGCATGCCCACGCCCGCGATGACGCCGAACTCGCGGAACGCCCGCAGGCGGGACGTGCCCAGCACGAAGAACGTGAGCGCCGCCACCAGCGCGGACACCAGCGCCGCGCCCCCCGTGTGCGTGAACGCCTCGCGCGTGGCCTCCAGGGAGGACCTCCCCTCTCCGCGCAGCGCGAGGTAGCGGCCCATCAGGTGGATGCCGTGCTCCACGCCCAGGCCGCCCAGGATGGCGCCCAGGAAGGCCGTCAGCAGGTTCACCTGCCCGTACGCCACGCCCACCAGGCCGTACGTCCACGCGAGGCCCGCGCCCACCGGCGCCAGCACCAGCCCCACCGCGATGACGCCGCGGAAGTGCAGCAGCAGGTAGAGCAGCACCAGCACCGTGGCCACCGTCGAGGACACCGCCACGTCGCGGGTGATCTGCGACTGCTGATCCATCTTCTTCTGGAACGAGCCGGTGATTTGCGTGTGGAAGCCCGGCCCGTACTTCGACAGGTCCTGCTGCTTCAGCAGGCCCTGCACCTCGCCGACGATGTTGCGGGAGAAGGTGAGGTCCGCGGACGACGTCTCCGGCTTGGCCAGCACCACCACGCGGCGCGCGGCGGGATCCAGGTAGTAGTCACTGGGGTGGCTGGCCAGGCGCGTGACCGCGGCGCCGCCGTACTTCTTCTGGATGTCGCTGAAGTCCAGCGACGGGGCCGGCGCGTCGTCCAGCGACACGAAGAGCGGGTTGGCGTGCTGCCGCTCCCAGGTGAGCCGCGCGTCGATGCGGCGCTCCACCTCCTTCAAATCTTCTGGCGACAGGAAGTAGAGCGCATGGCTCTGGAAGAAGCGGCTGGGGCGGGTGATCTCCACGTAGCGGATGCCCGGCAGCGCCTCCAGCTTCGGCGCCAGGTCCTGCGCGAACCGCTGGAGCTGCGCCGGGTCCGCGTCCTCGCCCACCACCACCACCCACCCCTGCGCGCCGAAGCGCTCCTCCAGGCTGTGGATGGCCTGCACGCTCTCGAAGGAGTCGGGCAGCAGGGCCACCAGGTTCGCGTTGAGCGTCAGGTGGCGGGCGGACAGCAGGCCCACGACGGACAGCAGCAGCGCGCAGACGAGCGCGATGACGGGGCGGCGGTGGTTGTGCGAGGCCAGCGCACCCATCGTGCGCTCCACCCGGTGCATCCACCCGCGTCCCGCTGATGATGACGAAGACGGGTTCGAGGCCATCGACCGTGGGCGCCCGTGCTCCGGGAGCCGGCACCAGCCGGACCGGGGCACGCGGCGGCATCCCCTCCACGCGGCGCCTGCCCTGCTTCCTGGCAGGGGCCGCGTCGAAGCAAAAGCTGACCATGCCGCAGACCTCTGGCACGACAGCGCGAGGGGACGGCCCGCCCGCTCCCCATGCCCTGTGAGGCGGTGGGGCAAAATGCCTCAACATTCCCGAGCAGGTGGATCCGCTGGCGTGTCGCGCATTGGGGCGACATACATGGCGCGGTTTGTTCATGCCCCGTTTGTTCCCCGGGCCAGGCATGCGGCCAATGGAGGCCCCGGGGCGATGCCTGGACGCACGGGGGTCCGGGGCATATACGCGTAAACGGCCCGGTTCGTTCGGGCTCAAGGTTGCCCCGGTCGTCACGGCGGGGGCTTTCAGCAGGAAATCACATCCATGAGTGAGACGCGGTGGTCCGGACGGTTCGAGGCTGCGATGGGCTCCCTGGCGGCCCGCAGCCACCAGCGGCCCTGGGTGGCGTTGTTCGTGACGCTGGTGCTGACGTGCCTGGGCACCTTCTTCGCGCGAGACCTGCGCCTCAACGCGGACCTGGCGAACCTGTTGCCCAAGTCGTTCCAGTCCGTGCAGGACCTGGAGAAGCTGCGCACGCGCTTCGGCGGCATGGGCAACGTGGTGGTGGCCGGCATCGGCGCGGAGCCTGAACAGCTCAAGCAGTTCGTGGATGACATGGCGCCGAAGCTGGCGACGCTGTCGGAGATCCGCTTCGTCAACGCGCAGCGGCCCAGCCAGTTCTTCGACGAGCACGGCCTCTACTACGTGGACCTGCCGGACCTGAAGACCATCCAGGAGCGCATCGACGCGAGATTCGCGTGGGAGAAGGAGCAGGCCAACCCGCTCTTCGTGCGGCTGGAGGAGGAGCCGCCCCCGTCGCTGGACTTCAGCGACATCCAGAAGAAGTACACCGGCGGCGCGAACATGCGGCTCGCGGGGCAGGGCGGCCTGTACTACCTGGATCCGCAGGAGCGCATGGTGGTGATGCTGCTCAAGGCCAAGGGCTCGTCCGCGGACCTGGGCTACTCCAAGACGGTCATCGCCCAGGTGGAGGACTACCTGTCGAAGCAGGACCTGTCGAAGTACGGCCCCGGCTTCCACACGGAGATCACCGGCACGTTCAAGAAGAAGATCGACCAGCAGGCGGTCATCACCGGGGACCTGGCGCGCGCGTCCACGCTGGCGCTGGTGCTGCTCTTGGCCTACCTCATCTTCCACTTCCGCAGCGGGCTGTCCGTGGGCCTCACCATGGTGCCGGTGGTCGCGGGCCTCGCGTGGACCTACGGCTTCGTGGGCGTGGCGTACGGGCAGGTGAACCTCCTGACGGGCTTCCTCGCCGCGGTGCTGGGCGGCCTGGGCGTGGAGCACGGCATCCACCTGTTGGGGCGGTGGGGGACGCTGCGCTCGGAGGGCATGACGTCGGAGGAGGCGGTGCGGGAGACGTTCCGGCACACGGGCTTCTCCGCGCTCATCTCCGCGCTGGTGGCGGCGCTCACGTTCCTGAGCCTGTCGCTGTCGGAGTTCAGGGCGTTCCACGAGTTCGGCGTCATCGCGGCGGTGGGCATGCTGGTGAGCGTGGCGTCCTACCTGCTCATCCTGCCGGCGCTGCTGGGGCTGGTGTCGCGCTGGGGCTGGGTGCCGCGCGAGCACCAGTCGCAGTCGGGGCCCATGGCGATCCTGGCGCGCTTCCTGCCGCGCCGCTACCGCGCGGTGGTGATTGTCATTGGCGTCGCGCTGGTGGCGCTCATCAGCCAGGTGTACCGGGTGACGTTCAACTACGACTCCACGAAGCTGGATGACGTGTCGCTGCCGAGCGTGCGGTTGGATCGGCGCATCGACCACATCCTGGGCTACTCGGCGACGCCGGTGGTGGTGCTGACGGACACGGAGGCCATGGAGCGCGAGGTCGTGAACCAGCTCCAGGCGCGCAAGGCGAAGTACGGCAAGGACTCCACCATCGACTTCGTGGGCGCGCTGGAGGACCTGGTGCCCCAGCACCAGGAGGAGAAGCACGCGCTGCTCCAGTCCATCCACCAGAAGCTCCAGCGCATCGACCCGTCGCGCGTGGAGAAGGCCCAGCGCGAGGACCTGCTGCGCGCCGTGAAGATGACGGCCGCGAAGCCCTTCACGCGCGAAGACCTGCCGGTGGGCTTGCGCCGCCAGTTCGAGCCGGCGGCCGGCCAGAAGGGCGGCGTGGTGCTGGTCTACGCGAACGTGAGCCTGTCGGACGGCGTGGGCACGCGGCGCTTCACCAAGGAGGTGCGCAACCTCCAGATGCCGGACGGCAGCCAGGTGTCCGCGGCGGGCGAGGCGCTCATCCTGGCGGACATCCTGGACATGGTGGCCTCCGAGGGGCCGCGCATCCTGGTGGCCGCGGTGGTCAGCGTCTTCCTGGCCATGTGGCTGACGCTGGGCTCCTTGCGCAACGCGTTCATCTGCATGCTGCCCACGCTGCTCTCCATCGCGGCGCTGGTGGGCCTGATGGCCCTCATGGGCCTGCAGTTCAACTACCTGAACATCGTGGTCATCCCGGTGCTCATCGGGACGACGGTGGACGCGGGCGTGCACCTGATTGAGCGCCTGGGTGAACCGGGAGCGGACTTCACCACCGTGTACGCGGAGACGGGCCGGGCCATCACGGGCGGCCTGCTCACCAGCGCCATCGGCTTCCTGGCGCTGGTGTTCGCCAAGCACCCCGGCCTCAACTCCATTGGTGACCTGGCCAACCTGGGCTTCGCGGTGAACATGGTCATCGTCCTGGTGGGCTTCCCGGCGCTCCTGCTGCTGGTGGACCGCTGGCGCAACAAGCACGGCGCCGCGACGCCCACGCCCGACAGCGACGAGGCCCAGCGCCCCGCGGAGAGCTGAAGCACGACCGCGAAGCCGTGCGGACAAGGAGGCCCCGGCACAGCACGCCGGGGCCTTCTTCATTGCGCCCGGAGGGGCCGGGGGTGGCCCGAAAGGCGACACTGCGGAGGGACGAACGGGCATGGGCGCTCGGGGGTCCCCGGCCCAATCTTCACCCGGTATGGGGCGCCCATACTTCAGGCATCAATCTGGCCGGATGTTCGAGAACGCCTTCATGGAGGCGGCTTCGAAGCTGCACCCCGCGGTGCCGGTCCTGCTCTACGTCCCGCTCACGGTGGGCCTGCTCGGGTGGGGCCTGTACCGGGGACGGACGACGGTGGGGATGAGCGTGCTCTTCGTCCCGCTGGGCCTGCTGACGTGGATCCTCATGGAGTACTGCACCCACCGGTTCTTCTTCCACTGGGAGGGCAAAGGCCCGCTCACCCGGCGCGTGCATGAAATCGCGCACGGCTACCACCACAAGTACCCGGACGACGCCCAGCGCCTGGTGATGCCGCTCATCGTCACCGTCCCGCTGTCCTCCCTCATCGGCGGGCTGCTGTGGTGGGTGGGCCACCCGGCGCAGACGCTTCCGTACTTCGTGGGCATCGTCTGGGGCTACGTGGCCTACGACACCCTCCACTGGGCCACGCACCACCGCACGCCGCGCACGGCCTGGGGCAAGGCGCTGCGCGCGCACCACATGGCGCACCACTTCGCGACGCCGGACCGCAACTTCGCCATCAGCAACCGGTGGATGGACACGCTGATGGGCAGCGGCGGACGGGCCCCCAGGCGCTCCGGGAAGGACGCGCCACGCGAGGACGCTCGCACGCAGACCCGCTCCGACGTGAAGGCTTGAGGCGCCGCGTGGACGGCCCGTGAGGGCGGCCCTCCGCTCCCTACGCGGCCTGCTCCGGCACGCCCGTCCACGCGGCCACGAAGTCCGCGAGTCCCCGCAACTGCCGGTCGTTCAGCGTCGCCTGCCACCGGGCGTGGCGCACGGCCCGGTAAGCCTCCGGCGCGTCCCAGCCCCGGGCCACCATCACCGCCAGCCCCATCAGCGGCCCGCGGCCCACGCCGTGCTCGCAGTGCGCGTACAGCACGCCGCCCGCGTCCAGCCGGGGCAGCGCCCAGCGCACCCCTTGCGACAGCTGCTCCACGGACGGCGGATAGCGGTCCGTCACCGGCAGGCTCAGGAGCTCGATGCCCAGCGCCGCCAGCGCCTCGCGGTCGTCGCAGCGCTCCGCGCGCAGGTCGATGACGCAGGTGATGCCCCGCTCCTTCAGCTCGCCGTAGCGCGCGCGGGACACGCTGCCGCCCACGTGCAGCCACGGGTTCACCTGGGACACGTTGAGGGCGCGCTTGCCGGGGAGCTTGGTGGTCCACTCCACCCCGCGCGCCACCACCCGCAGCACCTGCTTGCGCACGAAGCCCCGGACGCCCGGGACGTGATGCACCGACCGCAGCAACGACTCGCTCACGCTGAAGACCCCTGCCGGCTACTCGCCTTCCATCGACACTTCCATCAGCCCTTCCACCGGCGCCTTGCCCGGACGCTCCATCACGCCGCGCAGCAGGTACGTCACCGGCGAGCCCACCACCGGCCGCACCAGCCCGCCCAGCACCCCCAGCGACTCCACCGGCGCGCTGCGCTGGAGGAGGGAGGTGCCGCGCAACGTCAGCGCCGGCTTGCCGTCGCGGTCGGTGAACTCCGCCCGCCACGTGCTCTTCGCCTTCTCACCCGTCTGCGTGAGCGTGAAGGACTCCAGGAGCTTCGCGTCCCCCTTGTCCTCCCAGACGTACACGGGCGCGTAGTCGCCTTCCTGCCCTTCACGCCCCAGCACCACCGCGTACGGCGGACCCTTGAGCGCGCGGAAGCGCACCCAGCGCTTCGCCAGCTTCGCCGGCGCCACCGTGCTGCGCGAGTGGTCCACGTACCCGCCGCCCTTCAGCGTCACCGCCTCCCGCTGGGGCACGCGGAGCGTCACCTTCACGGGGCTGCCGGCCACCAGCACCTCGTGGCGGTAGCGGTCCTTGCCGTTCTCCACCACGGAGCCCTCCGGCGACCACGCCTCGGGCTTGCGCGCGTACTCCAGCTTCACCCGGCCGTTGTCCAGGGGCGCCTCCACCGTCAGGCCCGTGTCCGTGGCCCGGGCGAAGCACTCGCCCAGGGTCAGCGTGTCCAGGGCCGGGTCGTAGCTCCAGTCATTCGCCCCCATGCGCTTCTGCGGCGCCCAGACGGGCTTGCCCGGCTGCAGCACCGTGGCGCGGCAGATGCCCGTGCGCGACCCCGGGCCGATGTTCGTCACCGACAGGCTCACCGCCACGTAGGTGCCGTCGTCCGTGTCCGCCACGAAGTAGAAGCTCTCTCCGTACCGGTCGCTGGAGTTGTAGGACAACCCCAGCACGCCGCCCGCCGCCGCCACCCCCGGAAGCGAAAGCAGGGCCCCCACCAGCAGGGCCCTCAAGCCGCGGGCGCGCGTCTCACGCCGCATGGGGCCGCTGCTCCAGGAGCTCGTCCGCGGTGTTGTCGTTGAAGACGTAGTCGCGCTGCAGCGGCAGGTTCCACGCGAAGTAGACCACCCCGCGCACCACCCACCAGCCCAGCGTGTACGCCAGCTGCGGGTGCAGCGTGAGCAGCGCCACGCCGCCCGCGTTGAGCAGCGCGCTGGTGGAGCTCACCAGCGTGTAGCGCGCCAGCTGCGGCGCCACCGCCCCGTTGCTGCGGAAGGTGATGACCCGGTTGATGGAGTAGTTCACCACGCCGCCCAGCACGCAGCCGGCCACCGTGGCCCACACGGGGGAGATGCCCCCCCACTCCACCATGCCCAGCACCGCGACGAAGTCCACCGCCGTGGCGATGGCGCCCGCCGCCGCGTTGAAGCCGAACAGCGCCACGCCCGAGCGCGGCTGCACCGGCTTCTTCGGCGTCAGCGCCCGCACCAGCGTGCGGAAGCGCGACACCGCCGTGACGTTGCTCAGGATGGCCACGAAGACGAGCCCCGCCACCGCCAGCCAGTGCATGGGGTGCTTCTGCTCCGGCCAGAACAGCGCCTCCAGGATGGGCGACAGCGCCGTGCCCACGCCCAGGAACAGCACCCGCTCCAGCCGCTGCATCGCGCCGTCGCGCACGCTCACGCCCAGGCCCTCGCCCTTGGCGCGCACGTACGGCACCAGCGAGGAGCCCAGCAGCGCCCCCAGCGCGGGCAGCAGCACCCAGGTGTCCCGGTAGTACCAGGCCAGGCCCATCAGCATCGCGGAGTCCACGTAGCGGTCCAGCACGGAGTCCAGCGCCGCGCCCGCGGGGTTGGCCTCCTTGCGGGTGCGCGCCACGCGGCCGTCCATCACGTCCAGCACGCCCGCCAGCAGGAACAGCCAGCCGCCCAGCGCGAAGCGGCCCGCCGCCACCGCCACGCCGGACGACACGCCCAGGAGGCCCGACAGCATGGACAGCGCGTTGGCCGGCAGCCCCGAGCGCAGCAGCACCCGCCACAGCGGCTGGATGACCCAGAAGAAGTAGTGGCGCAGGAAGAAGCCCACCAGCACCGACTTGCCTCGCGTCAGCGTCTCCGCGTCCCTCGGGATGCCCTTGATGGCGCACCGGATACAGAAGAGCACCAGCCCCACGAGGAAGTAGGCGATCGCGAAGAGCGCGGGCGCCAGGGCGGTCCAGATGCGCGCCGAGGGGGACAGGTCTCCACTCAGCAAGGCCAGGACGTTGTCATGCACGGGTGTTTCCTCCAGACGGCAGGGTCACTGGCGCCATTCCTGGCGCTTCCAGGGCCCGTCTTGCGAAGACAGCCCTCACGACGACGAAGGCCACGACCGCCGCGGTGACTCCCGCGAGCACGTCGAGGACGTAGTGATGCGTGAGGTACACGGCGGAAAAGGCGACGAGCACCGCGAACAGGCTGGTGCCCACCCGCCACGCGGGGCCCTTGTGCCAGAGGACGAGCACCATCATCAGCGGGTAGGCCGCGTGCAGCGACGGCATGGCCCCGAAGACGTTGGGGTTGCGGGAGTAGAAGTTCGCGAAGTAGTGGATGCCGAAGAAGGCGTCGAAGCGCGCGGTGCCCGCCGGACTGGGTGGCGCCGCCAGGTTCGCGAGTCCCGGCCCGTACTTCAGGACGTACCAGGGGGGCGCCGCGGGGTAGAGGACGTAGACGACGACGCCAATGGCGTTCACCACGAAGAAGGCCCAGCAGAGCTGTTCGAACCTCGCGTCCTTCTTGAAGAAGAACCAGAGCGCCACGAGGAAGACCTCGTAGATGTAGGCCGCGTAGGCGAAGCCGCACAGCAGGTCCAGGAACGTGTTCGGGTGCCGCGACCACCACTCGGGCCAGTGCGTGGCGCCCGGGGCGGGGAACAGCAGCTTCTCCAGGTTCCACAGGTCGCCGGTGTGGATGGTGCCGCGCACCCCCAGCCACAGCGCCTGGCTGTCCAGGATCATGCCGGTGAGCCACAGCGGGAACGCGCCGCGGAGGAACCGCCGCGGGCCGGCGCCGGCCCAGGCCAGCACCACCAGCAGCAGGTCCGCCGCGACGTGCTCCCACCGGACCCTTCCGGTGGAGACAACCAACGCGAAGTGGCCCGTCGCCAGGACGGTGACGAGCCACTTGAACGCGGAGGCGTTCTTATCGGGAGAGCGGGAGGTCATCCCCGTAGTAGTCCAGCCCCAGGTGGGTGATGGGCTCTTCGCCCGCGACGACGCGCAGCGTGTTCTTCAGCTTGGTCAGCTGGATGAACAGGTCGTGCTCCACCGGCAGGCCGGGGTGCGCCATCGGGCTCTTGAAGTAGAAGGACATCCACTCCTGGATGCCGCGCCACTCCAGCCGCTTGGCCAGGTCCATGAACAGCGCGATGTCCAGGACGAGCGGCGCCGCCAGGATGGAGTCGCGGCAGAGGAAGTTGACCTTGATCTGCATCGGGTAGCCCAGCCACCCGGTGATGTCGATGTTGTCCCAACCCTCCTTCGCGTCGCCGCGGGGCGGGTAGTAGTGGATCGACACCTTGTGCGAGTACTTGTTGTACAGCTCCGGGTACAGGTCCGGCTGCAGGATGGTGTCGAGCACGCTCGACTTGGTCACTTCCTTGGCCTTGAAGGCCTGCGGATCATCCAGCACCTCGCCGTCGCGGTTGCCCAGGATGTTGGTGGAGAACCACCCCTCCAGGCCCAGCATGCGCGCCTTGAGCGCGGGCGCGATGACCGTCTTCATCATCGTCTGGCCGCTCTTGAGGTCACGGCCCGCGACGGGCACGCCCTCCTGCTTGGCCATCTCCTGCAGCGCCGGCGTGTCCACGGCGGCGTTCGGCGTCCCGTTGGCGAACGGCACGCCTTCCTTGATGGCCGCGTAGGTGTAGAGCGCCGTCGGGTTGATGTCCGGGCTGTTGGCGTCCAGCGCCTTCTCGAAGTTGGCCAGCGTCTGGAAGGCCTCCGGCAGCGGGCGGAAGGTCTCCACGCTGCTGCACACCACCATCACGGCGCGCTTGGCGTTGAGCTCCTTCTTGAAGTCCCGGATGTCCTGGCGGATGGCCTCGATGCTCTCGCGGTGCGTCTTGGTGGCCTTGATGTGGTTCGCCGCGATACGGCGCACGAACTCAGGGTCGTGCACGCCCGGCTTGGGCTTGATGCCCTGCAGGAAGGGCTTCACCTGCTCCATGTGCTTGTCCGTCAGCACGCCCGAGCGCACGGCCACCTGGTAGGCGTCCTCGTTGATGATGTCCCACGCGCCGAAGACGACGTCCTCCAGCGAGGCCAGCGGCACCAGCTCGTTGAGCTTCACGGTGCGGCCGTCGGTGCGCTTGCCCAGACGGGCCGTGCCCATCTGCGTGAGCGAGCCGATGGGGGCGCCCTTGCCCTGCCGCGCCAGCTCCACACCCGCCATCAGCGTGGTGGAAACAGCGCCCAGGCCCGGGATGAGCACCGCCAGCTTGCCCTCGGGCTTCGCGACCTTCTTCTTGTTCTCCATCGTCCTGATTCCTTCGAAAGGCGGGAAATTCGCTCCGCCCGTAATGAGCGTCTCCGAGTCCGTCCATCCGGCGCCGGCAGGCTGCCGGACGGAAGGTGGAAAATCTCGAAAGCGGATGGTTGATACTCTAAACCGTCGGTCACTTCAACGTGATGTGTGGACGGTGCCCGGCTCGTACCACGGCGGGGCCCGGCTGCATGACTCGGGCCGGGGCCGGGTTACAAGCCAGGACGAACGGCGCTGTCAGAGAAACAGCAACCGCCAGACAAAAGTCTCACCCACCACGGCGGGCTCCCTCGGGGGCGCTCGCCGGGTGGGTCAAGGTGCGTCAGGTCTGAGGCCGTCCTGCTTTCACACACCCCCTGACACACGTGTCAGGTTTTGAGAGCGTGGGAGCCGCCGGGTTTCCGGCGGCCCTGTCCGGGTCCCCGTCAGTTGTGGCGGGGGGCGCCGCGGTCCAGCTTCTGGTTGTCGCCCGGGTGGTACTTCTCGCCGGTGAGGACGGCTTTCACGAACCCGACCAGCTGGACCATCTTGCTGTTGGGCGTGTCCCAGTACTCGGCCTTCTCGACGGAGACGCGCAGCAGGGCGAGGTTCGGATCATCCAGCCCCTGGGGGAACCAGGCCTTGAGGGACGGGTTCCACAGCTCCTTCGCCTTGGCCTTGTCGTGGATCAGCGCGCAGCGGCCGCTGACGGACACGTACCTATCTCTGGTGGGGTCGGAGTAGGCGAGGCTGACGTGGTGGTCCTTCTGCACCTCGTCCACCTTGTGGGTGTGGTCGTTGGTGAAGAACCACAGCTCGCCGTCGAAGTCCTTGTCGTAGGTCCACATCGGCCGGCTGCGCAGGCTGCCGTCGGTGTCCACCGTCGTCATCATCGCGACCTTGATGCCGTGGATGAGCTTGCCCAGGTGCTCCACCACGTCCTGCGGCGTCTTCGTCGTCGTCGTCATGTGCTCGCCTCCCCTTGGGGGTTGAAGGTAGGCAGCGACCGTTCGGGGAACACCGTCCGTGCGGGCGGGTCGGCACCAGGGCAGCCGGGCGTGTGATAGGGGGCGTGCCGGGCCGGCTCGCTTGTTTCTCCCTTGGGAACGAGGCGTGACGCCCGGGGAGCGACACGGATGCTGAAGACCGCGTGGAACGAGTGGAGCCTGAAGGCGCTGCAGCTGGAGACGGCGCTGCTGGCGCTGGAGGAGATCGAGCTGCCGGACGCGATGCACGCGCTCCAGGACGCGGCCCAGCAGAAGCTGCTGGAGCTGGCGCGGGCGTGGCACCAGACGCAGCCGGCGAAGGAGCCGCGCCAGTGGAAGCGCGAGGAGACCGCCGGCGGTACTCCGCGCGACGAGGAGCTGGCGGACCTGGTGAAGGGCTTCCGCGAGGACGGCAAGACATGGACGCTCTTCCGGCTCACCAGCGACAAGAAGGAAGTGGTGGAGACGGTGGTGTCGGAAGGGCGCGCGTGCATGGCCGCGGGCGGTGAGTACTACCTGGGCCAGTGGGACGCGGAGGAGGGCGTGCTGGAGGTGGGGCGCGACGACGAGGCCGGCGAGCCCGGCACCGGGCTGGTGCTGGAGCCGGGCGGGGAGCTGCGCTACACGCCGTCGCCCGACCTCTAGTCACGACTCGAGGAGCTTCACCATCCGCGCGCGCAGCTTGTCGTCCGGCAGCCGTCCGAAGCCCGCCTTCACGTTGTCCTCCAGGTGGGCGGGGTCGGACGTGGCGGGGATGGGGCAGTTCACGGCGGGGTGGCCCAGGATGAACTTGAGGAAGAACTGGGCCCAGCTGGTGCAGTCGAACTCCGCGGCCCAGTCCGGCAGGGGCTTGCCCTTCATCTTGCGGAAGAGGTTGCCCTTGTCGAAGGGCTCCATGACGAGCACGGCCACGCCGTGCTCCTTCGCCGCGGGCAGCAGGCGCGCCTCGGCGTCGCGCATCGCGAGCGAGTAGGGCAGCTGCACGAAGTCCAGCTTGCTGCCCTGGATGTGCTTCTCCAGGTCGTCGAAGGCGCCGCGCTGGTAGTGGGTGACGCCCACGTAGCGGATCTTCTTCGCGGCCTTCAGCTCGCGCAGCACGGGCAGGTGCACGTCCACGTCCAGCAGGTTGTGCACCTGCATCAGGTCCATGCGGCCGTGCCCCATCTTCTGGAGGGAGGCCTGGATCTGCGCCGCGCCCTCCGCCTTGCCGCGCGTCCAGACCTTGGTGGCGAGGAACGGCGTCTTCTCCTGGCCGGACTGCTTCAGCAGGTCGCCCACGACGGCCTCGGAGCGGCCGTACATGGGCGAGGAGTCGATGAGCCGCGCGCCCGAGGCGAAGAACTTCTGGAGGACCTGGGCCAGGGGCGCGCGTTCGTTCCCGGCGCCGCCGACGTCGAAGGTCTGCCAGGTGCCCATGCCGATGACGGGCAGGGCTTCACCGGAGCTGGGGATGGGGCGGGTGAGCATGCGGGGACCTGGGGTGGGCGTCTGGGCGAGGGCGGAGAGGGACGGCGCGAGCGCGGCGCCGATGCCCGCCACCAGGACCTCGCGGCGGGAGGGAGGAGCATGGGGAGGGCGCATGGGGGAAGCGTAGCGGCGGGGAGGGCAGGACACCGGGGTTCGTGGGGGGCGAAGACGGGCAGGTGACAGTTCTGGAGGGGACCGGTGTTCCCTTCGCCGCGAGGGGCGACGACGCCCGTTCGAATCCTTTCGAGGAAGGTCCAGGCGATGAAGCGCAAGGTCGCGGTGTGTGTCGGGGTGATGGTCTCGGTGGCGGCGGGAGCGGCCGGAGCCGAGGAGCGGACGGAAGGGACGGGCGCCCCGGTCGTCGCGGTGCCGGTCGCGGCGCTGTCCCCCGCGCCCCTGGTGGAGGCCGCGACGGGTGGCGAACCGGTGAAGCCCGCCGCCGTGGCCCAGCAGCGCTCGGACACGGAGGAGATCCACGTCCCGGCGGTGCTGATGGCCATGCCGCACGTGAGCACCGCGGGCACGGCCACGGAGCGGCTGGTGACCACGTTCGCGCTCGGTGCGCTCGGCACGCATGCGAAGCGGGTGGACGGCATGGCGATGTCGCTGGGCGCGAACTGGATGGGCGAGCTGTCCGGCGCGCAGCTCGCGCTCGGGGCCAACGTGGTGCGCGGCCCCGCGTCTGGCGCGCAGTTCGCCGTGGGCGGCAACGTCGTCACGGGCGACCTGGAGGGCATCCAGGCCGCGGTGGGCCTCAACGTGGCGAAGGGCACGGCGGCGGCGGGCCAGTTCTCCGTGGGCGGCAACGTGGCGGGAGGCGCGCTGTCCGGCGGCCAGTTCTCCGTGGGCGCGAACATCGCGGGCTCGGGCGGCGTGGGCGGCCAGTTCTCCGTGGGCGCGAACATCGCGACGGCGCCGTTCAAGGGCGTCCAGGCCGCGGTGGGCGCGAACATCGCTCCGTCGCTGTCGGGCCTCCAGGCGTCCTCGGGGCTCAACTACGCGGGCCGGATGGAGGGCGCGCAGCTGTCGCTGCTCAACATCGGCGGTGACGTGTCCGGCGCGCAGGTGGGGCTCATCAACATCGCGGGCAAGGCGGACGGCCTCCAGCTGGGGTTGATCAACGTGGCGCGCGAGTCCCAGGGCGAGGCCGTGGGCCTGCTCAGCTTCATTGGCAACGGGCAGGCCAACGTGCAGCTGTGGGCCAGCGACGTCGCGTACACCAACATCGCGGTGAAGTTCGGCGGCCGGCACTTCCACACGCTGCTGACGCTGGGCTTCAACCCGGGCACGGACACGCACCGCCGCCGCTACGTGGGGGGCGCAGGCTTCGGCGCGCACATCCCCGCGGGGCCATTGTTCTTCGACCTGGACGTCATTGGCAGCAGCGTCCACGCCGACAACCTCTTCCGCGATGGCGACGGTCTGAATGTGCTGGGACAGTTGCGGCTGGTGGCGGGCTGGCAGGTGGCGAAGCGGTTCGCGCTCATCGGCGGCGTCACCGGCAACACGCTCGTGACCTGGGACCATGGCGACCGCTGGGAAGAGCTGGGCATCGGGCCGGAGTGGCGCAGCGTCTCCGACGGGGGCCGCACCACCGTGCGCGTGTGGCCGGGCGTCCTGCTGGGCGTGCAGCTCTAACGCGGCATTCGATTCGAAGTCAGGGAGGGAACCATGCGGAACCGTTTGGGGATGGCCGTGCTCGGCGCGGGCCTGATGTCCGGCTGCTACTTCACCGAGGAGCTTCAGGGCGACGGCCACACCGTCACGGAGGCGCGCGCGGTGACGGAGTTCCTCACCGTGGAGAACCGGGGCTCGCTGGAGGTGGTGGTGCGCGAGGGCGACGCGCCGGACGTGAAGGTCACGCTGGATGGGAACCTCCAGCACCGCGTGCGCACCTTCGTGTCCCCGGGCGACACGCTCGTCATCGAGACGGACGGCTCGTTCGAGCCCCACGGCCCGGCGCGGGTGGAGATCCTGGTGCCGCGCATGGTGGGCGCGACGCAGGACGGCTCCGGCTCCCTGCGCGTGGAGGGCTTCGAGCACGTGAAGGAGGACGTGAAGCTGGTGGCGAAGGGCTCCGGCTCGCTGAGCTTCTGCGGCGGCGTGCACACCCTGGAGGCCAAGCTCAGCGGCTCCGGGAGCATGGAGCTGTGCTCGGCCGGCGAGGGCCTGGCGGAGTGGGTGGACCTGGTGCAGACCGGCTCCGGGGACCTGAAGTGGGCGGGGTCCGCGAAGCAGGTGCGCGCCCGCGTGGATGGCTCCGGGTTCATGACGCTCACGGGAGTCACCAACCGGCTCGATACCTGGCTGGACGGCAGCGGTGGCGTCGGGGCCCCCGGCCTCCGGGCCGTGGACGTGAACCTCACGTCGAGGGGCTCGGGGACCATGGCCGCGTACGTGGATGGGGGCGGCGCGGCCATCACGCTCGACTCGTCAGGGAACGTGGACCTGTACGGCCACGCGCTGTCCACCCAGGTGCGCGTCAGCGGCAGCGGCCGGGTCAACTGGCACTGACTAGCTTGTCTTCGACACCCGTGGACGGCACGGGTGGGGAGGCAGGCGGGCCATGGCAGCAACCATGCGAGCGATGGTGCTCGACGCACCTGGAGAGCGCCTGCGGCTGGAGCGCCGGCCCATCCCGGAGCCGGGGCCGGAGCAGGTGCTGTTGAAGGTGCACGCCTGCGCGGTGTGCCGCACGGACCTGCACGTGGTGGACGGAGAGCTGACGCGCCCGAAGCTGCCGCTGGTGCCTGGCCACGAAATCGTGGCCACGGTGGTGGCGGCGGGCGCGCGGGTGGAGGGCTTCGCTCCCGGGCTGCGCGTGGGCGTGCCTTGGCTGGGATGGAGCTGCGGGCAGTGCCGCTTCTGCCGCTCCGGCCGGGAGAACCTCTGCGACATGGCGCGCTTCACCGGCTACGACCTGGATGGCGGCTTCGCGGAGTACACCGTCGCGGACGCGCGCTTCTGCTTCCCGCTGCCACCGTCGTACCGCGACGCGGAGGCCGCGCCGCTGATGTGCGCGGGGCTCATCGGCTACCGGAGCCTGCGCATGGCGGGGGAGGGTGGCCGGCTGGGGCTGTATGGCTTTGGCGCCGCCGCGCACATCCTCGTCCAGGTGGCCCGGCACCAGGGGCGCCGCGTGTATGCCTTCACGCGCGAGGGCGACGCGAAGGGCCAGGCGTTCGCGCGCGAGCTGGGCGCGGTGTGGGCGGGGGGCTCGGACACGGTGCCCCCGGAGCCGCTGGACGCGGCCATCCTCTTCGCTCCCGTGGGCGCGCTGGTGCCCGCCGCGCTGAGGGCCGTGGACAAGGGCGGGGTGGTGGTGTGCGGGGGCATCCACATGAGTGACATCCCGTCCTTCCCCTATGCCTTGCTGTGGGAGGAGCGCGTGGTGCGCTCGGTGGCGAACCTCACGCGCCAGGACGCGATGGACTTCCTGGCGCTCGCGCCGCGCGTGCCCGTGCGCACGGAGGTCCAGGTGTTTCCCCTGTCCCTGGCGAACGAGGCGCTCCAGGCCCTGCGCGAAGGGCGCGTGCGCGGGGCCGCGGTCCTGGACCTGACGGCGGCCGAGTAGGGCCGCGGGGCCGCACTGGAGCGAGTGCCCGCGCGCCTGTCCGCCCGGATGCTTGGAGGCGGGGGGAATGCACAGCTTTCGCGGCACGGAGGCTGTGCACCCCATGAAAGCGCTTCAGGAGACAGGGCCGTTCGAAGGCTATGACTCGGAGAAGACCCATCCGCTGGGCTCGTACGCCATCTTGCTGGGGACCTTCAGCACGACGGTGCTGGGCTTCCTGGGCTGGATGGGGGCATCGGGGCGGAGCCTCCCCGAGCGGTTCAGCGGCCCCGACCTCGCGTTGCTTGGCGCCGCCACGCACGTCGTCACACGGGTGGTGGCGGCGGACAGGGTCACGGCGGTGGTGCGCGCCCCGTTCACGCAATTCAAGGGCAACGCCAGCGCGGGCGAGGTGAGCGAGAAGGCCCGGGGCACGGGGTTCCGCCGGGTGATTGGCGAGCTGCTGGACTGCCCCTTCTGCCTGAGCCCCTGGGTGGCCGCGTCCTTCCTCATGTCCGCCACGCTGCGGCCGCGTGAGACGCGGTTCGTGGCCTCCATCTTCGCCCTGAGCGGTGCGTCCTTCTACCTGCACCGGGCCTATGAATGGCTGGGTGAGAGCCTGCACCGCACCCGTTCGCAGGCGCAGTTGCTGGCGAAGCGTCAGCAGCGCGAGGCCGACGCGGACGACCAGGTCCAGCTGCCCGGGCGGGGGCCGCAGGTGGTGGAGCCCGGCCGCGCGCCCATCCCGTCTCCGAGCTGAAGGCGCTGAACGTCTTCCTCGCGCGAGGCCGCTTCACCGCGAGTCGCTGTGCCTCGTGTCAGGGCAATGGCGCGAAGGGCCGCGTCGTAGGTTGGGATGCATGCATCTCTTCCTGCTCATGGGGGGCCTGCTGACGGCGGCCCCCTCCCCCTACCTGGACTCGCGGACCACGGGCGCGGCGTATTGCTACGACCCGGAGAGCCACGTGCTGAACCAGGCCTTCCGCGGCCCGAAGCCCACGCCCGACACGCGCCTGGACAGCGCCGCGCTGGCGGAGGACGTGCGCTTCCTGCACCAGCTCCTGCGCACCACGTACTCCGGCTGGCCGGAGCTGCTGGCGCACCGGAGCTTTGATCCGGATCGCTTCTTCCAGGACTGGAGCGCGAAGGTGGCCGCGTCCGGGCCCACCGTGTCGTTCCAGGACGGCGTGCTCGCGCCGACCATCGCCATCCGCGAGGCGCTGACGGACAACCACTTCGGGCCGTCCGGCCTCCTGAGCCTGCTGCGCGAGGAGCCACGGCTCGCCTTCCGCGAGTACCAGGCCGACGCGCCTCCGGGGCTCGCGCCCGCGTCGTGCGACGCGAGCACCGTGACGGGCGCGCAGGCGGACACGCTGCGGGTGGCGCCGGTGCTGAAGGCGGATGGCACCCGGGGACAGCGGCTCACCGTGTCCGCGCGAGGCGGCGGTGACACGCGGACGCTCCGGTGCGGCGACACGTCGCTGCCGCTCACGGTCCGGCCTCCACGTCCGGTCCGCCAGTTCGCGCCGAAGGACATCTACACGTACGAGCCGAAGGGCGACGTGGGCATCATCACGATCCGCCGCTTCTCCGGCCCGCCGGAAGCGGAGGCCGGGCTGCGCCAGTTCGTCGCGGACGCGCCGAAGCACCGCAAGCACAAGCTGCTGGTGTTCGACCTGCGCGGCAACAGCGGCGGCAACGACGGCTACGTGTACGAATGGCTGGACGCGATGGTGCGCGGGCCGTGGTTCGCCTCCGGCGAGGTGTGGATGCACGGCGCCTTCTATCCGTGCTTCGAATGGAACACGCGCGTGCAGCGGCAGGCGATGGATGGACGGCTGGACACGCCGGAGGCGAAGGCGGAGCGCGAAGCCCTGCGCGCGAAGTGGCCCGTGAAGCCGGAGCCCTCGCGCCCCGTGTTCGACAGCGGCCGCGCGGAAGGCCACGCGAAGACGCCCTTCACCGGGCGCATCGTGGTGCTGGTGGACCGCGACTCCGCGTCGTCGGGAGAGAGCGGAGCCTACGCCCTGCACCAGGCGACCGGCGCGCCGATGGTGGGCGAGCGGACAGGAGGCTTCCTCACCTACGGCAACGCCCCCAGCTTCGTCCTGCCGCGCACGGGTTTCGCGTGGGTGGTGCCCACCAAGCGCAATTATTTCGCCGAGCCCGTGGAGGGCGTGGGACACGCGGTGCAGGTGTACCTGGACGCGGAGGCGCTGGGGCAGCCGGTGACGGAGCTGCTGCCCCGCCTGCGCAAGCTGCCGTGATTCAACGTGCCCCATGCCCCGGGGCGCGTGTCCCATCGTGCCCCGCCACGGAGGGGCCGTTATAGGAGTTTCAGTGGGCTCCGGCGGTTGGCAGGGCCCATGCAATGCCTTGAATCCACACCGGCTCCAGAGCACGGAGCCCTACCCGAGGCGGACGATGAAGCGCGCACTGCGAATCACCTACCGGGGCATGGAGACGAGCGACACCCTCAACGAGCACATCCGCGACCAGGCGGAGAAGCTGGAGCAGTTCTTCGACGGCATCACCGGCTGCAACGTGGTGGTGGAGGAGCCGCACCGGCACCACGCGCAGGGACATCAGTTCCACGTCCGCGTGGAGCTGCACGTGCCGGGCAAGGACATCATCGCGGACCGGGAGCCCGCGGAGCCCACGACCCACGCGGATGCCTACCAGGCCGTCACCGACGCCTTCGAGGCCGCGCGGCGCCAGCTGCAACACCACGCGGAACGCCAGCACGCGCACCACCGCTGAGCTTCCGCGAGCGGGCCGCTGCCACGCGCAGGACACTGACCCGGCCCCGGGGGGCGGAAGGGCTCCGGGGCCGGAGCCGCTAGCGTCGCGGGTGGACGGACACCTCCCAGGAGTCGTGCGGAATGAAGGCACCTTCCACCCGCGGGTGGCTCATGCTCGCGGGTGCGCTGTGGCTGGGCGGCATCGGCACGGGGGTCGTGGCGCTGGCCCGGTATTCGGTGACGCCCGGGGCCACGCCGGTGACGGTGGCGACGTGGCCGGAGGGAACGCGGCTGTCGCGTCAGGCGGGGAGGCCGGTGCTGGTGATGCTCGCGCATCCGAAGTGCACCTGCACGCGGGCGAGCCTGGCGGAGCTGGCGGAGGTGATGGCGCACGCGGGCGGACGCGCGGAGGCCTATGTCCTGTTCCTGCGCCCGGAGGGACTGGAGGACGGCTGGGAGCAGGGCGACCTGTGGCGCACGGCCGCGAGCATCCCGGGCGTCACGGTGCTGAGTGACGCGGACGGCCTGGAGGCGAAGCGCTTCGGCGCGACGACCTCCGGACACGTGGTGCTCTACGGCGCGGACGGGCGCCTGCGCTTCAGCGGCGGCATCACCGTGGCGCGCGGGCACGTGGGCGACAGCCCGGGGCGTGAAGCGCTGGAGCGGGTGCTGCGCGAAGACGGCGAGGGCGGCGGCACGCCGGTGTATGGCTGCGCGCTGGAAGCACCCCGGGAGGGCTGAGGCGCGCGGATGTCCGCCCGAGGTCGGATGAGCGCGGGAGCGTGTCTGGAGTTGGACGTCCTGGGGAAGGGCGGTTGGCGCGGGAGAGGCGTCTGGGATTGGCTCCGCGCGCTCTGGCTGGCCGTGCCACCTTCATCGCGGGGGAATCCAAGTCCATGTCGCTCGACCATTACGTCACCCTGGGCCGCTCAGGCCTGCGCGTCAGCCCCTTCTGTCTGGGGACCATGACGTTCGGCGAGGACCTGGGCTGGGGCAGCAGCGTGGACACGTCCAACGCCATCCTGGACCGCTACATCGAGCGGGGTGGCAACTTCATCGACACGGCGAACGTGTACACGTTCGGGCACTCGGAGAAGATCATCGGGGACCACCTGGGGAAGGACCCTGCGAAACGCAACCGGGTGGTGATTGCCACGAAGTTCTTCGGCAACCTCTTCGAGAAGGATCCGAACGGCGGCGGCGCGGGCCGCAAGTCGGTGGTGGCGGCGTGCGAGGAGTCGCTGCGCCGGCTGCAGACGGACTCCATCGACCTGTACTGGATGCACGCCTGGGACGCGAACACGCCCATCGAGGAGACGATGCGGGCGCTGGACGACCTGGTGCGCTCCGGCAAGGTCCGCTACGTGGGCTTCTCCGACACGCCCGCGTGGAAGGTGGCGCAGGCGCAGGTGACGGCGTACTTCCGGGGCTGGGCGCCGCTGGTGGCGTTGCAGATCGAGTACTCGTTGCTGGAGCGCACGGTGGAGGGCGAGCTCATCCCGATGGCGCGGGAGCTGGGGCTGGGCGTGACGCCGTGGTCGCCGCTGCGCAGCGGGGTGTTGAGCGGCAAGTACACGCGGGAGAACGCGGGCAGGCAGAAGGCGGACCGGGGCGCGTGGGCGGAGTCGTCGCTCAACGAGAAGACGTACCGGCTCATCGACGTGCTCCAGCGCGTGGCGAAGGAGCAGAACAGCACGGTGGCGCGAGTGTCACTGGCCTGGGTGCAGGGCCGGCCGGGCGTGGCGTCCACCATCCTGGGCGCGCGCACGTTGGAGCAACTGGACAACAACCTGGGCGCGCTGGACGTGAAGCTCACGCCAGAGCAGGTGAAGGCGCTGGATGACGAATCCCAGCCCACGCTCAACTTCCCGGCGGCCTTCCTCCAGGGAGCGCCGTCCTTCATGCACGCGGGCCTGCGCGTGAACGGAGTCCAGGCGCCGCCCAGCAACCTGATGCCCAAGGCGGGCGCGAAGCGGTACTGAGGCCTGGACGCCGGGCCGGGGAGCGCCGTGTCGGTGCGTTCCGTATGATATGTACGGAACGTACGTTTCTTGAGGAACGGCCATGATGGAAGTCAGCATCACCGAAGCGCGTGACGACCTGGCGGAGCTGCTCAACCGCGCGGCCTACGGCAAGGAGCGGCTCGTCCTGACCCGGCACGGCAAGAAGCTGGTCGCGGTGATTCCCTTCGAGGATCTCCAGGCGCTGGAGGCGCTGGAGAACCGGAGGGACATCCAGAAGGCGGATGCCGCGCGGCGCGAGGCCGAGGGGCAGCCGCGCGTCTCATGGAAGCAGGTGAAGGCGGAGCTGGGGCTGACGAAGAAGGCGAAGAAACCGGCTAGCGGTAGAGCTCCCGCCGGTGGCCCAGCTCGACGATCAACACCACGAGCCGGCCGTCCTCGACCTGGTAGATGACGCGGTAGTCGCCAATGCGGATCCGCAGGTAGTCGCTCCCCTTCGTATAGGTGGCGGTGGGCTTCGTGCTCATGCGGGGCCGGTGGGCCCCGAGGGTCTACCTCCCCCTCCTGACATGGCGGGGTGGCAGTGGAAACCCGAACCCTGTCGGCACACCGGCGTACAGTGTGGAGTGCGGGGCCGTACGTTTCGGGCCTCGTTCGCGGGCAAATGACCGCTGGAGCGTTCACGGCTGGACGCTCGCGGTGGCGCGGACGGGGGGCGTTCCTAACATCGGCCCCCTGGCAGTCAGTCAGGTGGTCGGGCGGTCTGGCGCGGTATGGGCGGCGGGGAGGGTGGCGTGAGCGAGCTACTGACGGGTGATGTGTCGTCGCGGGCGCAGCTGGGCGGTTCGGACTTCTCCCGCGACCCCGAGACCTTCGATGCCGAGCTGGATGCGTGCCTGGATCGCGCGCTCACCGCTCCTTCCGAAGACGACGACACCGTGCCGGAGTCCTTCGCGACCGGTCCGCTGCGCACGCTGCTCGACCTGGCCTCCACGGAAGAGTCCTGGATGCAGTCGCTGCCGCCTCCGTCCAACGACAACGCGGAGCCCGAACTCACGCTGTCCGCCGAAGCCGCGAGCTTCGTCATCCCGGAGTGGCTGCGCGCGGAGGAGACCAGCGCTTCACAGGAGCCCTCCTGCGGCGCCGTGACGGCGTGGGACTCCGCGGCGCCGGCGCCCGCCTGGGCCACGCCCGGCTCTCCCGCCGCGGCCTACGCGCCGCAGCCGTGGATGCCGTACGCCCCGGAGGCGCCCGAGCCTCCGCCGCCCGCCATCGCCGATGCGTCCACGCGCATCCTCGGCATGAGCCCCATGTCCTTCGTCAGCGCGGTGGCCATGGGCGCGCTCGCCGCGGGCCTCCTCGTCGTCGCGGGCCTGCGCCTGACGTCGAAGGATGATCCGCACGCCGCGCAGCCTGCTCCGCAAGCGCAGACCGTGCTCGGCACCGTAGCGGGTGCCCCGCAGCGCACCGTGGGCGCCACGGCCGCGCAGGTCCCTCCGGGCACGCAGGGCGTCGCGGCGGCTCAGCAGGGCACCTCGGCCGCGCAGGCCGGTGTTCAGGGCATGCAGGCCTACTTCGGCGTGCCCGGCACGCAGGCGGCTCCGGACTTCCAGCAGTCCCTCGCGGGCGGCGTGAACACGCCCTCGCTGACGGACGCGCAGCGCGCCGCGCAGGCGCTCACCCCGAACACGCCGGTCCTCGCGGGCCCCGCGAGCGCGGGCCTGACCACCGGCCTGCACACGTTGTCCCCGGACCCCACGCCGTCCACGCAGCCCGCTCCGCTGACGAAGAAGAAGGCCCCCGTGGCCCAGCGCGCGGCCACGCTCGAAGCGCCCGAGGACACCGGCGAGGTCCGCGAGATGTCCTTCGGCGGGGAGATCTCCGAGGAGGAGCTGGCCCAGGCCCGTCAGGCCGCCGCCGAAGCCGAAGCCGAGGAGGCCGCGCAGCCCGAGTCTGAAATCGACGAGGACTTCGCCCGCGAGCTCGGCTTCACCGACGAAGCGGAGGCCTCCGCCCCGAAGCAGGCCCAGGAGAAGACCGTCTACATCCCGCCCGCCCCGACGACCTCCGAGCGCGAGCAGCTCACGCCCGCGGACGTCACCAACGTGGTCGTCACGAACCAGCCCGCCATCGCCACCTGCGTCCAGAACTTCAAGGCCGGCACCGCGCTGGAGAACGGCGGCCGCTTCCAGGTGCGCTGGTCCGTGGACACCTCCGGCACCGTGTCCGGCGTGGCCATGGAGACCGAAGCACTGAAGGGCTCCCCGCTCGCGGGCTGCATCGAGGACCAGGTGCGCGGCTGGAAGTTCCCCGTGCACCGCGTCGCGATGAACGCCCCCGTGCGCTTCCCCTTCGTCTTCTAGCCAGCCGAAGGGCGCTGGACAATCAAAACATTCACGGATATGTATATTCACGTCCATGAATGTTGACGTCTTCCAGACCCTGGCCGACCCCACGCGCCGCCGCATCGTCGAGGCGCTGAAGGGCGGCGAGCTGTCGGTGAACGACCTGGTGGCGCGGGTCGACATCCAGCAGTCGGGTGTCTCCCGTCACCTGGGGATCCTCCAGGAGGCGGGCTTCGTCCAGGTCCGCCCCGAGGGCACGAAGCGGCTGTACTCGCTGCGTCCGGAGCCCTTCCAGGAACTCGATGCCTGGGTCACCGGGTATCGCGGCCTCTGGGAGGCCCGGCTCGACCGGTTCGGTCAGGCGCTCGAGCGAAGACGGAAGGCACGCATGGCCACCCCCAAGTCCGAGGAAGAACCCCCATGACGACCCAGACCGAAACCCCGAAGCGGAGCACCTTCACGTTCGAGCGGACCTATCCCGCGACGCTCGCCGAGGTGTGGGAGCTGTGGACGACGAAGGACGGCTTCGAGTCCTGGTGGGGCCCGGAGGGCTTCTCCGTGAAGGTGCACGAACTGGACGCGCGTCCGGGCGGCCTCCTGCGCTACGACATGATCGCCACCGCGCCGGAGCAGGTCGCCTTCATGAAGCGGGCGGGCATGCCCACCTCCACCCCGAGCAGCCTGACGTTCACGGAGGTGACGCCCCAGCGCCGCATCGCGTACCGGCACGCGGTGGACTTCATCCCCGGCGTCGCGCCGTACAACGTCTCCACCGGGGTGGACCTCCAGGAGCAGGGCGACAGCGTGCGGATGACCGTGACCGCCGACGCCCTGCACAGCGGGGAGTGGACGCAGCGAGCGTCCGCGGGTTGGGAGAGCCAGCTTCGCAAGCTCGACCAGCGGTTCCAGCGTTAGATTGAGGCATGGCCGCGCGGGAGGACCCAGACCCCATCGAGTTGCACCTGTGTCACCGCTGCCTGATGCGGCTGCCGGTGGACGCGGGCGGGGTGGACCTTCCGCGCCGGGTGCGCGAGGCCCTCAAGGCCCACGGCCTGGCGGACAAGACGCTGCTCATCCCCGCGTCCTGCCTGGGTCACTGCCCCACGGGGAAGGTCACCGTGCTCGTCGTCCCCGACGCCACGGCGCGGGGCACGCACGCGAAGCTCATCGACCCGAAGGAGGACGGCGAGGACCTGGCGCGGCACCTGGACGCGCGGCTCGCCCCGAAAGCCGGGCCGCCTTGAGCAGCGCCTCCATCATGGGCACGCAGCTGGCGGTCCCCGTGCCGGCGATGGCATAGGCGGTGCCGTGGTCCGGCGACGTGCGCGGCACCGGCAGGCCCAGCGTCACGTTCACCGTGCGCTCGAAGTCCAGCGCCTTGGCCGGGATGAGTCCCTGGTCGTGGTACATGGCCAGCACCACGTCGTACTTCGCGCCCACCTCGTCGGGCCGGGCGAACAGTCCGTCCGCGGGGATGGGCCCGTGCGCATCCACCCGCTTCGCCCGGGCGGCGCGGATGGCGGGGCCAATCACCTCCACCTCCTCGCGTCCCAGCATCCCGCCCTCGCCCGCATGCGGGTTGAGCCCCAGCACGGCGATGCGCGGCCTGCGCCCCACCACCGGCTGCAGCGCGCGCGACAGCAGCTGGAGCTGCGCCACCAGCTTCTCCACCGTGAGCAGCTTCGGCAGCGCGGAGATGGGGACGTGGTTCGTCGCCAGCGCGATTCTCACGCGCGGCCCGTCCATCATCATCATCACGTCCACGCCGAACGCGTCCGCCAGCACCTCCGTGTGGCCCATGAACGGGATGCCCGCGCGCGAAATCTCCTCCTTGGAGACGGGCGCGGTGCACAGCGCGTCCACCGTCCCCGCGCGCATCGCGTCGATGGCGGCCCGCACGTACGCGTACTGCGCCTTGCCGCCCTCGCGCGTGGGCTTGCCCGGCACGCGGTGCTTCTGGGCAAGGCGCGTCACCTCCACCACCGCCGGCCCCGGGGTGCGGCCCAGGTCCTCCAGGGCCACGCGCGGGAAGCGGCGGAAGAGGGGGAAGCCGTCCAGCGTGGGCCCGTCTCCGAAGAGGACGGGCACCAGCGCGCGGCGCACCGCGGGCTTCGCCAGCGCCAGGGCCGTCACCTCCGGCCCGATGCCCGACACGTCCCCCAGCGAGATGCCCACGCGCGGCAGCGCGGCAGCCATGGCCACCGGGGACGGGCTCACATCTTCACTTCGACGTTGGCCTTGGAGCGCAGCTCCTGGACGTACTGGTCCAGGAACTTCTCCGTCTTCTCGTTGAGGAGCTTGGACTCCAGCTTCGGCTTCATCTCCTCGTAGGAGGCCACGGACACGTTGCGGCGCTCCTCCACCTTCAGGATGTGCCAGCCGAAGTTGGTGCGGATGGGCTCGCTGACCTCACCCTCCTTGAGGTTGAAGGCGGCCTTCTCGAAGGCAGGCACCATCACGCCGCGCTTGAAGTAGCCCAGGTCGCCGCCGTCCGCCGCGCTGGGGCCCTCGCTGCGCGCTCGCGCCAGGGACGCGAAGTCCATGCCCGGCCGGCGGGCCTCCTGCGCGATGCCCTCCGCCTTCTGCTTCGCGGCGGCCACCTGCTCCGGCGTGGCCTTGGCGTCCACCTGCACGAGGATGTGGCGGGCGTGCACCTCCACGTCCTCGCTCTCCAGGCGCGTGTACTGCGTGTACGCGGCCTTCAGGTCCTCCTCGGTGACCTTCACCTTGGGGCCCACCTTCATGCGCAGCAGCTTGTCGCGCACCACGCGCTTGCGCAGCATGTCCTTGTAGCTGGCGAGCGTGAACCCCTCGTTCTTGAGCAGCTGCTCGAACTGGGTGATGTCGCTGACGTTGTTCTGCTTGAGCACGTCCTGCACCAGCTCATCCACCTCCGCCTCGGTGGTGGTGATGCCCAGCTGCGCGACCTCGCTCTCCATCAGCTTCTCGCCGATGAGCGTGTCCAGCGCGGTCTTCATCAGCTGCGCGCGGGCCTCGGCGCGCTTGTGCGGGTCGATCTCGGAGTTCACGCGCTGGAGCTCCGGCGCGGCGCGCTGCTGCACCTCCGACAGCGGGATGACGTCGCGGTTCACCACCGCCGCCACCTTGTCCACCAGCTCCGCGCGGGCGGACGAGCCACCCGTGAGGAGCATCACCGCCGCCAGGAACGCCACCAGGTTCTTCATCGCAACGACCCTCTTGAACACCATGACACCGGGCAGGCCAACCCACCGGCCCCCGGAAAAGTCCTTCACTTCGCCGCCTGCGGCGCCGGCCGCCCGCGGATGGTCTGCAGCGTGGCCTCATTCACCACCACCTGGGCCTTGTCGCGCAGCTCCTTCTCGAACGCCTCCTGCGCCGCCGCCCGCTTGGCCTCCAGCAGGCGCCCCTCCACCTTCGAGCGCACCTCCGCCAGCTCCCGCTTCCTCGGAGCCCTGCGCTCCAGCACCTTGAACAGGTGGTAGCCGTACTCCGTGGACACCACGTCCGAAACCTGCCCGACCCCCAGCTTGAATACCACCTCGTCGAAGGCCGGCGGCATCTGTCCCCGGGGGAAGAAGCCCAGGTCGCCCCCCACCTTGCCATCCGCGCTGAGCGAATAGCGCCGCGCGAGGTCGGAGAACTTCTTGCCCGCCTTGAGCTGCACCTGGAGCTTGCGCGCCTCGTCCAGGCCCTTCACCACCATCTGCGCCGCGTGGACCTCCTCCGGCTCCTGGAAGTCCGCCTCGTGCGCCGCGTAGTACGCGCGCAGCTCCTCCTCCGTCACCGCCACGCGCGAATAGACGTGGTTGGTGAAGAGCTTCTCGATGGTGAGCCGGCTCGCTTCCCGCGCGCGCAGCTCCGCCATGGACAGCTGCCCCTGGGCGAGCACCTCATTGAAGTTGCCCGCGGGGTAGTCACCCGACAGCCGCAGCACGCCCCGGTCCACCTCTTCGGGCGTCACGGCGATGTTGTTCTGCTTCGCGGCCTGGAGCAGCAGCATCCGCTTCACCAGCGTGTCCACGAGCGCCCGCTTGAAGGGCTCCACTTCCTCGGGCGTGGGCTCCGGGCCCTCCGTGGTGGCCAGCTCCCGCGCCAGCTCCTGTTCGAAGTCCGTCCGGCTGAGCGACTCGCCGTTCACGGTGGCCACCACCGTGGGGTCCGGTCCCTCCTGGGTTTGCGGCCGGCAGCCCGTCAGCCCCAGCACTCCCAGGGCGAGCCCCAGGGTGACGACGGCGGACCACGACGGGAGGGAGGCGCGGAAGGAAGCGGGACGCATGCGCGGGGGCCTCGGGGGAGGGGACAGGGGACCTTCCACGGTGGTGCCGGGCCGCCGGGCTTTCAAGCGGGACGTCACGGCCGGGATGGGAAGCGAACGGATGGGCCCATGGGAGCGGCCTTCCGGGTAGCACGCCGGGCGGGCCCGGACAACCGGCGCTCCGGGCAGGGGCACCCCGCCTAGAGCGGGGTGGCGTTGGAGGCCAGGAAGGCCTCCACCTGGGGGAAGATTTCATCCGGCGCCTTGCGGCCCAGGATGAGGTCCGCGTGGCCGTAGTCCGCCGCGAAGCCGTGGCCGCGCCCGGCGACCAGCATCTTCACCGGGCCCCCCAGGTGCTCCTTCGCCCGGGCCACCGCCAGCGGCGGCGCGAGCAGGTCCCGGCTGCCGGCGATGAGCAGGAAGGGAATCCTCACCCCGGCCAGCGGCTCGCGGTAGTCGAAGCTCCCGTCGAACGTCGTGAACTGGCTGGTGGTGATCCACCGGGCGAACTGCCGCCCCACGCCCCCGGCCACGTCCGCGGGCACGTTGGCCAGCGCCCAGCGCACCACCTGCGGATCCATGTTGTCCGCCAGCATCATGTACCGGGTGAGCGGCCCCGGCGGCGCCCCGAAGAAGGCGATGCTGGTGACACGGCGGGTAGGGATGACCTTGAGCTTGAGCAAGGGCTCCATCCGCTGCACGAACGCTCGCAAGCCCGGCTGCACCGCGAAGGTGAAGGGGGCGCCCAGGGACACCGCCGCCTTCACCGGCGCCTGGGGGTTGCGGGCCAGGTGGGCGTAGAGCATCAGCCCGCCCTTGGAGTGGCCCACCCAGAGCACTTGCTGGGCACCCGTGGACATCACGGTGCGCAAAGCCGTTCTCACATCGTGTTCAGCCTGATCATCAAAATTCCAGTCCGCGCAGGCCCCCGCGAGCCCCCGGCCGCGCAATTCGATGACCCAGGTCTCGAACCCCGCCCGCGCCAGGTAGCGCGCCAGGCTGTACTGCTCGTTGAAGTCCATGTGGAAGCGGTTGGCTCCCAGCCCGTGGCACAGCAGGACGGGCTCCGCGAACCGGCGCTCTCCCCGAGGGTGGTAGCGCCCCAGCGCGATGGCCGCTCCGTCGTCCGTGGGCACCCGGTACAGCTCGTCCGGCTTGAAGCTGAGGGTCAGCAACCCCTCCTTGCTCCGCTCGACCGCCTTGGTGAAGAGGTCCGCCATCCGGCTCAACCGGGGTGCTGGTGCCTGTCGTGATGTCACATCTTCAGTCTACGCCCGACGCCGGGCCGATGCCGGAGTGTCGCGGCCGGACTTTCCTGGGACGGCAGGACAGTTGCAGGGGATGTGAGTCCATCTCGGGGAGGTCGTGGAAATGGGGCAGGGCCGGGGGTTCAGGGAAGCGTTGTCGTCCTTCATCGCCACAGTTTTTCCCACAGACACACTGTTGGGGGCCTTGAAGGTGATGGAGCAGTACCACGTGCAGGTGGTGGGGGTGGTGGGGGCAGGGGGCAGCCTGGTGGGCGTGGTGCATGAGACGCAGGTGCTGGCGGGGTGGCGGACGGATCCGCTGGCGCAGGTGTCGGACGTCATGGCGCGCGTCCGGAAGACGCACGCGGTGAGGGCGCAGACGCGGCGGCTGGCGCGCATGCAGGGCAGGCGTGGGGGCGGGCAGAAGCCCTCCTGACGTTCGCCGTCCTGGCGGTAGAGTGGGGGCGCCGTGTCGGAAGCCCCCACCGCCGCCTGGACCGTGTACATGCTGCGCTGCCGCGATGGCACGCTGTACACGGGCGCCACCAACAACCTGGAGCGCCGTCTGGCCACGCATGGCCGGGGCAAGGGGGCCGCGTACACGCGCGCCCGGCTGCCGGTGACGCTGGTCTGGAGCGAGCCCGCCCAGGACCGGAGCGCCGCCCTGCGCCGGGAGGCCGCCATCAAGCGGCTCACGCGCGCGGACAAGCTGCGGCTCTTCGCGCGGCGTCCGGGAAGGCGTTGACGCTCGTCCCCCCGGCTTGTTGGCGGGACGGATTTTCCCAACGGGGCGGGATGCGCGCCGCGCGACAGTTGGCGCGCGGCCCGCGACGCGTTCATCAGCTGGTGATGAAACAGCCGGGGCCCCCGGGTGGGTATACGGAGCGCGGGGGCCGAATTAGGGTGTGGACGTTCCTAGCAGGGGGAAGTCCATGTCGCGTTCTCGCTCGTTCTTGTTCGTCTTGCTCGCGTTGGGTCTGGGGAGCGTCGGGTGCTACTCGCCCAACCACCAGCCCGTCATCATCGCCGGACCGCGCCCGCTGGGCTCGCCGTCCACGCCGGGCGGGCTCAAGTTCGAGGAGGGCACGGTCCTCCAGCTCCAGCTGGAGGTGACGGACCAGGACGAGGACGAGATCTTCTTCCGCTGGACGCAGGTGCCCGCGAACCCGGCGGGCGCGTTCAGCAACGCCAGCGTCGCCACGCCCACCTGGACCGTGCCGTCACCGCCGGAGGACCCCAACCAGGCCTTCCACCTCTACGTGGAGGTGGAGGATGGCAACGGCGGCGTGCTGCTGGGCCAGTCGCCCGCCATCTACGTCCTGCCGAAGCAGTAGCGGCGCCCGCCTCAGGCGGCGGTGGCCGCGGGAGGCGGAGTGCCCGGACGCTGCTTGGAGCGGCTCCGGGCGCGCACGGCGGCGAGGATGGCGGCCACCAGGCCCACGCCCGCGCCGATGGCCGCGCCCATGAGCTGCGAGTGCATCAGCGACGCCGTCACGCTGCGCACGACCTCCGGCAGGTTGCACATGGTCTGCGTGGCGAGCGGCGTGCTGTTGTTCCACTCGATGTAGGAGGGGGCCGCCAGCGACGCGATGAAGGTGCCCAGCAGGGTGCCGGCCAGGATGAAGATGAGGAACGTCTTGAACAGGGCCATGGCGGGGACCTCCTCGGCGGGTGGGCGGCGGGCCGTCCTTAGTATGCGCACGCCCGCCGCGAAAGGGGCGAAGGCGTGCTAAGGGGGCAGGTGTGCCGCTCCTGCCACTCGCCATCCTGTTCGGGGTCGTCTCGCTCGTGTGCGCGGTCCTGCTGCTGACGCACGCCTTCCGCCGCAGCGTGGGCACCGGGGTGATGGTGCTGCTCATCCCCTGCTACATGCTCGTCTACGCGTTCAGCCAGTTCGAACACCCGCGCAAGAACCTCATCGTCGCGGGCTTCGTGGCCAGCACGGTGCTGACGGCGGTGTTCCTGGGCATGGGCGTCCACGGCATTGCGGCGCTGGCGGCCCGCACGCCGCCTCCGGGCTTCTAGGCGGCAAGCCGCATGGCCGGATCCGCCGCGAGCCTCGCGGGTGCACGCTGTGGCCAGCATCCGGCCGTGGCCGCGGTGGCCCTCTGCACGCGCTGCGGCGGCTTCCTGTGCGGCGCGTGCACGGAGGTACTGGAGGAGCTGGCGTACTGCGCGCCGTGCGCGGAGCGGCGCCGGCGGGACCTGCGGCCGTCGCACACCGTGCGGCTGGCGCTGTTCGCCAACGCCCTGGGAGGCCTGTTCCTCGGCGCGCATGTGGTGCGGCTCGCGGGGGCAGCCCACGGGCGGCAGGGCGGAGGCCTGGGGATGCTGCTGGAGCTGGCGTGCACGCTGGCGGTGGCGGTGGCGGGCACCGTCATCTCCACGCGCAAGCTGCGGCGCCGTCACGAGGTGGGCGACCGGGGCCTGGCCCTCCTGCTGCGCGTCCTGTCGGCGCTGAACCTGCTGGGCCTGCTGCTATGGGGCGCGCTCGCCGCCGTCTCGCTGTCCTGGCGGTGAGGACCGGGCAGCGCGCGTCACACGCCGCGCGCGTTGGGGTCCCAGAGGTACTTGTGCATCTGGAGCTGGAAGCGCACCGGCAGCCGGTCCTCGATGATCCACTCCGCCAGTTCGCGCGGGTGGAGCCTGTCGAAGATGGTGGAGAACAGGACGCTGTAGGGCTTCTGGCCCAGCTGGTGTTCGCGCACGAGCGCGCGCGCCCACTCGTAGTCCTCGCGTGAGCCGATGACGATTTTCAGCTCGTCGTTGGCGTTCATGGACGTGAGGTTGCGGTAGTCGTTGCGGTCGCACTCGCCGGACGACGGCGTCTTCATGTCCACGATTTTATGGACGGCCGGGGGCACGAGCCGCACGTCGATGGCGCCGCTCGTCTCCAGCAGCACCTTGAGGCCCGCGTCCAGCAGCGACTCCATCAGCGGATACACGCCGGGCTGGAGCAGGGGCTCCCCGCCCGTCACCTCCACCGCGGGCGTGTTCATGGCCAGCACCTGGGCGACGACGTCCGCGTTCTTCATGCGGTTGCCGCCGTGGAAGGCGAACTCGCTGTCGCAGTACGAGCAGCGCAGGTGGCAGCCCGTGAGGCGGATGAAGCCGCAGAGCAGTCCGGCGTGGGACGACTCGCCCTGGAGTGAGAGATACATTTCCTTCACCACGACGGAGTCGGCGGTGGGGACGCGGCGGGGCTCGATGTGCGGGCGTGCGGCGGGCATGGCGTGCGTGCGGAGGGGCGCATCAAGCGCACCCTGGGGGTGGGGGTCAAGCCCGGTGCGCCCATCCGGGTGAAACACGTCCGGGGACGCGGGGAATTCCGGAGCGGGCGCCTGGCTCCCGGCCCGGAAGGACCGGGCCAGGGAACTCGGAGGGGGAGCTCAGGGCTGGGGCCGGCGGGCCTTCACCTGGTCGATGAAGGTGTCGATGAGGTGGCGCGCGATGCTCAGGCGGGGCGGGATGCGGGGCAGGTCTTCCACGCCGAACCAGCGCGCCTCGGCGATCTCCTTGCCGTCCACGGTGACGTCGCCGCCCGCGTACTCGGCCATGAAGCCCACCATCAGCGAGCGACCGAAGGGCCACGGCTGGCTGCCGAAGTAGGTGACGTTCCTCAGGTCCACGCCCACCTCCTCCTTCACCTCGCGCAGGACGGTCTCCTCCAGCGACTCGCCGGGGTCCACGAAGCCCGCCACGGTGCTGAAGAACGGCTCCGGGAAGGACGCGTTGCGCGCGAGCAGCATCTCGTCCCCGCGGGTGATGAGGACGATGACCGCCGGCGAGATGCGCGGGTAGAACGGCGTGTGGTCCACCGGGCAGCGGCGCGCGCGCTCACCGGGGACCCGCTGCGTGGCCGTGCCGCACTTGCCGCAGAAGCGGTGGTTCAGGTCCCACTCCGCGATGGAGAGCGCGCGGCCCGCCACGGCGAACGTCGCCTCGTCCACCTGCTTGTAGAGCGAGCGGGCGGGGACGAACTTCAGCCCCTCCGGAGGCGTGAAGTCGCCGGGCACGGGCGCGGCGTAGCAGTCCGTGTCGTCGAGCACGCCCAGGAAGTGGGCGCTGGCCGCGGCGTCCGGCAGGGCCTGGCACCGGGGCAGGTCGAGGCGGCCGTCGTGCTCGGACACGAGCAGGTCCATGCCGCGCACGGCGAACAGGAGCGCGGTGTCGCGCGAGCGGGCGGGCGGTTCATACCCGGGCTGGAAGCGGTTCGGGGGGCTCACGGGGCCACCTTAACGGACGGCGCGCCGGGGCGCCGCGCGCTATGCTCTGGCCGCCCGCGAACGGGCACTGCCCGCCTGGGAGCCTTCGAACGTGAACGCCCTCGTCCTGCGCATCGTGTGCGGCCTGCTCTTCCTCGGGATGGTGCTGGGCGTGGTGACCCATCCCCCGAAGGACCTCACGCAGGGGCTGGGCATGATGCTGCCCGCGACGATGCTGCTGGGCGTGGCGCTGAAGGGCCCGAAGGGGCGCTCCGCGATTCCGAAGAAGCGCACGCCCCCGGCGCCGCCGGTGTCCGGAGGGACGCCCGGCGTCTGAAGCCGTGGGCGTCTCAGTAGATGCGCATCAGCTCCACGTCGAAGACGAGCACGGAGTCCGCCGGGATGACCGGGGGAGCGCCGCGCGAGCCGTAGCCCATGTCCGAGGGGATGACGAGCTTGCGCGTGCCTCCCACGCGCATGCCGACGAGTCCCTCGTCCCAACCCTCGATGACCTGGCCCGCGCCCACCGCGAAGCTGAAGGGCTGACCGCCGCGGCTGCTGTCGAACTTGGAGCCATCCGGCAGCCAGCCGGTGTAGTGCACCAGCACGCGGCTTCCGTTGACGGCCTCCGCTCCGGTGCCCACGACCAGGTCCTGCGTGTAGAGCCCGGACTCGCTCTTGTTCATGGAGGACAGGTTCACGCCCAGGGCGTCGGCGTACGTCACCTGGGCCGGGTCACCCGAGGAGGAGTCGCCACCACAGCCGGCCAGGGCCAGCACCGCGCACAGCAGAAGGGAACGAAGCATGGCCCGCAGCCTGCCGCGCGCGGGGGCCGTGGGGAAGGGGGGCGTGGCCCGCCCGCCCGGCCGGCGGCTGCGCGCGCACGTCCTGCTTGAAGCGCGTCCACGCGAGGCTTATCCGTTGCGCCGCCCGCCATGCAGACGCCTTCCGACCCCGCGCCCTCCGCTTCGCTCCGTCCCTCGCTCGTCTGGCTGATGGCGGTGGCCGGCGCCGTCACCGTCGCGAACCTCTATTACAACCAGCCCCTGCTGGGAGACATCGGCCGGGCGCTGGGCGCGGACGGGAGCGCGCTGGGGCTGGTGCCCACGCTGACGCAGGTGGGCTACGCGGTGGGCATGCTGTTCCTGGTGCCGCTGGGAGACAGCCTGGAGCGGCGCGAGGTCATCCTCGTGCTGTGCGGCTGCGTTGGCGTGGCGCTGGTGGCGGCGGGGCTCGCGCCCACGCTGCACGTGATGGTGGCGGCGAGCTTCGCCATCGGCGTCACCACGGTGGTGCCGCAGTTGCTCATCCCGTTCGCGGCGCAGCTCGCGGCCCCTTCGGAGCGCGGGCGCGTGGTGGGCACGGTGATGAGCGGGCTGCTCATCGGCATCCTGCTGTCGCGCACGGCGGCGGGCTTCGTGGGCACGCACCTGGGCTGGCGCACCATGTTCTTCGTGGCAGCGGGCTTGATGGTCGTGATGGGCGTCGTGCTGCGCTTCACGCTGCCCGCGCAGCCGCCCGTGGCCGCCATGCCCTATCCCCAGTTGATGCGGTCGCTCATCCACCTGGCCCGCACGGAGCCGGTGCTGCGGCTGCACGCGCTCCTGGGCGGGCTGACCTTCGGCGCGTTCAGCGCCTTCTGGGCCACGCTGGCGCTGTACCTGCGCTCCATGCCCGGACACTACGACGCGCAGGTGGCGGGCCTCTTCGGCGTGGTGGGCGTGGCGGGCGCGGTCATCGCGCCGCTGGTGGGGCGCTCCGCGGACAGGGGCGCCGGCCGGCGCATCAACGCGCTGGCCATCGCCGTGCTGCTGGCGTCCTTCGTCGTGCTCTGGCTCCTGGGGCACTCGCTGTGGGGCATCGCGCTGGGCGTGGTGCTGCTGGACCTGGGCGCGCAGGCGAATCAGATCGCCAACCAGGCGCGCGTGTATTCGCTGCGGCCGGACGCCCGGAGTCGGCTCAACACCCTCTACATGGTGACCTACTTCGTGGGCGGCGCCGCGGGCGCGTGGGCGGGCATGGCGGCGTGGACGCGCGCGGGCTGGCCGGGCGTGTGCGCGGTGGGCGCGGGCATGTCGCTCACGGCGCTGGTGGCGGTGCTCTGGGGGAGCCGCCGGCTGCCGGCGGTCCAGGTCCCCGCGACCTGAGGCTCAGAGGCTCAGAGGTCGCGCTGCATGTTCCGGTGGGGGATGCCCACCTCTTCGTAGGGCTCGCCGTACACCGCGTAGCCCAGGCGCTCGTAGAAGGGGACGACGGGGGCGCGCGCGTGCAGGTGCACGTGGCGGAAGCCGCGCCCGCGCAGCGCGTCCTCCAGCGCGCGCACCAGCTTCGCGCCCAGGCCCCTTCCCTGGAGCGACGGCGACACGGCCATCTGGAAGAGCCGGCCGCCGTGCGCGTCCTCCGGGTGGAACAGCACGCAGCCCAGCACGGCGCCGTCCGCGTGGGCCACCAGGTGGAGGCTGTCGTCCTCGAAGGGGAACTTCACGGAGGCGCGGGTGTGGCCCAGGGGCTCGCGCAGCACGCGGAAGCGCAGCTCCAGCTCGCCCTCGTAGAGCGGGTGTCCGGGCTGGATGAAGTCGAGGACGGGTTCAACCATGGCGCGCGAGTCTCTCAGAAGCTGCCGGTGAGCTGGAGGTTGAAGGTGCGGCCGTACTGGGGCACGGGGCCGGCGGACACGTCGTCGCTCACGACGAAGGCGTAGCGCGTGTCGAGCAGGTTGTTCACGCCCGCGAAGTAGCGCAGCCGGCCGTAGTCGCCGGACACGCCGAAGCCCACGAGCAGCGCCTCCCCGCTGTCCGCGCCCGCGATGCCGGGCACCCGCGCGCTCTGGTACGTGGCCTGCGTGGCGATGCGCATGTCGCCGTTGCCCACGGGCAGGAGGAAGCGCCCGGAGGCCAGGTGCGTGGGCGCGGCCTCCACCACGTCCTGCGAGGCGTTGCGCAGCGTCACGTAGGAATAGCTCAGGTCCACCAGCAGCCAGCGGCCCGGCTGCCAGTGCAGCCCGGCCTCCGCGCCCCACGCGAGCGTCTCGCCGGAGTTGTTCGCGTACACCAGGCACTGCGTGGGCGCGCTCGCGGTGCCGCAGGCGGGCGTGGCCGCAGACTCGGTGCTGAGCGTGATGAGCCGGGAGATGCGGTTGTGGTAGCCGGCGACCGTCACGCGCAGCTCGTGCGTCAGGTCGTGTGAGTGCTCCACCTCGAAGGTGGTGATGGTCTCCGGCTCCAGTTGCTTCGCGGGGCGCTGGGTGAGGAGGTTGTCCTCGTAGAAGAGCTCGTAGACATTGGGGGCGCGGAACGCGCGGCCGATGACCAGCTTGGTGAGGCCCTGCTCATACGGCCGGCCGATGACCGCGAGCCGGGGCGTGAGCGGCAGCGAGTCCAGGTCCGAGTACCTGTCAACGCGGAAGCCCAGGGACAGGCTCAGGCGCGGGTGCAGGCGCCACTCGTCCAGCGCGTACACGGACACGAGCGAGCGCGTCTGCGTGCCCAGCGACGCGGCCACCGCGGGGCCCACGCTCTTCTGGTCCACGCGCAGCTGGTACTGGCCCTCCACGCCCACGGTGAGGCGGTTGTCGTCGGACAGCCCGGCCAGCAGGCGCGCCTCGGCGGTGAGCCAGTCCGCCGCGCCGGAGTCGGTGTTCGTCGCCGCGCTGTCGCCGCCGTCGTAGTTCCAGTGGCCCTGGTAGCGGCTCAGGTCCAGGGCGCCGCGCAGGGACAGGATGAAGCGCTCGGACAGGGGGCGCTCGTACTTCGCCTCGGCGAAGCCGCGCACGTCCTGCACGCGCGTGCCCTGCGCGCCCACCACCGTGCCGTAGGGCGCGGTGGGCACGTCCTTGCTGCGCCCGTGCAGCTGGGCCACCAGCGACAGGTTGCCCAGGCGCGCGCGCACCGAACCGGTGCCGGCCTTCTCGCCGTCCAGGCCGGTGACGATGGGGCCCGGGTCGCCCAGGCGGGTGGTGTCCGCGCCGTGGGACTTCATGCCCGCGAGGCTGAAGAGGACGGAGCGCTCCGGGTCCTCCCACGACGTGGTGGCGTGCACGAGCGTGGAGCCCAGCGCGCCCACGGCGCCGGTGATTTCCATCCGCCGGTCCAGGCCCAGCGACTCGCGCGGCACCACGTTGATGACGCCGAAGAACGCGCCCGTGCCGTACAGCGCGCTGCCGGGGCCGCGCACCACCTCGATGCGCTCCACCTCCTCCAGGTCCACGCTGAGGTCGTGCGCCGCGTAGCCCTGGCCGGCCCACACGTCGTTCATCGCGTGGCCGTCCCAGAGGATGAGGATGCGCGTGTTGAGGTCGCCCGGCGGTGAGAAGCCGCGCACGCCCAGGTACGTGTACGTCCGGTCGTCGGTGAGGAAGAAGCCGCGCACGCCCGCCAGGGCCTCCGCCAGGGTGCGCCACCCGAACGCGCGCAGCTCCTCCGGCGTGAGCACGGTGGTGGAGGCGGGGGCCTCGTCCACGGCCAGCAGGCGCTTGGACGCGGCGCGCACCGGGGGCGGCTCGTAGCGCAGGGTCGCGTGGACCTTCACCTCCTGGTCCGGGATGACGGTGACCTTCTGGCGCACCGGGCGCACGTCGCGGCTCTCCACCTCCAGCACGTGCTCGCCCTCCGGGAGGGTGACGACGGTGGGGGTGAAGCCCGCGGGCCGGCCGTCCACGCGCACGGTGGCGCCGTCGTGGTTGGCGGTGACGACGACACGCCCGGTGGGCGCCGTCTGGGCGTTCAGCGTGACGGCGAGCGGCAGCGTGCCTTCGGAGGGCACGTCGATGACGTACTGGCCGGGCGCGTGGCCCGCGGCGCGCACGTGCAGCACGCGCTGGCCCGGGGACAGGCGCAGCTTCGCGGGGACGCGGCCCAGGACGGGGCCGGTGGGGTTGTCGCGAATCTCGGCGCCCTCGGGCGTGCCGGTGACGTCCACCACGCCGGTGATGAGGGCCAGGTCCAGGTCCACCGGCACCTCCCGGCCCCGGCTGAGGGTGACGGTGGTCTCGGTGGGGCGGTAGCCGGACTTCTGCACCAGGACCTTGTGCCGGCCCGGCGACAGCGCGAGCGTCTGCGGCGAGCGGCCCCGGCTGCCCAGGTCCGCGCGGTCGACGAAGACGTCCGCGCCCCGGGGGTTGGTGGTGACGCGCACCAGGGCGACCTTGGGGCGCAGCCGCTCCAGGGAGCGGGAGACCTCGGAGGCGTCCTCGGCCGGCAGGTCCTCGCCGAGCAGGTCGTTGTAGTAGCGGTACGCCTCGTTGAACTTGCCCAGGGCCTCGAAGCAGCGCGCGATGTTGAAGAGGACGTTGCGGTTGGGCACCAGCCGGTAGCTGGTGAAGTACGAGCGCAGCGCCTCGGTGTAGTTGCCGTGCGAGTACGCGTCGTTGCCCAGCTCGAAGGCGATGTCCGCCTCGTCCGCGTTGTTGTCCGCGAGCGCGGGACCGGCGGTGAGGAGCCAGAGGGACAGCAGCCAGGGGCCGAGGGGGAACGCACGCATGAGGACGGCCTGCATTCTTCCCCCGATACGGTGTCAGGTCCATGACAGTGGCCCATCCAGGCGCCCTGTGCACGCCCGGCATGGGTCAGCGGGCGAGCGCCGCCGCCAGCCGCCGGGCCGCGGCCTCCAGCGTTTCCACCGGAAGGTGCTCCGCCGGAGCCGCGTCGAAAGCGCCCCGACCCCGGAGGTGGGATGGCGTGTCCGCGAAGCGGGGCACGAGGTGCAGGTGGAAGTGGCGGAGCACGTCGCCAATGGCGAAGGCGTAGACGTGCTCCGCGCCCAGCACCTCGCGCTGGGCGCGCATCACCCGGGCGGCGAACGGGCCCAGCTCCCGCGACGCCCCCTCGTCCAGGTCATACCAGCCGCGCACATGCTGAGCGCTCGTGAGCACCACCCAGCCCGGGAGCGGACTGGGTGACGCCACCCCGTGGAGGACGAGTCCGGGCGCCCGGGCGAGCACGCCACCCGGTGGGTGGAACTCCCCGTGAACGATGGCGCAGCCCAGGCAGGGGTCGTTGACGTCTGACATGGCGAGTCATCCTATTCCAGTGGGCTTGGGTATATTTTACCCCACCTTGACGGCGTGGGCCCGGGTCAGGGAGTGTCCGATTTCCGCCCTTTGGGAGCAGCTGGGGCGTGAAAATTCCGTCATAAATTCAAGGTGGGGACGATGAAGAAGCATGTGCTGATGGCCGTGTTGCCGCTGATGGTTTGGGGGTGCGGTGACGCCACGGACGCGGACAACGATGGTGTCGCGGACGGCATTCGTGATCCGAACAACGTGTCGGTGGTGGTGCCTTCCACGCCGAAGGGCACGGTGTCGGGCCAGGTGCTGAGCACGACGCTGCAGCCGCTCGCGGACGTCACGGTCGCGATGACGATTGGCAGCCAGCCGACGGGCAAGTCGGCGACGACGGACCCGAGCGGCAACTTCGTGATGACGGACGTGCCGGCGGGCGCGCAGGTGCTGCTGACGTTCAGCAAGAGCGGCTACTCGACGCTGCGCGCGACGTCCACGGTGCCGTCGTCCGCGGGCACGGTGCCCATCAACAACGGCAACGCGAGCTTCGGTCCGGTGACGCTGACGCAGCTGAACGGCTCGCTGACGGTCAACGTGGTGACGCCGCAGGGCCGTCCGGCGGTGGGCGCGAAGGGCGTGCTGGAAGTGGACCGCGCGGGCTCGGTCATCCTGAGCAACTACGACCAGGCCAACTCCGTGGTGAGCAAGGTCTACGTGGAGGCCACGGCGGACTCCAACGGTGTCCTGACCTTCAGCGGCATCCCCTCCGGCGTGGAGCTGGCGCGGCTGAACGGCACCTACAACCTGTGGATCGCCCCGATGGACTCCAACGGCGACGGGGTGGTGGACACGGGCGGCTACGTGAAGAGCTACTCGGGCGGCGCCATCGTGGGGACGCAGACCACCACGCTCGCGCAGCTGTCCTACTCGAAGCCGTCGAACGTGTCACTCACCATCGAGGGGGGCAACGTGTCCAGCCTCAAGGGCGCCGTGGAGACGGATCCGCTCCGGAACATGGTGCGCCCGGGCGAGCCCATCTACGTGTACTTCAACCAGCCGGTGCAGCCGGGCTCGCTGCTCGTGCGCCTGACGGACGAGTACGCGAAGGAGTCGCTGCCGGTGACGGCCTCGGTGAACGTCGGTGGCTACTCGGCGACCATCACCCCTGCCAACGGCATCGTGCAGGAGGGCAAGGAGTACAACATCTTCGTGCGCGCCGTGTCCGCCGAGGGTGGCAGCAACTTCAGCCAGACGGGCTTCTTCTTCGGCGGCGACCAGGCTGCTCCGAAGTCGGTGTCCATCACGGACGTCCGCTACCAGGAGAACTCCACGGTTGCGCCGGCTTCCACCCAGCTCAATGCCGGTGAGACCGTCTATGTGAGCTTCTCCGCGCCCATCAAGGCCCTGATTGGCACGACGGCCCAGATCTTCTTCAACGACGACATCGATGGCGACGGGAAGGTCGGTAACGCCCAGGGTGAGGTCGGAAATGCGCAGGGGTTCTTCCTCAACTCGGCCGAACCCACTGCCCCTTATGTGACCGGCACTCCCGCCGAGAAGCCGGTCTTCGGCATCCTGTCCTCGGGCTACAGCACCCGCTATTCCTTCACCTACGCTGGGGCGACTTCGTTCAACTCGGTCCAGATCAGCAAGCTGACCCTCCGGGTCGCGTTCAGCAAGCTGCCGGAGCAGGGATACGGCGATGCTTATGAGACCATCTGGGGCCAGGCCACCATTGCGGACCTGGATGCTTCCGGCATGGTCATGCAGAAGAATCCTGCCGCACCGTAGACGCATGATGTGGAAGTGCTGAGTCATCAGATGCCCCTGTGAAGCCCTGGCTTCGCAGGGGCATTTTCGTTTCAGGGCGACTCCTCATGGATGGACGCGGGGTCTCGTGAGTGGGACGTCGTGTCCCGGTGTAAAGACGGCTCTGGGCTTCATGGACCGATGCCTGCACCGTGATGACAGCGGCTGGAGCTTCGTGGATTCGTTCTTGCTTCAGATGGGATTCATGCTCTCAGGTCGGTTCTACCTTGCGGTGTTCATGCTGTTCCTTCCGTGTGCCTGCATCCAGATTCCAGAGCTGGAGCCCGGTGCTGCACCGGATTCTGGAAGCCCTGATGAACGCCCCGTGCTTCTCAACTGGATGTCGCCAGCAGCGGACAGCATCACCAACGGCACCCTGCGGATTCAGGTGGAGGTTGTTGGGCCCGCACCTGACCGTGTGGAGTTGCTAGTGGATGGGGCTGCTGTCGAGGCGCTTGAATCTCCATACGCACTGACTTGGGAAACCTGGAACTTCGCTGAAGGGGCTCATGTCCTGGTCGTGCGCGCTCTGCGAAATGATCAGGTCTTTCTAAGCGCTGAGCGCAATGTCGTGGTGGATCGGACGCAGCCGCGCCAGATTGCCCAGACCCCCGCTAACGGCGCCTCCGAAGTCCCAGTACAGACGCCCATTCAAGTGACCTTCTCCGAGTCATTGAATCCCGCCACCGTGAGTGGGCAGTCGGTCCAACTGATGACGGATACCGGAACCCTGGAGGCGGAGGTTCTGCTTTCAGCAGATGGACGGTCGCTGAGCTTGATCCCTACTTCTCCACTGCCGGTCAATGAGCGGGTCCGCGTGGTGATGGCAAACACGGTCGTTGATCTTGCTGGAAACAGGCTTGAGGCACTGTTTCAGGACTGGGCGTGGTTCGTGCCTGCCTATCTCCAATGGGGAGAGCCGCAGTTCGCAGGGAGGCTTGAGGAGAGTTTCATTGGAGATACGTCACTCCGGGTGGGAATGGATGCCCTGCCCATCGTGGCCTGGGCGCAGAACGGTACGATTCATGTGAAACGCTGGAATGGTGAGGGGTGGGAGTATCTGGGCGGTCCCCTGAACGGAGGCTCGAACAACTCCGTCTGGGGCAATGCACTGCAAATCAATTCTGACGGGCACCCGATGGTGGCTTGGTTGGAATACGCGACAGGCCTCGGCCAGACCCAAGTCCATGTCCGCAGATGGAATGGAACTGCATGGGCCCCCATGGGCCCAGTCATGACGACCAGCCTTGCTCAGAGCGCCATCCCATGGATGGGGTTTACTTCCAGAGCCCAGGAGCTCCCGGTCGTGGCGTGGCACGAAGAGAGTTCTTCACAGGCACAGGTTGTCTTCCGCCAATGGAATGGAAGCAATTGGGTGGCCATGGCCGCGCCACTGCCAATGAAGAGAGGCGCGAACATCAACTACTTGGGGTTCGACCTGGATGCCTCGGAGAGACCCATCGTCACTTTCAGGCAATCCGAAACAGGCACTGGCGACATGGGGCGAGTGATGCGGTGGGATGGGACTTCCTGGACGGAGATTTCCACAGGGCTTGGCCTGCTGCCGGTAACCCGTTGCATGGGACGCGATGGGTACTTGCTTGTGGGAGGAACTGGCTTGATCAATGGAGCCTGGACGGGGCTCGTCAGGAAATGGAATGGGGGCGCCTGGGTGACGGTCGGCGAACCATTGACGGATATTGCCGGCGGGACGTCCCGGCAAGTGGACGCCATTGCACTGGACTCCCACGGGTCGCTGGTCGTGCTCGCGAGCGAAGCGCCCTCCGCGACCGAGACGGGCAGTCGGATTGGCCAGACGCGGCGCTGGACGGGAGCCCGATGGGAGTCACTGGGCGGTGTCTTGAGACCGAGCCCGGGCAGACTGCTGTGGGGGCTGCCTGACTTCGCCCTCGCGGGGGACCACGAGCCCATCGTGTCGTGGACGGAGAAGGTCCAGTCGGCCGATACGTTCATTTGGGCGATCCACGTCCACCACCTCAACCACTAACCCCCTTCAGGGAAGTTGGGTAAGGGACCGGCGGTTGCTCCATGGAGGGGGCGCTTCCATGGCGTGGCAGCCGAGGCGTTGGACGACCCAGCAACTGGAGGAGCGGCGGCTTGCGGCCGGACG